>JAOUKN010000007.1 GCA_029882515.1 Candidatus Bathyarchaeota archaeon
TTATTTAGGTAGTTTCATAACTTTTTTCCAGATTTCCTCGTTATCAATGCAACCGATGTCTGCTGCGTTTAAGTTCCCATTAAAATAGCTGTAGGATCTCGCTCTGCATCCTCCACATATGTATTTATCCTTACAGTTCCCACATCCGATAACTCGGCCGTCTATTTCGTAGGTTTCTAGATTTTCTCTTTTTCTTAGATTCCAAAGCATGGGATCATTGTCCCAAATTTGTTCAAAACTAGCTTTTAATATGTTTCCGAGCACTGTGTGCTTATTTGTTGGGAAGAAAACACAGGGTTTTATGTCCCCATTGGGTTCTAAGGCAATGTAGAGTCTTCCAGCCCCACACCCGCCTAGGAAGTTTGCTACCGCTTCTACGCCCTTCTTAGCGGCATAATGAGCGGATACGGTGAACCCCTCTCCTTTCTCCATTGCAAGTCTCTTTACCACACTTGCAAATTGAGGGCAAGTGCTGAAAAACCTGTCAACGGCTATCTGAGATTTTCCAAATTTTTCCTCTTCCTCTTTTACTTTTAGATATAATCCGACAATTCGTTTAGCAATGGTTTCAAGAAGCAATAATCTTTCTTTGGGGGTTAGATCGAGTTCTACAAGTTCCTTGGCTCTTCCTGTTGGGATGTAGTTAAAGTGCATGAATCTCGCTTGCAATTCTTCTGCGATATCCATTATTTTCGAAACTTCGTTCAAGTTGTCCCGGTGAACTGTTGTGGCTATACATGTGTCCAGACCTTCATCCACACAATTCCGTATTCCATCCATCGTTTTTTCAAAGCAGCCAGACACCATTCTAAAACGTTCATGGACTTCTTTGCTGGCGCCATCAAGGCTTATTTCCACGTATTCTATGCCCATCTCTTTGAGCTTCTTTACATTGTCTTTTGTGAGTAATGTGCCATTTGTCGCGATGCTTAAGTAGGGTATCTTCTTTCTTGCATAGGCTGCAACTTCAAAGAAATCCTTTCTGATAAGAGGTTCTCCGCCAGAGAAGGATAAGGCTGGAAGTCCGACTCCTGCAATGTTAGATAGTTTGTCTATCGCCATGCATGCCTGTTCCGTGGTTAGTTCGGGTCGGTGAGGTCCAGCGTCTTCGTAACAGTGTTTGCATTTGAGGTTGCACGAGTATGTGAAATTCCAGACTACTTCCGCGGGACCTGCGGGGGTAAAGGGGATTTGTATGCCATATTTTTTGACCCCTTTTATCATTAAAGCGAATCCTTTTAGCCATGCGTCTCTATACTCCTGATCTAAAAATCTGTCTTTCATGAATTTCTTATCAGCCCGCAGGAGTCTGCTACTAATTTCGAAAAGTGGATTTGCCAATTTTCGGTTCAAGCTTTCGCAATTTCTGCAGAGCTTGACATTTTCTCCGAAAAAGTCCTTTAGAGAACTTATTAATAAACTTCCGTCTTGCTCACAGTCTACGTCAAACTTTTCTATGATTGATTTAAGTATCGGGTTGATTGCCAGCAGAAGTGCGTTCTCAAAGGACTCTGTCTGCATTGCTCTCCTCCTATAAAAAAATAATTAGTACCAGTTTGCCCTTTAAAACTGTTTTACTTCTGGGATGCCTACCTCTGACAAAATGGTTTCTAACATTGATATGGCATTCATGTGTGGCGAGTTATGTGCCTATAAGGCGACCCATCGTGTGTGTGCGCACAATTTGATGCCCCCTTTATTTGGCGTCAAATATAGGCGGATACATGATCTGTTGTGTGTGCGCGAGCGAACTGGGAGTTGTTGTTGGTAAACGAAAATTTCAGAAAACAACAACAACTGCAATGAAAAGTAAGAGCCTGTTGACGCATGAGCAAGCCTTGAAGATTCTGGCTGGTGCTTCTTTTCAAGATATGACTAAAGCTTTCAATCGTAAACTGGCGCAATCCGCATAAAGCTTAGCGGACTAGGCTTGAAAGTAGTGGTGGCTTTGCTAGGCTTTCTGACTGCTACTTCTAGGCTTGTGCCAAGCGGCCTTTTGACGCATGAAAAGCGCGTATGTTGTCGACTTTTTTCGTTACCTTTTGGATCTTTGGAAAAAAGGTCGTTTTCAACATATGGTTGCTATTAGGCTCCAAATATCGTCGGCACATACCTTTGCTCCGAAGCACGGCTACTTTATTATGGAAAGAATGTATTTCCAATTTACCACATACCGACGTGCAAGCCCTATTCTTTTCCATTCAGTTAACATGTACAAGTCTCTAAGAATTCGAGGTATATCTTGCAAATCTCTGAGTGCGGCAATTTTTGTCACACAGACAGCCAAAATCATCCTACCAAAAGTTTTAGTGCCTTTGCTGACTAAAAAGATGACTGTCCTTACGGTGAAAACTATTGTTAAAACCAATTCAAACAACCGCTATGAGAATAAAACGGCTTGAAGTTCAAGGCGCCAGAAACGTCGCCGTAGCCGTCATACAAGCGATAGAAACTCTAGCGAAAGAAACAAAAGCGAAGAACAAAAAAGAATTCATGAAGGAACTCTCAGAGGCCAAGGAAATCCTCTTTTCTTCAAGAGAGACCGAGCCGTTCATGAGAAATGCTGTCCGATGGATAATAAGTCAAGTAGAAAAAAGTGTCCATGAAAAAGTTGAGGAACTAGCTGAAATAGTCTCCTTCACTTCTCAAGAGTTTCTCAAAAATCTTGAAGATTCAAAAAGAAAAATTGCTGAAATAGGAGGTAAAAGAATTAGGAACAATTCAGTAATTCTAACCCACTGCCACTCATCAACAGTCACTTATTTGTTGAGAAGAGCTAAACTAGAAGGAAGATCCTTTGAAGTTATCTGCACTGAAAGTAGACCTGTCTTTCAAGGCAGAATAACCACGAAAGAAATGTTAGAATTAGGCGTGAATACTACTTTGATTGTGGACTCCGCTGCACGCTTTTTCATGAATCACGTTGACCTTGTAATTGTGGGAGCAGATGCCATAACCTCAGAGGGAAATGTGGTGAACAAAATTGGAACAAGCATGATCGCCCTCATAGCTCAGGAAGCCAGAACACCATTCTACGTGGTTTCTGAACTTCTAAAGTTCGACCCCATAACCATGTACGGAGACTATGAAAAAATAGAGGAAAGAAGCCCAAATGAAATTTGGGAAAATCCTCCAAAAAACTTAATCATAAAAAACCCTGCCTTTGATATTACAAGGAGAGATTTTATTCACGGCATAATATGTGAAGAGGGGATAATCTCTCCTCACTCAATAATCCAAGTGATGCATAGAAAATATCCGTGGGTTCTTGAGTAACCAAACCGCTAAGCGTGTTGTCCCCATATTTGCAGTGCTGTTTCAAGTTCTCGGTGCTCTTTAGCATATTCGCGTAGAGACATGCCCCTTAAAGTCGCATCTACCGCTTGTCGCATAGCTCTTGCTCCTGCAACTGTTCCATCTCTGTGACCGTGAATCCCTCCCCCAGCTTGGATTACCAAATCTTCTCCGAAAAACTCGATTAACGCAGGAACTAATCCTGGATGCAAACCGCCCGAGGCAACGGGCAAAACTCGTTTTAACCCGCTCATTTCTTCCTTCAGTGCTTCATAGTTCTCCGCGACTTCCTCTCTTGTTTCAAACATTTTTCCAACAACAGTGCCCACGTGAAGCTGATCCACACCTATTATTCTAGCTATTTTCGCTATTACCCGCATCGAAATTCCATGCTTAGGATTTTTGGTAAACGCTGCATGCCCAGCTCTATGGCCATGAATTATGAGGTTAAAATCTTGTTCACGTAGCGTCTGTAAAGCGGAAAAGCCACAGGTTATAACGTCAACCATGACGTATTCTCCACCATGGTTAAGAACAAACTCAGCTCTACTCAGCATCTCCTCCGTCTCCGCTGTAATATTAGCCATGTAAACTCTTCTTTCACCAGTTTCTTCTTCAGCTCTGTCTCGACTCTCCAATGTCTTTATGACACGGTCTTCAAATGGATTAAACCTTTGATTGCTCAAGTTCTCATCGTCCTTCACTATGTCACAACCTCCAACCCAAGCTTCATAGGCAACTTTTGCATGATCCAGAGTTGTCAACCCAAGTTTAGGCTTAATTATTGTTCCCACCAATGGCCGATCATAAACTCTTAAAAGCTCGTGAATCCCCTCAACACCGTATTTTGGACCCCTGAAGCTTCTGATAAGATCCTGCGGAAAGTGGATGTCGTTAAGCCGTAAGTTCTTAAGAGTCTTTAATCCGAAGACATTTCCTGAAACACTACTCAATATGTTGGGCATGTTTCCTGGCTCGAAAAGTTCAATCGGATAAGCTATTCTCACGTTATTTCTTTCTAAACTAAAGACGCGAGCGGCAAGTTTCTGAACATAGGACTTTACTGTTGTGAGTTCTGTCCACGTTCCTATCGAACTCTCCGCACATACCCCGCCTGCAGCTTCCGCTATGCTGACACCTTCTGGTTCAACGTAAAACGTGCAAACAACATCTGTTTCTTTAGGTTTATAATTGAGGTCCACAAAATCTACGTATCTCAAACTGACCCAAGCCTCTCAATTTTGTTTATTGGATTGAGCTGCTTAAAGCCTTTAAGCATTGATTCACTTTACTTTTTGATTAAGAGTGAGTCTGAATGAAGTTGCAAGCCAGACTTCTAGACATCCAAGCCGGTGGAAGAAGAATAGCCATATTAGACGACGAAACCGCGAGTCTTATCGGAGTACATTCATCCGACAGAGTGAAAATAACCCATAAAAATGAACATTTAATCGCTATCGTCAACATTGCTAGCAACTTTCCACGTAACTATGTGGGAGTCTACCAAGAGATCTCAACAAAGCTCGGAATGAAGAATGGAGAAACCATTGAAGTGCAACCTGCAGAAAGACCTGAGGCACTTAATTATGTTCAAGCCAAAATACGCGGTGAAACTTTACGAGAAAACGAAGTGAAAACGATAGTTGAGGAGGTTGTGGAACGTCACCTAAGCGACATTGAAATCGCGTCCTTTGTAACTGCGCTCTATATTCATGGGTTAAGCATGGACGAAATTGAAGCTTTATCGAAAGCCATGGTGGAAACTGGTAGCACACTGACCCTTGATAAAACTCCAATTCTAGACAAGCACAGCATAGGTGGAGTACCCGGCGACAAGACAACACTTTTAATAGTACCAATTATCGCCGCAGCTGGTTTTATCATACCCAAAACCTCCTCCAGAGCAGTCACTTCTCCGGCAGGGACCGCGGACCGCGTTGAAACATTCTGTCCAGTGAACCTAACTATCGAAGAAATAAAAGAGGTAGTCCGGAAAACGAATGGTTGTATGGTTTGGGGCGGCGCCTTAGAGTTAGCTCCAGCAGATGACATTTTCATCCAAATTGAGTACCCACTGGCGATAGACCCATTGCTTCTTCCATCAATTATGAGCAAGAAAAAAGCCATAAACGCCACACACGTAGTTATAGACATCCCAACCGGAAGAGGTGCAAAAGTAGAAACAATTGGCAGCGCAAATGCACTTGCACACGATTTCATAGAGTTAGGGAAGCGATTGGGAATAAGTGTCCAATGTGCAGTAACCTTTGGAGAACAACCTATCGGGTACGCTATAGGTCCAGCGTTAGAAGCAAGAGAAGCATTATCTACAATCATGGGAAACGGTCCAGCTGACCTTAAAGAAAAAGCAACAACCATCGCAGGCAAACTTTTTCAAATGATTGGCATCGAAAATGGAAAACAAAAGGCGGAAAGCCTCCTAAAATCAGGAAAAGCGGAAAGAAAGCTCAGACAAATAATCGAGGCACAGGGCGGAAACCCGAGTATAAAACCTGAGGACATAAAACTTGGATCCAAAAAAGCGAAAATAACAACGGACAAAGACGGCAGAGTCTTATGGATCAACAACAGGAGCATTGTTCAAGTTGCCAGAGAAGCAGGCGCCCCCAAAGAAAAGGCAGCTGGAGTCATACTGAAAATAAAACTTGGAGAACACATTGAAAAGGGCGAGGTTCTATTTGAGATTTACGCCGAAAGAAACACAAAATTGAACACAGCCTTAGAATTGGCAAAAAAACTTCAACCAATAGGGTTAAGCAAAAAACCAGAAGAAAGAATGCCAACGGATCACATCCCAACACGAACCAAGCAAAGAGAAGCCTTCACACTCGAGAGATAGCCACGAAAAACCTGAAATCTTTCAGCTATCATTTTTCTTTCCTACGTTTTGCGCATGCGACGGCCTAAAACAGAAAAAAGGGGAAATTGCGGAGCACATCTTCACAGAGTACGAATAGATTCCTATCTGCTAAGTTTGGGACCGTTCCACAAAGTCTTCGCCATCAGAAAAATGTTCGGCAAATAGCAAACTTACTTGTTTACCGAACTTTGGGTTGCCTTCTCAAAGAGGGTTTCTCTCAATCACAGAACATCTCGATCAATTAATTCAACGGATAAAGGAGGCAATTAGTATCTCTCTTTAAAAAGATAGATCAAGAAGGCAGAAGGCAATAGCAAAGTTAAAAAGACGATCTTACATTTTAGCCAAGCAGAGGGTCTGAATTGCCTGTTCGACAACCGATAGTCTGTGTGCTCGGGCATAACTCAGCTAAGTAGATACTTGCTGGGTGCCAGTCGACACCGGAAAGACTCTTCTGCTAGATCGGATCAGAAAAAGTAGTGTTCAAGCCCGTGAAGCTGGGGGCATAACTCAGCACATTGGTGCAAGTTTCTTTCCTGTTAAGACCCTTACCAAGATATGCGGGCCCCTCCTGAAGGGACTGAGAAAAAGGGTGCGAATTCCCGGATTGCTTGTCATTGATACGCCTGGCCACGAAGCTTTTGCCAACCTCAGGAAAAGAGGGGGTACAGTTGCGGACATCGCGATTCTTGTGATTGATATCCTAAAGGGATTTGAGGCTCAGACATCTGAGTGTATTGACATCCTCAAGGCGAGGAAAACACCCTTTCTCGTGGCAGCAAACAAAATTGACCGCTTACCTGGGTGGAAATCTAAGCTTGGTGCATCTTTTTCAGCCTCATACCAAGATCAAGATCCATATGTTCGCCAAGATTTAGACGAACGTTTATACGCGATTATAGGGACTTTTTCTAGACTTGATTTTCGGGCTGATCGATTTGAAAAGATATCTGACTTCACTCGAACCGTGGCCATTGTTCCGACAAGCGCCAAGACAGGTGAGGGCATACCAGAACTTTTAGTCGTCCTGATCGGCTTAGTTCAACAACATTTGCGTTCTCGCCTCCGCGTCACAAAGGGCCCCGCAAAGGGCACAGTGTTAGAAGTTAAGGAGGAACCCGGGCTTGGGATCACCATTAATGCCATCATTTATGATGGAGTCCTTCAAAAGGGCGACATTATCGTCGTGGGGGCCAAAGAAAAACCCATTGTGACCAACGTCCGCGCTGTCCTTTTGCCCAAGCCTCTAGACGAGATCAGGGACCCGCGCGACAAATTCTCTTCAGTGGACGCGGTTTCAGCCGCAGCTGGAATAAAAATCGCAGCGCCGAATCTTGAGGAAGCCTTAGCTGGTGCACCCTTATACGTGGTTCCTTCCGAAGCCGATCTTGAGAAGTACGCCAAGACTGTTTTGGAAGAAGTGGAGAAGATTAGAATTGCCACTGATTTGGAAGGTGTTGTGTTAAAAACGGATACGTTGGGTTCTCTCGAGGCAGTCAGTGAATGCTTAAGGTCAAACAATATTCCCATACGACTCGCAGATGTTGGCGATGTTTCCAAACGAGACATAACAGAAGCCGCAGTGGTTAAGGAACATGAACCCCTTTATGGAGCTGTTCTAGCCTTTAGTGTAAAGATGCTACAAGATGCAGAGGAAGAAGCGAAAAACAGAAAGATTCCTATCTTCCAGCACAACATCATTTACCATCTCATTGACAACTATACAAAATGGATGAAAAGTGAACAGAATGCTCGTCTCCAGAAACAACTCAAGAACTTGGTTAGACCAGGCAAAATAAAAATTCTCTCTGGTTGCGTTTTTAGGAGAGCAAGACCCGCCATTATAGGGATCGAAGTTTTAGCTGGAGTGATAAAACCAAAATACTCCCTTTCTAAAGAAGATGGCGTAGATATTGGTGAGATCAAGCAGATTCAGGATAAGGGGCAATCAGTTTCTGAGGCGAAAACGGGAATGCAAGTGGCCATTTCGTTGGATAAACCGATTGTAGGACGACATATCTTTGAAGAAGATACGCTTTATGTGCGAGTACCCGAATCTCATGCTAAAATCCTATTAACGAAATTCCAAGATCAATTATCAACAGATGAACTGAACGTACTGAACGAATTTGTTGAATTGATGAGGCGTAACTCACTTTTTTGGGCGGCTTGAGAATTAACATAGAAATACATAGATGCCATATGTTATGCTCTATTGTATTCTAGACGCTGTTGTAGAACCTTCATCTTAGTATCCGACATTCATATAGTTTATTAAGTCTTCTGATATAACATTAACTCGTCTCGGGTCTAAAAAGGATAGAGTTCGTGAATATAGGATAGGGGTCAAAATGCAGACCGTTGAAAAGAAGCCTAAGTCTACACAGGAAAAAAGGAAGCCTTCAATATTTCGTAAAGTTTACCCTATTCATGAACCCTATATTTACGCTGCTGTAGTGAAGAATCCAACCACTCACAAGATACGATACGAAACAATTGAGCCAACTCTCCTAAAGGACGAAGAAGAGAAACTCAACGAAATTAAAAGTCTCCTCATGGAAGAAATAGATGTCAGCTTGAAGGACCTTGAAACCAAAGAAAAAGCTGAGGATTACCTCAAAAGCAAAGTCCAAGAAACAATAAAGGACTATCGCATAAAAATTCCAAAGGAATCCATCGATAAACTCACATATTATATTTTGCGAGACTTCATCGGCTACGGAAAGATTGACGCCCTTATGAAGGATCCTTTGATCGAAGATATATCTGCAGATGGAGTTAACATTCCGATTTATGTCTGGCATAGAGAATATGAATCCATACCTACTGACATCGTTTTTGGAGATGCAGATGAACTAGATTCCTTCATAATGAGACTCGCATACCTTGCCGGAAAGAACATTTCTATTGCAACCCCTATGCTTGACGCATCTCTCCCCGACCGAAGTCGTATTCAACTAACCTACGGAAGCGAAGTTACTCGAAGAGGATCAACCTTCACTATCCGTCGATTTCGTGTAGATCCGCTAACAATTTCGGATCTTATCTCTTTCAATACCGTGTCCTCTGAGATGGCTGCTTACTTCTGGTATGCCATTGAAAATAGGGCATCCATTCTTGTAGCAGGAGGAGTAGCTTCAGGTAAGACAACCATTCTGAACTGTCTGTCAATGTTTATAAGACCCGAACTGAAAATCGTAAGCGTCGAAGACACCGCAGAACTTAACTTACCTCATGAGAATTGGATTCCTTCGGTTGTGCGACCAGGATTTGGACTCCAGGGAAAAGGAACTGGAGAAATCACGTTGTTCGATCTTTTGAAAACTGCAGTGAGACAAAGACCAGATTATATAATTGTGGGTGAAGTTCGTGGGGAAGAAGCATATACGCTTTTCCAAGCTATGGCTACGGGCCATCTAGGCATGTGCACACTTCACTCTGAATCAGCGGATACTGCCATTCGTCGATTAGAATCCGAACCTATGAACATTCCTAGATCTCTCCTCACCATGATCGATGTTATAATGGTTCAGCTGCGAACTGAGATTCAAGGTAAGCCATCCAGAAGAACCTTCACTGTAACAGAAATTACAGATCTAGACTCGAGAACCAAGGAACTCATTACTAATGAAGTGTATCATTGGAATGCAAAACATGATAGTTTTTCCTACTGTGGTCACAGCCACATTTTAGAGGGGACCATGAAGACACGAGGTCTAGAAGAAGAGGAAGTGCGAGAAGAACTTCATAGAAGGAAAGTGGTGTTAGAGTGGATGGCTGAAAATGACATTCGAAATTACACGGACGTAGCCACAGTAATCCGCGAATACTATCTTGATCCAACTCGTGTTTATAAGAGGGCTCGATTGGGAGTGAAATGAAAACAAAACTTCAGCTGTTAGCTTATCGAATTATGGGGGAAAAAACGGCTCGATTCTTACCGTTATTCAGAGATGTAGATACTAACCTCCGCAAATCGGGTACGATGATCAGTTTTAAGGCATATGTTAGCTTGTGTATTCTGACAACTTTGCTTGCTTCAGTGTTTACTCTAATACTTGTACCGTTCGTTCTGATTTCAATTCTCCACGTTTCCGTCTATTCTTCCATGCTCTTTAGCATTGGAATAAGTTCACTTGCCGGGGCCTCCACCGTAATCGGCTTCTATGTTTACCCCATTTATCGTGCGGACAACATGAAAAGAATGTTAGAGGACGCCCTTCCCTTTACAACTGGTTACATGGAAATATTGGCTAGGGCAGGTGTACCACCTTACAGAATATTTCGTTCATTATCTCAAGTGGATGCCTCTTTAGCGGTTTCAAGGGAAGCCAGAGTAATAACAAGAGATGTGGAACTTTTCGGATTCGACGTTATCTCGGCTTTGGAGGCCGCATCCAAACGTTCACCTTCCGAGAGGTTCAAGGAATTACTTGAGGGTTTTATCGCAACCACTCATTCGGGAGGAAAACTGGCGAATTATCTTAGAGCTCGCTCGCGTCAATACATGAAGTTGAATAGAATTGCCTTACGAAAGTTTTCAGATACCTTGGCGGTGTTATCTGAATTCTACGTCACAATGTTAGTTGCTGGTCCCCTCATTCTTGTCGTAATGCTGGGAGTGATGGCGATGCTGGGAGGGAACTGGGCAGGTTTATTCAATTCCCACCTCGTGCTGTATCTCCTTACTTACCTTGGTATACCGGTCGGATCTATCATATTCCTGATAATTTTGGATGCTGTTTCACCGAGGCGATGAACATGCCTAGAATTGAAAAGCGGGAGAAAAGAATCGCGTGGTTTATATCTGGAACTCTAGGCACCGCCATAATTATAACAGCAGTGATAACGCTTTTCGGCAAACCACTCTTTGATGATTATATGTTGCTGGCATTAGTCATCACTGTTTTTCCCTCGGCTGTGTTGGATTACGTGAATTATCGCTGGAAAACATCTGTTGACGAACATCTACCTGATCTATTTCGAAGTATCGTTCAAGCTCAAGAAACAGGTATGCCTCTTCCACAAGCTTTAGAGGAGGCTTCTAAGCGGGATTATGGATCGTTAACTAAGGAGTTGAAGAAAACGGTGGCCCGGATGTCTTGGGGAATGCCCTTTGAAGAAGCGTTTCAGGCTTTTGGTAAACATGTTGACACTACATTGATGCGAAGGACGGTTCCACTAGTAGTTGAAGCAAGCAAGTCTGGTGGACATATCGGAAGAGTGTTCGGCCCTTTGGGGAAATTCATACAAATGAACATGTTGGCAAACAAGGAACAACAGACTCAGACAAGACCGTACATCGTCATTGTTTACGTTGCATTTTTCATCTTCATCATCACTATAACATTACTTTTTAAGACCTTCTTTATCCAGATGATAGATCTACCCGTAATAGGATTCTCTTCTTTAAACCCTGAAATAACAAAAAGAGTTTTCTTTCATATGACCATGATTCAAGGTCTATTTGGTGGTCTCGTTGCTGGAAAAATGGGAGAAGGCACTATGAACGCTGGTCTAAAACATAGTGTGATCCTCTTAACATGCGGGTATTTTGCCTTCAAACTGATACTGTAAGGATGAGAAATGAAAAAAATATTTGGAAATAAAAAAGGGATAACCCCTGTCTTAAGCAATGTCTTGCTCATGGTTATTGCCGTTGCTGGGATGTCTATTGCCATGACCGCAACGTATGTTATTACTAATAATCTTCGGGAAGTAATGGGAGAACGCTTCATCGTGGAGAACGTATGGTTCAAAGCTGGAGAAGTTAATCTTTACGTTCGTAACGTGGGCAAAGTGCCAATTAAGATGGACGCAGTTTATATCAATCACACGGCGGAATCTTTTGTGTCACTTGAACTGGAGACAGGTGATCAGGGTTGGCTGAATGTTACCTATAGTTGGGATTCTAAATCTGTATATCACATTAACATAGTGACCCAAAGAGGGACACAAGTTGCAGATTATTACGAGTCCCCACCTTAGAAGGGAACATGAGCTAACAACATAATGGTTGTAGTGTTCAGTTTATTTTCACAATCTCTCTGAAACTATTTGATCAAGGGTTCTAAAGCCTTTAGCACTTCGGCTTGGTCCTTCGCTTCAATTACATTGATTTTGTAAAGAACCGCGAGTTTTTTCCCATTTTCATTTATTTTTGGTACCGCAATTACGCATGCTTTATCTGGAGTAACATCATAAATCTTTGCAAACATGGCGATGACGGGTTGTTCGGTAACTGGTTTATCGTTTGAGACTGCAAGGTCAAATACCATTACATTTTGTGGAATTGTTTCACGCGAAGCTGTTATGTCAAATTTGTGGCTGGCGCCAGACGCTCCTTTCAAGTGGCCCGGAATTTTTACGTTGTATCCACATGCTTGCAAAAACTCTTTTATTGGAGCAATCAGAACCCATCCAAAAGAAGCTTCTTTTACTGCTTGGGCGCTTAAATTGTATGAATACACATCTTTGTAGATTGCATCCTCAAACATGAAATCTTTGTGGCAGTCCCGGCAGAAATGTGAAGTAGTGGGGATGTCGAAACTCTTGTCACATTCATTGCAAGTACACCAGACTCCAGCCTTTCGATAGTCTACATCCACCCGTGTTAACGCTTTGTTACACCTTGGACACATCAGTTCATCTTCTGTTTGAAAACGGTCTTCGGTATCAATATATCCACAGGGAATATGTTCAATCAATGAGCCTTTCTTGACGTCAAAGGATTTACAGTAAGGACAGCGATAGCGAACAGAAACGTTAGCTGAATTACAATCAGGGCAATGAAGAATTTTGTCGTAAAGTTCTCTTTCCAGAATCCCCTGCTTAGAAAGTTGTTTCAAGAACTCCTCGACATCAGAATGATGTCCAACGATTGCCTCAACAACTGGATACTTGTATCCATCTTTGTAATCAAAAACAGGATCGATTTTTTTAATATCCCCAGTAATGAATCTACTGAGGAGTAATTGGACTCTATGATTCTTATAGACTTCAACTCGTTGGATCTTTGGAGTCTGAGACATTGTTTTCAACCAAACTATACTCTCATGGGTCTATATCCAAATCTGTCTAAACTTGTTAAGCCTCGGCTATATCAAATATTCGATCTAATCCTGAACTCACAATGTTCTGCATCAGTACCTAAGCATTTCACTTCAACTGCCTCCACAGGTTTCCCAAATACTACACCCATGCATCCGGCAAAATAACCACGAGCTCCGTGACACATTTTATAAGGTTTCTTTTGTCTCGCACGTGCCTCAAAGGATTCCTTCACGATTATTGTTCCTGTAAGGCTTTGGAAATCGATGTCCTGAAACTCTACAATTCCCCATCCCAAGGCTTTCGCTGCTTGAACTATTGCTGACATCAAATCTTTGTTTTCTAGGCCATATGTATCTTTCAAACCCATTGCGGTGTGGGTGCCAATTCTCTTGCCAACATTATAAAGGACAGCTTCTAATCCAGAAGGCGTCAAGATTCCTTCAAAGCCGTCCCACAACGCAGCAAAAGTATCTCTACCCACAATTATCGCCCTTGAATTTCCATGCAAGACAGGAAAATGCATCACTTCATAAGGGGCCGGCTTAGGTTCTTCAAACCTGACATCTGCAACCTCATCCAAGCCTTGTAGCTTCTTTTCCAGATCTTGAATGTTAAGCGTAGCCTTTGAGATGTCTATAAATGATGCCCAGGTTCCAAGTTCTGGTTTGCCAAGAATGTAAAAAACTGTTCCGGTTTTAATGGTAACATTAGCATCCGCCAACACTTGTGCCGCTTTAGCGATTGCCCCCTGAACGTCTCGAAGTATGATGCGTACTTCATACAATCTTTCGCCTGGCTTCACTTCTTCCATTGAAAAAGTCCTCTTTGGAAACTCTGAAAACACTGTGTCCACCTGAAATTTTCGCCCTATCTTGATGTTATAGTGGTTATCTCTAAAGTTTATGAAACCAGAATCTTAACGGAGAATCTAGACATAATCTTTTAATAAGATGATGAAAGCTTTTCTAAAACCAAGGACCCTGAGAGTCTGAATATGCCTCAAAGGAAAAAACAGATAGTTCATTGTCCTCGATGCCGGTTTAGTTTCGACATATCTTATGGCAGAACTTTTGCATGTTCAGGATGCCCATCTCTAGTCCAATGCAATATGGCGAAATGCCCTAAATGTGGACATGAATTTCCGCTGTCAGGTTCTCATTAACGAGCGTATTCCCAATTGCAAGAAGTATACGGGATCCTCTGAGTATTGGGCACGATTATGAACGAACACAATTCTCGTATTTTCGTCCTGAACCTAAACCTGCAATTCTTCCAATACTATGCGTGATTTCACAACAAAACACTGGTAGAGAGAAAAACTACATTAATAAGAAGGTGGTATTTCAAAGTTAACATTGAAGAGGTATTCTACTTCGGTGAGTAAAGTGGCTTCTGAGAAACATTGGAGACGTTTGGTCTTCAGGTGGACTGCACTGAAGGGTCTTGCTGCAATAGTGCTATTTCTTGTATTAGCTCTAATCATTGAGTTTTTTATCGTTGCATTTTTCTCATCTTCTGGTTTGGCAGATCAGTTCTTACTAACGAAGATTCTTCGAATTCCAGGAACTAGTTCATCGTTTACCATAACTGTTAGTCCACTTTATCACTTGATACCATTAGGGGCAATATTCGTTCTTGTCTCAAGTTGGACATATCTTACCAGATATCTAGCTGTAATCCCGCGTAGAGTGAGACCCCTGAAAACGACGAGACCCCCAACGAAAAAATATCCGAAAGCGAAAAAGAGACGCTTCAAATCATTCGGACGTTTTTCCAGGTGGGTAAGTAAAAAGTTGCAACGAGCTAGCTGGGTTTTTAGAGGCTTTTACCTACGAGTGAGTAGGGCTCTTCTTAGAGTTCGCGGTATTTCCTATGTAGTTGAAAGGTTATTTTTTGCAAGGGCAGCTATCAGAAGCGCTGTAATTGTTCTCGTCGTTTTTCTGATCTCGGCGCTCGGATTATACCTTTTGACATATCCTACGTTAATATACGATTTAGCTGTTGGGCTTCATAAAGGAAATTTGGCGTTTCATGGATTTGTATTGAAAACGATTGAGATGACCACTGGTTTAAGGCATGTCTTTTCTCCTGTAAACAACGTGTTAACTACTACGGCCCTTGGGTTTTATACTGCTTTTGAAGGATTTGGGGCTTCATTTACCCAACCTCTGATTACCCTTGATCTTGTGTCGAAGTATACTCTTTGCCAAAATTTTGCTGCTTGGATATCTGCTTTGATTGCCTGGATTTATGGACAGTATAGTGCTCGGACATATCATCGCAGATCACGATAGCTGATTTCTATCAGAATCAAATCGTTTTTGAAGAATCGAATTTCTGATGGAGAAAGAAACTGCAGACAATGAGTTAACATTAACTTTCTTGCGATAAATTTTTCTGCATATCTTCTCTTGCTGTTGGTGGGAAAGAATTTGGTGCAGCTCAAGGGATTTGCCAAGCTTACAAATGTTGATGAGGCGTTCTCTACGTTTCTGAGCAAGTTCAAGTTGAAACGATTGGGAACAGTTGAAGTGCCTTTGAAAATGGCTTTAGAAAGAGTGACCGCAGAAAATGTTGTGGCTGATTATGATCTTCCGCCCTTTGACCGTTCAGCAGTGGATGGATATGCTGTTAGAGCGCAGGACACTTTTGAGGCATCTCAATCTAGCTTAAAAACTCTCCAACTAGTCCAGAAGAGACGAATAGGCAAGAATGAAACTGTACGTATCTGGACTGGAAACATGCTTCCGAAAGGCGCAGACGCGGTTATAATGTTGGAATATACAAAACTGCTTCAAGGTGAAATTGAAGTATGGACTCCAATTACAACTGGTGAAAATGTTTCAAAAAAAGGGGAAGACGTTGAAAAAGGAGAAGTGGCGATAGAGGCGGGAACCAGATTAAAGCCGCAGCATATTGGTTTGTTAGCTGCCCTTGGAGTGACCAAACCTAAAGTGGTGAAGAAACCCAAAGTAGCTGTTTTGTCAACAGGAAATGAACTTGTTGAAGTAGGCCATAAACCTAAATTGAATCAAATGGTGGATGTTAATCGGTTGATTCTTTCGTCTATGTGTCTGGAGATCGGGGCCGAGCCTCTCGATCTTGGTATAGCCCAGGACAGCATAAACGAAATTGATGCAAAAATCCGTATTGGAGTAGAAAGGGCTGATGCGATTATTACGACTGGGGGAACCAGTGTTGGCTGTGCCGATCTCGTTCCAGAGGCGGTAAACCAGATAGGAACCCCTGGAGTAGTTGTGCATGGAATAGCAATGCGCCCAGGAATGCCAACGGCCCTTGCAGTTCTTGCTGAGAAGCCAATTTTCGTTTTGTCTGGAAATCCAGTGGCAGCTATGATCGGTTTTGAAGTTTTCGCTCGACCCATTCTTCACAAGCTTTTGGGAGTTAGAAATGATCTCCGTCCCTCAGTAAGAGCAAAATTAACTAGAAGAGTTCCATCTGCATTAGGGCGACAAGTCTTCTTGAGAGTTTGTGTCTTTGAAAGAGAAGGTGAACTCCTCGCTGAACCTGTCCGCATAAAAGGTTCGGGAGTTCTTACAACGATGACAGAAGCGAACGGATATGTAATAATCCCAAAGGAACGAGAGGGAATTGACGAAAATGAAACCGTCCAGGTATACCTCTTCGACAAGTTGAGAAGGGAAGAATGTGTTTAGAAAACTTGTCTCCTTGGACGAAGCAATACATATCTTCGAACAACAGTTCCACGCCAAACCAGGTGAAGTGGAACAGATTTCCCTTTCCCAAGCACACCAACGTGTGTTAGCCAAAGATGTCAAAGCTCCCTTGAATGTGCCACCCTTCAACCGTGCAACCGTAGACGGATACGCCGTGCATGCTGCGGATACATTTGGCGCTGATGAAAAGCAGCCTGTCACTCTGAAACTTCTTGGTTGTGTGACTATAGACGAAATGCCCGAAATAATCCTTAACGAAGGAACCACCGTAGGAATAGTCACTGGAGCACCGATACCTTCGGGAGCAGATGCGGTTGTTATGATGGAGTATACTATTCAAAAGAATAAACTCGTCTCTATCTACCGTCCAGTTTCACAGCGAGAAAATGTGATGGAGGCCGGTTCCGACATTCGCAAGGGCGAAACCATGATCAGAAGGGACCAACTATTATCTTCCCGTGATATCGGGGTTTTTGCAGCACTGGGATTTACAAAGGTTGACGTATATAAGCGACCAAGAGTCGCTGTACTCTCCACTGGCGCAGAAATTGTTGAGCCTGGAAAGTCTCTTGTACTAGGGAAGATTTATGATATTAACGCATACACGATAAGCGCTGCAGTGCAAGAATGTGGAGGGCAGCCTTCTAATTTCGGAATAGTTCCAGATGAAATAGATGAACTCAGAGCTGTACTCAAGAAGGCGCTAGCTTCAGCAGACATTATCATAACTTCAGGAGGAGTGTCTGTGGGGCCCAAGGACGTGGTTCCTAAGGTTTTGAACATGTTAGGGAAACCGGGGGTCATTGTTTCGGGAATAGCCATTAAACCTGGAAAACCCACGACCATCGCAATAGTCAATAAGAAGCCTATTTTCTCGTTGCCAGGCCATCCCACTTCTTCCTTACTGATATTTCACGTATTTGTTCGTCCAATAATTCTGAAGATGGCTGGAAGACAGCAAGAACCGCCCTTCATTGTTAAGGCAACGGCGGCCGAAAAAATGTTTCAAGCGAAGGGGCGACGAACCTTTGTAATGGTAGACCTCATTCAAGACGAGTCGGGTAAACTTCTTGCCCGCCCGGTTGCGCTGGGATTGTCCGGTGCGATAACCACCTTGTCAAAGGCCGAAGGTTTTGTGATTATACCAGAAAGATGGCAATTTATTAATGCTGGAGATGATGTTACCGTACATCTGTTTAAACCTCTTCCAGAATTTGCTCTCTCCGCGAAGTGATCACTGTGAAAGCCGGCATAGTTGGTTGTGGAAGAATCGCCAGTCTAGTTCATATGCCGTTACTTACGAGAATGAGCGAAATCGATTTAGTGGCTGCTGTTGACACCAACAAGAAGCGATTAGCTGAGACGTTAGAGAAATTTAGTATTGACGAGGGATTTGATGATTACCATCGGATGTTAAAGGAAGCAGACGTAGACACCGTTTTTGTCTGTACCCCTCCTGAATATCACTGTCAAATTGTTATTGATTCCATCAGACGCAATAAACATGTTTTTTGTGAAAAACCGATTGCAACTACTATTGAAGAAGCAATGGCAATAAAGAAAACAATTGAAAAGAGGAATAGAAAAGATTCGGCTTCCCTTGTTTTGATGCCGGGGCACAACTTTGTGTTCACTCCATGCTTCGTTGAGGCCCTCCAGTATGTTAAGAATGACGAGATTGGGAATTTACGTAAAATAGTAGGGTGTGCGCTGTCAAATCTGATGTTTTATGGAGCAAAAACCGACTTTCGTGTGCATGCTAAAGGCGGAGTAATCGAGGATCAGCTTCCTCATATTGTTTATTTATGTCATGAGGCGGGAGGCCCCTTGAATAGAGTTTTCTCAGTTGACTCGCATCGCCGAGGACACATTGGTGTAGATGATGTAGAGGTTAAAATCGAATTAGCGAATGGAGTCAAGGCTGATCTTTCGGCAAAGTGGTCTGGTTTGATCCCTGCACTGAAGTTTGACTTGATTGGTGATTCTGGTCAAATAAAGATGGATTTGCTGAGAACACCGTATAACATTACACTGATTAAGGATGGAGAAAGCAGAACCATACATAGAGGAAGGCGGTTTAAACAGTATTTTGATGTTCTTCGAAATAGACATCCATCATATTTCCTTGAACATATGCACCTTCTTAGATGTGTTGAAGGAGTGGATGAGGCGAAGGTTACAGTTGATGATGGAGTTGATCTCGTTAGAACGCTATCTGAAGTTATGAGGCCGTTTGAGGAAAGTCCTTATTCTCCTGTTGGAAGGGAAAAAGTAGCTGTAGTGAAGGGAGGGGAAGATGTTGAAGAAGCTATTCACAAGTCGATTCACTTTCTGGGTGGTCTAAACATTAAAAGGGGGCAGCAGGTTGTGATAAAGCCTAATGTTTGTTATCATAAGAATTTGGACAACATGATTATAGTTGACCCCAGAGTGCTGGAAGCGGTTATTAACTTGGTGAAGAAAAGAAGTGAGAACGTTGTGGTTGTGGAATCTGACAATAATAGTGGCACGGCAGATGAGCGAGTAACTAAAAGTGGAGTGATGGATTTAATTGAAAAATGCGGTGTAAAGTTTCTCAATCTAAGCAATGATGAGACCGAAGAATATGATGTTGATGGGCTTACCCTTCAAATCCCAAAAACCGTGTTAGAAACCGATTTTTTCATCAATATCCCGAAAGTCAAAACATGCAACATTGAACACACATTCATTACAATTGCGATGAAAAACATGTTTGGAGTCTTAGCAAACCGAAAGAAGCCGAAACTTCACGAAAAGTTGATCGAAATTCTCTTGTTCTTGAACCGCACTATTCATCAAAATCTTATCATTGCAGATGGAATCGTTGGAATGCAAGGGCTTGGTCCTATACAAGGTAGCCCAGTAGATCTGGGACTGATAATTTCGGGATTGAGTCCGGTGACAGTTGACGCTGTCTGTTGCCACATCATGGGAATCAACCCTTATGCGGTGGAACCACTGTGGAAGGCCTATAAGGCTGGAATCGGTGAGATCGATATGAATCGAACCCAAATTGTCGGTGAAAAAATTAAAGACGTGAGCAGAAAATTCGATTATCCGACATTCTCTTCCAAGAACATTTTTACAGCGTTGAAAACAACTATGAAAGTACATCTAAGAAGAGCATAATGTAGCCGCCATGGAGATGAATGCTTGTGACAATGACGTTCGACGTCGGCATTTGCGCATACAATGAAGAGGCAAACATTGGGAAACTTCTGCAGAATCTCTTGACCCAGCAGTTTGACACTGGCTTTAGATTGAACAAGATCATCGTGGTAGCAAGCGGGTGCACCGACAAAACCGAGGAAATAGTGGAGCAGTATTCAAAACAACATTCCGCGGTATGGTTGATTACAGAAAGAGAGAAAACAGGCAAAACACCCGCTTTGAACAAAATGTTAGACGTAGTACAGGCAGATGTTTTGGTGTATTTAAATGCGGATGTTGTGCCCGCGCAAGGAAGTATCAATGCAATGCTTCGATACTTTCTAGACGGTTCAGTGGGGACCGTTTCTGCTAAAGTCATTCCAGTAGATGACCGCAAGAAATTTGCAGGCTTTTACTCTCACTTCTTTTGGCTTTTTTCACACTTCATCTGTGCCAATCTGTTTGTTAAGGTTCAGGGTGAACTCTGTGCGATTCGATCTAAACTAGTTGGGAAAATTCCATGGGATGTTCCTTGGGAGGACCATTATTTTGAGGTGATAACTCGTCGTCAGGGATTTAGGGTGGTGTATGCACAGGATGCCATAGTCTTTACTAAGGGTCCTGGAAGTGTTGCTGATATTCTGCGGTGGAGAAGAAGAATTTTTGCGGGTTATATGTACCTACGAAAGAAGTACATTAACTGGACACCGACACCAGACCTCTATCAGGTTTTTTGTTTCTTGAATAAAGTTGTCAACTTTAGTGACCTTCGAGAGGTAGTTTGGACGTGGGTCATAGGGTTCTTAGAATCTATTGTTTTCTTGATGGCTCTATTTGACTTGAAAAGGGGATACGTACCGGGGAAATGGCAACCCATTGAGTCTATGAAGAGACCTTGAGAAGAGCGATTATAACTTAGTGGAAATCTTGCCTTTCAGCCAAAATGTATACAGAAGCAACAAGGGTGGCGATCACATAAATGACCAGCATCAAGTTAAATAGCAACCATCCTAGATTCGGGAAGAATGATTGTTGTTGCATAATTGAAGCGTACAAGGATATTGCGGCAAAGGTTATTTCAGGGAAAAGGAGGATTGTCACTAGCCAAACCGCCCATTTTCGCATTTTAACAAGGCCGTACGCAGCTATAAGGCACGTGATTGCTAAGACCCCAATTGGTGGAATGGCAGACATAGCTATGACTATAAGTTGGGCTATACCCGAAATCAGATAAAAGATGAATACTACAGCGATCCCTGACTTCTCAACTCCAAGTATAGACTTCAAAGCCATTTTCTCAGCACCGCCTTGTTTCAGATTACCGCTATACGTCTGTCGGATAATAAATTAGTTTCCTTAGTAGTATTTACGAATTTTTGTGGAGGCTATGTTTGAAGATGCTTTTGGATCCACGGAGAGCTAAAGAGGGTAATCTATTTCTCGCAGGGATGAGTTTTTGACTTCGGATGACATTCAGCTATTTGTTCAGGCGAACATTCTGATGGATTCTTGACTTTCTTTTCAGGTTTTTCACAACATTGATTCCTGCGACACATCATCTGAACCTCTCTCTGCTCTAGGAGGTAATCTCAAATATGTTTTTTGCACGTAGTTTGCGCGCACGCCGAAAATGTATGTCACAAGTCTTGGTAATTATTTCTCAGTAAGTAAGTAAATATCCTTTTTTCTCATTGTTCTCTGTTTATAGCATGATGGTTAAAACCAGCACTAGAATCCGAAATAACCACGCAAAATACGCCAACATCAAAATAAGGCGCACAATCCTTCTGCCTCTGCCCTTGGTTGTTTCTTGCACAATCATAGTGTGAAGTTTAGGAGCATCGAAACCTAGCTGCCGTAAATTCTCTTCTATCTCCCAAAGTCGCTTAATGGACAACCTAACAAAAGGATCCACATATACATGGTAAGCATACCAAATCAACATTAAGGCAAATGAAACACATGCCAAGAATCCAACTTCAACAAAATCGTTTCTGACTTCGCCCAAGAAAGAGATGCCGTAGAGCGTAAATGAGGTAGCGACCAGTATAGAGGCTACTGTGAACGCCACGCTATCATAATGATTGCGGTTGATGTGAGCTGCCTGATATTCTGCCAATAGAATATCAACTTTCATTTCTAGTTCATCGTTCTCCATGCCTCTCCCCCAGTTCTTGTATATAGAAAGGTGGCAATCAACTTTAAAGGCAATTCGCAATCTGATGGCATAGTAATCAAGACGCAATATTCTTCATGACCGCTCTGACAAATACGCACAGACGGAAAAGTGACGCAACCTTTTGCGCGCGCATTGGATTATTTTTGCAAGAGAGAATAAGCTTTAGTTAATAGTCTTCATACATCAAGTAAGGAAGTCGTGTAACATGAGTTATCGTGAACTTTTCGTCTCTCCCTCTGTTGTCTTTGGGGGGTTTCAACGATCATTTGAAGAAGCTGACTATGTGATCGTGGGAGTGCCCTTGGATGTGACGAGCACGTTTAGGGCGGGTTGTAGATTTGCGCCCTCTGCGATACGACAGGCGTCAGTAAACCTTGAAACCTACAGTTTCAGGGCAGGTTTTGACGCTGAAGACTTGATGGTGCACGACTTAGGTGATCTTCACGTTACCGGTAAAGTGGATGAAACTTTGAGTCGATTGGAAGTAGTCGTTAAGGAGATTTTGGAGGCTGAGAAGTTGCCTGTTCTAATTGGAGGAGAACACACGCTGACTTTAGGTGCGACGGAAGGTGTCGATGAAGACTTTGCAATAGTGGGTTTTGATGCCCATTTAGACTTGCGTAACGAATACGTGGGGCTGGTGACTTCTCATACTACGTTCATGCGTAGAATTTATGAGCAAGTTAAGCCCCAAAAAATTCTGGAAATCGGAACGAGGGCAGTCTGCAAAGAGGAACTCGACTTTGCAAAGAGTCACAGGATTCAGTTTTTGTCTGTTCAACAAATGATGGAAGATGGTTTGAAAAAGACTATACAGAAAATCGAAAACAGTCTTTCAGATTCCAACAAAATCTATTTGACAATTGATATGGATGTTCTGGATCCAGCTTTTGCACCAGCAGTCCAAAATCCTGAACCCGAAGGTTTAGACATACATACATTTCTAAGACTTCTTTATGAAACTTGCAAACATCCAGTGCTTGCCTTTGATTTGGTTGAAGTTGCACCGCACTATGACACGGGAACAACTGCAATCGAGGCGGCAAAAATAATTTTGGAGATACTTTGCTACATCGAAAAACGACGCAGAACCTAAACGTGATCAAGATTCTTATAGAAGCTTCATTATACCCAACCTTCGGAAAGTAACCAGATCTAAAGATGAGTATTTCATATACTTTCAACTGAGAAGTTGCACTCGAAGACAGCTTTGTTATGACAGAGGACGGTTTCACAGACAATTGGAATACGTGCGCACATAAAATTCAACTCCAGAGAGAAGAAATACAACTGTTCACCATCTATGCAGGCACGTAACCAAGCTGAAGCTAGCATAGCCTAGCGACCCTAATATTTATCTACTCCACAGGGGGACTTTGGGTATTCATGACACGGGCATTGTAGACATAATATGGGGAAAGTAAATGAAATTTGCCAGGAATCTGAAAGCTATCACAAGACTATCTCTTATTTTATTAATGTTAATCTCCTTCGTGATCGGGGCCTTCTTGTCCTATTTGTGGGTCATGGGAGGAGTCATCGAACTTGGCATAAAAATCCCGGACAAGACCACGGTAGCTATCACAAACGTGGCTTTTGCGCCTCAAAACACCAATTTCTTTAATCTCACCCTCTTAAACCCATCATACTCTCCCTCAAAAGCCGAAATCACAGAAATCACCACTTCGACCGACGAAGGAACGATTCACACCATAACAACTGCCAATCCATCCCTTCCACACCAGCTCCTCGAAGGCACCGACCAAACGTTCCAGTGCTTTTGGAATTGGGCAAATTACACAGGCCAAACCATAGGAATCTCCGCTTTCGTTGCCAATGGATCTGGCCCGACATTCGAAGCTCCGACGCCGTTTGTAGGCCTGGTCACCAACTTGCACTTTGACTCGTCCATAAGTGTCACGCAGTTTAATCTAACAATTCAAAGCCACGAAAACTCGGTCACCCATGTTAACATTACCGACATAAAGGCACAAACAGAAAGTTTAGAAACAGAAGACGTTAGTCCATCACTTCCATACAGGTTGAACCCAAACTCCTCGGTCACATTTACCTGCCTATGGGACTGGAGTGACCATCAAAACACAAGTATAACGATAGCTGTGTACACTGCGCAGGGTTACGTTTCCTACGCCACTCAGGTCACTCCAAATCCAGTAGTTCTGGAAGTCACAGATGTCCTCTTCAACGAACTTGACACAAACCACTTCAACATAACAATTCGGAACTCTGAACTCTCCCCGAGCTACCTTAACATTTCAAGAATAGCGCTCACCCCAGAAAATGAGACAATGATTGAGATAAATGGAACCGAGATGGAACCGTCTCTTCCATACTCACTCGACCAGGGTTCTTCTATGACCTTCCAATGCTCATGGAATTGGAACCCCTATCGAAACAAAAATGTCACAATAAGTGTTCACACCCTACAGAATTACACAATATACTACACGACAGCCACACCATCTCCAATAGAAATCATAAATGCCATTTTTGACCCAGGAAACACAGATAGTTTCAATGTAACTGTTCAAAACTCAGAATTCTATACCACACACGTTAATTTGACAGAGATAACTTTACTTTTGGAAAACGGAACTACAGAAAGCATCGACGGAACAGAAACAACACCACAACTTCCTTACACACTAGAACCAGATTCCACAACAACCTTCATTTGTCCCTGGAATTGGTTCAATTATCAAAACAAGAACATCACAATTACAGTGTGTTCTACAGAAAACTATACAGCCCAGCTCACGAAAGTTACGCCGACACGTGTATCCTTTGCAATCGTAGGCGTTGTTTTCGACCCCATCGACACAACAACCTTCACTATCACCGTGAGGAACTCTGAATTTTCCCTTGATGACGCCCAAATTGCTAAGATAGCAGTAACCTTGGAAAACGGAACGGTAACAGAAATATCGGATGTGCTTCCAGTTCTACCATATACGCTTGCTTCAGACTCCACCGCCGTATTCCAGTGTACATGGAATTGGACTAACTACAGAAATAAGAACATAACAATCACGGTGCATACTAGCAAAGGATACATAGCAGCTTCACAGTATACGTCTCCGCCGGCATCTCAACTAGGCCAATAAGTATTCAATTGATCAATACAACGTCTTTTTATGTGATCTCAATAAAACTTCCAATTCCTTTCGCTAAAGCTTTCTTGTAGGCAAGTTCTGCTGTCACAGCGTCCTGTATTGCCAGCCCAGTAGACGTAAAAACAGTTATTTCATCAGAGGCGGTTCTCCCGGGCTTCAGACCAGCCACAATCTCGCCTATTTCACTCCAAATATCCTTCTTGGTTATGATTCCTTTTGTTAATGGAACATTGATTTCGCCACTATGCGAAGCTTGGTCCCAATCATCAACAACAATCTTAGCTTTCGTTAAGATAGAAGGTTCTAATTCCTCTTTACCTGGCGCATCAGCGCCAATACAGTTGATATGTGTACCAAGTGAAATCCAATTAGCTGAAACAATAGGCTTCCTTGAAGGAGTTGTCGTCACAATAATGTCAACATCTTCGGCAGCATCCTTAGCATTGCCAACAGAAACTATTTCAGTTGAACCACCACAAACTGGTCCCATTTCAGTCACAAACTGGTCTCTGGTTTTCTCAGTTCGACTCCAAACTCTAACTTCCTCAAGCTCTCCGTAAAGACTCAAGAGAGCCAAAAGTTGTGTCTTAGACTGCGCCCCTGCTCCAACAAAGCCCACAACCTTCGAGCTTTTTCGAGCAAGATACTTAGCTGCTATGCCCCCAGCAGCACCAGTTCTCATGTCAGTGATACTAGTACCTCCCATTATCGCCAAAGGCGCACCATTCTTAGGGTCTATTAAAACAATAACTGCCATGACGGTGGGAAGATTATATCTAACTCGGTTTTCTGGATGAACATTAACCACCTTCACTGCAGAAATGTCAAGATCCTCAAGGTACGACGGCATAGCTCTGAGGTCACCGCTGTGTTGTTTATAAAACAGGTATAGCTTCGCCGGCATCTGCACGTGGCCAAGTCCCTTTTCTTTGAACGCTGATTCAACAGCATCCATAGCTTCATCCATAGATAGCAGGTGTTTGATGTGCTCTTCGGTTAACAACAGAGTTTTCATGCTAACACCCAAGTCCACATTTATTCCATGGCCTTAAGCACTCGTTTTTTCGCCAAGTTTTCCGCAGCAACCCTAGGCAGCACCTTCTGCTCTTTTGCCAAATCCAGGACCAGCTTTGTGTTCTTAGCAATCTTGTCTTTAATGATTCCAATGACCTCATCTTCGGTTCCGCCCATATATTCTACAGCACCAGTTATGACTCCTCCAGCATTTGCAATGAAGTCAGGAACCACAAGAATCCCCCTATCATGAAGAATTCTCTCAGCTTCAATCGTGACTGGAATGTTGGCAGCTTCGACAATAACTGATGCCTTGATGTCTCGCACATTCTCCCTAGAAATAACATCAGGTCTGGCTCCTGGAATTAAGATATCCACGGGTAGTCGAAACAATTCCTCGTTCTCGATTATCCTTCCACCCTTGTAGTTTTTCACTGCGCCTGTGGTTTGTTTGGTCTCGAGTAACTTTTCATAATCTAAACCATCTGGTTGATATATGGCGCCTTTAGAATCTGAAACGGCTACTACCCTCGTGCCTTTCTCTGTCAAAAATTTCACAACCGCTTTTCCGACAGCTCCAAACCCTTCCACAGCAACGCTGGCTTTAGACAAGTCCAAGAGTGCGTATTCACAGGCTACTTCAGTACTAACGACCACACCGTATCCGGTGGTGCCCATTTCATCAAGAGGAATCCCTCCAAATTCACGTGGCAACCCGATAGCTCTACCAATTTCTTCGCGAATGATAACCATACAATGTTCATCTGTACCCATATCGGGCCCTGGAACATAGCTGGTTATCGGTTCTATCCCCCTCGCAAACGACCGAATTAGCTCATACTTATTCTTGGTTTCCGGGTCAGCAACGATGCCGCTCTTTCCGCCTCCATGGGGGATATCCGCTGCTGCGTTTTTGAAAGTCATTGCCCGTGCTAGTCTGAAAACTTCCTCGGTTGATATGTCTGGAGCCATTCTTGTGCCGCCTATAGCTGGCCCAAGGAAGGTATTGTCGACTACAAGTATTCCCTTCAGTTTCGTCTTTGGATCATAAACATACAATATTTTCTCGGGACCTATCTCATCTGAATATTGAAACGCTCCGTTCTGAACTTGCATTACACACACACTTCCAGAATCGTAGAATGTTGTCTGCTTTTTGATAAATCTTTTCCAAATATTATAGGAAGAAACTAACCGAAAAATCTAGGCCTCTGGGAAAGCAATTTCGGAAGTGGTAGCGGCTTGAATGGTTTGTTTTTGGTTCTCTCTTCTATTTCGCTCAACAAGTCTTGAAGCTTCATTTTCCTCATTGTTCTTGCTTTTCTATCTCTTACTTGAAAGATGCCTGAGTTGATTTCTTTGGGTCCAATTACAAGAACATAATTGACCCATTCGGTTTCTGCTTCTCTAACTTTTTTTGGCATAGTCATTGGACGATCGTCCAAATCAACGCGTATATGATATTTCTCAATTTTCTCCATTATATTTTTGGCATCTTCGACGAATTTCTCAGAGACTGGAACGACGCGCATTTGAATGGGTGATAACCAGAGGGGTAGTATTGGCACATTTCCCCTTTGTTGTTCTCGATATGCCTTCTCCAAAAGAGCATAAACACATCTTTCGATAGCGCCACTTGGAGAACAGTGCAGAATCAGTGGATACTGCTTTTCTCCTTCCTTATCCGCGTAGGTTATGCCATATCTCTCTGCATTTTCAATATCAATTTGATCCGTTGAGAGGGCTGAGGCCTTGTCTAAATTGTCTACGAAGTTGAATTCCCATTTCAGTATGAAATAGAAGAATCGTTCATCCCACATTTCAACGAGGACCGGTTTGTCCATCAGTTTTGCTAAGGAAACGATAAAATCCTCATTTTCCTCGTAGAAATCCCTAGTAAATCGAATTGCCAGGTCATAATCTTCTTTGCTTAGGTCTAAACCTTCCAAAATTTCCTTGCACAATTCGAACCTGATCATAAACTCCTTTTTAGCCTGATCTAGGTCGGCACATATCGCATGGCAGTCAGGCATTGTAAAACCCCTGAGTCGTCTTAGCCCGACGAGTTCGCCGCTTTTCTCCTTTCTAAAGCTGTATTTGGTTAGTTCATAAATTTTTAGGGGAAGCTGCTTGTAGGAAATCTGGGTGTCGTGTAACATAAGAAATTGACCGAAGCATGCACTGAATCGTAAGAAGAAGTCTTTTTCACCAGATTTCAAAATGTATTGTCTCGCAGGAAATCTATCAAGATAGTTGGCTAGGCTTGGATGATGGAAATCGTACATGATTGGAGTTTCCACTTCCATGGCACCGTAATCTATCACACTTTGTGTTACAAACTGTTCTAACAATGATTTGATCAGCCTTCCTTTTGGGTACCATCTGAAGTTGCCAGGGTCACTACCTGGCTCGTAGTCTGCAATCTCTAGTTTTCTCATTAGTTTTACGTGAGGCGGAATCTGCTGAACCGCCCTCACCTTGGTCATTTCATACCGCGCAAATTTCTCCAGATTTTCATGTTTAGAAAAGTTGAATCCTTCCACTGAGACAAGCGTTCCGTCTGTTTGTAGAATATACCAAAAAGATTTGAGCGCCTCTTCCGCCTTCACTGCTTCAGAAACTTTCTCTTCTCCCTTTTCTTTAACTTCGCTTGGCAAAACTATTCTGAATTGTTCTGCAAGTGGATGCCCTTTTATAGAAACAGAAAACTGTTTACACCAACCAAAAGGGGTCCGATAGGTTTCAAAGCCATCTTCCTTTGCATATTCCTCCATAGCCTTAAGAACATTTAATGCAGTGGCTGGCCTTGCCAGATCGCTACTTAGATGAGCGTAAGGGTAAATTAGAATTCTATTAACCTTCAATTTTTTGAGTGCCAATCTGATCTCTTTTATTGCCTTTTTCGCAACTGCTTTGTTGTCTCCTTTTTCAATGCAAGTGAATAAAACCTCAACTTCTTCTACGCGTTGCCATTTTTTCTCGGCTTCTTCCACAACGGCTCCTTCTTTTTCTATTGGTTTATATTCTATGAAGTTGGAGTGAAGTTGAAGTATTCTCAGCCCATATGCCTCCACTTCTCTAACTTTCTTTCCTTTTTGGTCTCCCGTTTATACTCCTTGTAATGGTCCCTGCAGAGATAGGTTCGTCTCGTCTCACCAACCTTCAAACCCGCAGAACTCACCTTCTCAGACGCGAGAGAACGAACAGCCTCTTTATCGCACCCGGTGACACTACACTTGACGCCTTTGGAAACTCGCCCCAAATCAATTCCTCGAAGTGCATAATACATTAGCGCTTAGTATTATTTGTTTTGAATTTCATATACCTTTTTCGTAGATTCCATTTGCTCTTCTATAAGTTTCTTCTTTTCCTCCAAAAACTGCAGGCCCAATACCTTCCACAACAAATGACGATGCAGCTGATCCCACGCATGCACACCAAAGCGGATCTTTTCTTTTAATATACTCTGCTAGAAAAGCTCCTATGAAGGCATCGCCGGCTCCAGTAGAATCTCGAGTTATTCTTGGTTTACAGGAAGGAATATCATGGAATCTTTCCTCAAAGAAAAGCGTTGCTCCCATTATGCCCTTTGTAACTAGAACTATCTTTGGTCCAATGCTATGAATTTCCTTCATTGCTGATTGCAAGTCTACAAGTCCCGTGAGAATTTTGATTTCTCTTAAGGATGATTTGTATATATCAATTCGTTCGAGAACTTCTGAGTCACCCCCTTTTTTCAATTCAACATTTCCGAATTTATCGAACCTTCGCAGAAGTCCCTGTGGATCCAACGAAAGTATCTTAGTTAGGGCTCTCAATTTTTTGATGACGTCGAGTGACAACTCGTTCGCGATAGGTGCCACATGGATTGCCTCTGAACGTATTGAAATGGGTATGTCTTCGGGGAAAATGGATGGAGCTCGACTCTTCAATTGGAGCCTTCTTTTTTCGTTCTCATATTTCAAAAAGAAACTCGTGGTTGAAGCACCTTTAACAATTTTTAGTCCAGATAAATCCACCTTCTCAGTTTTCAGCCATAAGAGATATTTGCTGGGAAAATCCTCTCCCACCTTGGAGATCACAGAAACTCTTGAGTTGAGTTGTCTTGCTGCTAAGGAAACGTAGGTTGGAGGTCCCCCTAAAACGGCGGTGGCGGTGGGTGTTTCTTGTGAGAGAATTAAATCTATGGCGAAGTGCCCTACTGTAATCAGATCAAACATTCCATTCCAAAACAAGGAATCCTCAAAGATTAATAAGCATGTTTATCAATTTGATGCATTGAGGCTTTCCGAGTGCCTGTTAAGAGAAAATCTAGAGGAAGATCAAAAGGTGGCAAGGGAAGAAGCGGTTTTGTTCAATGTAACTCATGCGGTCAACTTGTACCCAGAGACAAAGCGAAAAGAACGACCAAAAGAATATCTGTTGTAGGCGGTCCCTTAGCTAGGGAACTACGGCAAAAAGGAACCTACATAGCGAGTTCCAGTGCAACAAGATATTTCTGCGTTTCATGTGCCGTACATCGAGGCGTAGTGAAAGTTCGTGCCCAAAAAGAAAGAAGAGACCGGCCAAGAAAGAAACGACGATTTTAGAACGAGTCCACATCATTCTTATCTGTCTTTAGAAGCCTTATAAAAATAGACTACCCGTTGAAGCACTGTGAGATTTGAGAGGAATGCTAAAACGATTATCCCTAAATTTAAAGCTTCTAACCAAACGATGCTAAGAAAACTTGCAATTGCAAGTATGAATAGTCGGTCTGCACGCTCAGCTACACCAACTGCTTCCATTTTTATGCCAGTTGCTTCTGCTCTTGCGCGAGTGTAACTTACCAACAATGAGCCTATCAAAGCGGTCAAACCCCAAAAGGGATCGCATAATCCACCAATTATGATTCCTAGGAAAACAACTGCATCTGCGTAACGATCAAGTAGAGAGTCGAGAAAGCCACCGAAAGTTGTTGTTTGTTTATGCAGCCTAGCGATTGCTCCATCTAAGGCATCACAAAAACCTGAGACCAGAAGAAGGAAAGGAGCAACTATCAGTAGCAAATGATTAGCTTGCCAAGCCCAATATGCCAATGTTGAAAAGATAGCGAGAATTATTCCAATTGCACTTACATGGTTTGGGGTTAAGCCTATTTTGTGAGCCATCTTTGCTTCTGAGGCTATCCACAGTTGAAACTTTTCTTTGAGTTTTGTCAGCACTCTTCTTCTTCTCGTTAGGGACTATATCCTGAGCGCGTTAAACACCGAGCCGAAATATCGGTTAAACGGTTCTTAAAGTATTTGGCTGAAGAGAAAGGTCTAGCTACGAACACCAAGCGGACTTTTTGCACTGCAATACGCAACTTTTACACTCGCAACTATCAGCCATTAATCTTCTTTCGCAATGATGAACAGACAGATGAAACAGTCGCGCGCGCTGGCTATCTTGATTGAATTTCGCGCGCGAATAATGTCCATTGAATGGATATTATAATTTTTCTTGGAACGTCTAAAACTGTTTAAATGTTAAGAAAGAATCTTCTATGTTAAGGATAGAACTATGTTTCTAAATGCGCTTATACTGAGTCTGGTTTTGATCAGTTGGCTTCTATATCATCTATTTCATAGTAGACAAGAGGGATAGTTATAAGAATGGTTGATGCGTGTCTCACTAAACCCTGTGCCAAATGTAGCCAGATTATACATGGGGCGAACTGGATCTGCTCTCACTGTAAAATTTGCATATGCTTAACCTGTGGATATGACATAGATAACTGTCCCAAATGCGGAAGAAAACTCAGTTAGCCAGAACTCGTAAGTAAAAAGATCTCTCCTTTCTCTCTCTCAGCTTTTGTAAGCAGAAACGCATTCTCTGATTTTATTACATTGTTTCTTGAACTTGAGGGTTATGGAATGTTCTTCTATAAGATTTTTCTAGTAGTGTGTGCCCTTCCTACGCAGTAATTTTCTTAACTTATGATAATTCTGAAGAAAACTAATACCCTTCCGAGTCATGTTGTAAACACGCCTCCCATCCTCACTACTCTCCTTCAAAAGTCCAACCTCAAAAAGAAAATCCAGATAATCATTTAACTGGGCAAAACTCAGATTCGCCCTATACATAATATGGGTCTTTAAACAACCATTCTTTGCAATCTCCAAAATCTCAGCCATAATACCTAACTGATCTCTACGTTTACGATTTGACAAATCTACACCTACAGATTGTTCTATAACATTTGTATGTAGCTGAAACCTAGAGAAGCAATTCTAAAAAGGAGTGCTTCCAAAGAACTAATATTCCCCAAAGAAAATACGCATGGAAACAGTAGAAAAAAGGGAAGGTTTGAGCAACTTGGGCACACTCTCACGACGTAACAAATCCATCATCTTGTAATAATTTTTGAGAAATCTCACACCCTTCCGAGTCCTCCTATAAACATGCCTACCACCCTCATTAGTCGCTTTCAAAAGCTTTGTCTCCAATAGAATGCCCAAATACTCATTTAATTGAGCAAAACTCAAATTCGCTCCATACATGATGTGACACTTCAAGCAATCTTTCCTCGCAATCTCCAAAATCTCAGCAATAATATACAACATACCCCGGCGCTTGCTGCCCATCAGATTCTTCCCTACCCCACCAGATTCTCCCCTAAACATCAACCAACGCCTACAAACTGTTCTATAACATTCTTCTATAACAATCCCGAAACAACGAGCATAGAAAAGAGTTCTTCCAGAAAATCAATATTCCAAACAAAGAATATGCGCGAGCGCTCCTTCCTATATCAACAAGAACGACGGCAGTATAACAGAAGTGATACTAAAGATTCAGGAAAGAATCTTCTATGCTTGAAATTTAGTCATTATCATATCGTCAATATATTTTCCATTAATCCTGTAATGTTCCTTGCTTACTCCTTCAATGATGAATCCAAACTTCTTATACAAGTTTATAGCTGTCTCGTTGAAGCAAACAGTTAAAGAATTTTTAATCACATCTTTCTGCTTCTCAATCCATTCCATAATATACATGTAGAAAAAAGAGAGAGGGTATGAGGAGCTTTTACTAGCCTAGTCCAAATTCGAGGGCGACCATCAAGATGTCGTCGACGCGCACTTTGCCGTCGCCGTTCACGTCCCCTGCAAAGAGGTCCTGCACTTCGAAGAAGTAGCTGGGGGTTACAATTGTGTTTTCTCCTTCGTAAGCTTCAATGTAGAATTCGACTGTTGTGTTTCCTATTTGCCCAAGCATTATGGTGGTCCACAGACTATTCGACGCGTTGTAGATCATGGTAGTGTTCCACCATGCGCCACCGTCAGCTCTACAGAAAAGCAGAACTTCCGCCGGTATATTCCCGTTGACCAGTATGTTTGCAGTCACGTTCACTGGTTCCCCTTTTCTTGGAATTGATGAAGCGACAAAGGGAGGCGGGCATGTTGGATTCCAGTAGACACGAACATAATGAACAACCACCTCACCGTCTATGAATGTGTTGTCAGCAACATAAATCTCATCAGGAAGCGTCTCAGCCTCGGCAGATATAGTGTAGGTGCCAGAAGCCACTCCAGTTGTGTTCCAAGAAAAAACCAGTTCCGTTTGATTTCCTGGAAACAGATTCATGACTGTTTGGTTTCCAATAGGCTCTGCATTGTAGTAGGCTGTGACGTTGAACGTTTCTGGTGATGTTCCCTCATTCTTTACGGCAACTGTAACATTCACTGCTTCACCTTCGAAGACTTCGGTGTCAGAAACTGACACATCGATCACTGCTACATCGGAATCCGTATATCTCCGGAAATACTGTTGATTGTTTCCCGGGAACGCATAGATGTGTCGATAGGCATATTCTAAACACCCCCCATAGCTCACAGACGGTCCTACACTGGGCATTGACGCCCAGCTATTACCAACAATGCTGTATCTGTAGAAGAGTGGACTGTTGCGTCCGATTAAGGCATATATGTAGTCGCCACCAGTCCATACCAACGAACCACCATAAGAAACTACAGTAGGACAATTGCTAATATATGTCCAAGTGTCTCCTAGGATATCATATCTGTAGAAACGTGGAGTGTTACCTCCCTCGAAAGCGTACAGGTAGTTTCCGCCAGTCCAGACCAGATCAGCACCACCCAGTTGTGTAAATGGCGTGTTTCCTATGTATGTCCAAGAGTCGCCGGAGATACTATATCTATGGAAATATGGGACTACGTTTCCAACGAAGGCATATATGTAGTCATCACCAGTCCAAACTAAACTTGCGCCATAAAGCGGACCAGGACCATAGGTAATTCGGTTCATCATTTTCCAAGAGTTTCCAGAGATACTATACCTGAACAGGTATGGATTAGTTCCTCCAGCAAAGGCGTATATGTAGTCACCACCGGTCCAAACCAGCGAACCACCAGGGTTAACTGAAGTCAACATATTTGCCCTTGGTGTCCAGGAGTTGCCAGAGATACTGTACCTGTAGAAAAGCGGAGTACCGCCTCCCACGAAGGCGTATATGTAGTCACCGCCAGTCCAAGCCAAGGAACCACCGTAAAAGACACCGCCACCGTAAGGGACGTTTGCCATAGATGTCCAAGAGCCTAGAGCTTTAACACCTAACAGCACGTAGCCCACTGAAGCCAAGAGAACAACAGCAACGCACGCAAGACAGATTCCTCGATGCTTTACATTCTTCATGCATGTAGACAAGTAGTATCCTCCATTCTTGTTTCACGGTATGTATTCTGACCCTTTTAAGACTTCAGAAACATTGTTCCATTAAGTGATAGAGAGGGAAAATGTATCAATTATACAATGTTCTCATATTTTCGACATAATACATTCTGGTGTCAACCAAGCTATCCAAGGCTTTCATTTTCTCATGCATCATATGAAATACATCTGGAAATAAATAGAAATGAATGAGTGCATTCGTGTTGGAGTTTCGAATACCCAAAAGTCAATGAAGTTCCTTACATGCGGATTTGGCTGAAACCTCTGGATGATGGCTAGAGTTTTCATTATCAAACGAAAGTTGACAAGGAGCTAAATCAACCAACAACTTGACAGTTCCATACAAAAAACAGTAATGGCGACGTATATACTTCGCAATAAAAAAGGGGGATTAAGGCTTGTCATAGTAGTTGGCAAGCACACCGTGTTGTTTGAACACTGACTTCAGGTTCCACCGATCACTGCAACGCGCCTTACAGAAGAAACCTTAAGAAAAAACAGGGGTTTACGAAGCAGATAGAAGCGATTTATTATGCACCTATACTAAAAAACCCTCAAGTCTATAGCAGAATAATTATGTAAAAACTGTATATGTAGATTGTGAGCGTGAATTTTGTGATAACTGTATCCCCTCTGGAAATAGATGGCAAAAATGCCATAGGTTTGAAAGTAGACTTGCCAAATTCCCCACCACTACTTGCGATAATAGGACGAACTGGATTTGTCATGTGCGGCTTCCTCAACACAGAGGCAGCAGAGAAATTCAACGTGGCTGCAGCAGTAGTTAGCGGCGTGAGAAACTTCGAGGACGTTCTGAAAACTGAAATAAAAAAGACTACGTCTAAGGGACAATTACTGGGAGTAAAACTTGGAATGACCGGAAAAGAAGCCATCAAAGCCTTTCTTTAGAACTAGTATGCGATTGCAACTCGGATTATGTCAGCGGCGGTTTTTCCACAAATCACACAGTTTCCATCAATTTTCTCTTCAATATCCATCGGGACTCCCAATACTCGTGCACCTATAACCTCTTCCAGTTTTTGACCACACTTGACATTGCCACACCATAAGACTTCAACGATTCCTTCCTTTCTCGCTATCAACTTTTTCGCGTCTTCCAAGTTGTCAACACGGTGAACTCGTTCGTCCATCCATTTCCAAGCTCTTAAACGAAGATCTTTCATCATTGTACGCATTAACTCTTGAATAGTCTTTACTAATCCACTTATCTTGCAAGTCTGTTTCTCCAAAGTGTCCCTTCGGACAATGGTTGCTTCATTCTGTTCTATGTCCTTGGGCCCAATTTCGATACGAATTGGAACACCCCTTAGATCCCAATAGTAGAATTTGGAGCCTGGTCTCATATCAGCCCTCAAGTCGAGTTTGACTTGGACATTTGCTTTTTTCAGCATGATTTCGATGTCTTTGCACGCTTTATTGATTTGCTCTGCCTTATTCTTGTATGGGATGGGGATAATCACAGCTTGTATGGGGGCTATTTTGGGTGGCAATACGACGCCATAATCGTCTCCATGCACGGTCAAGACGGCAGCTACGGCTCTTCCGGAAATTCCATAGCATGTCTGCCAAATATGTTCTTGTTCTCCTTTTTCAGTCTCGTACGTAATGTCAAAAGCCTTTGAGAAGTTTTGACCCAAATTATGGACAGTTCCGACCTGGAGCGTCCGTCCGTCGGGGCATATCATGTCAAAGGCTACGGAGTAAAGGGCTCCTGGAAATTTATCCCATTCCGGTCTCTTTGATATGCGGTAGGGAACATCCATTGCATCAAAGAAGTCTTTGTAAACTATGATTGCTTCTTTCACTTGTTCTTCGGCGTCTTCAAACGTGGCGTGAGAAGTGTGGGCTTCTTTGAAAGTTGAGACCTCTCGCATCCTAAGAATTGGTCGGGTGGCCTTGGTTTCATACCTGAAAATGTTCACGATTTGATACAGTTTTAATGGCAGATCAGCGTGAGATCGAACCCACAGTTTTAACATGGGCGCAATAGCAGTTTCGCTCGTTGGTCGGAGAGCGTACTTAATCTTCAGTAGGTCCGTGCCGCCGTGAGTAACCCAGTAACACTCTTCTTCAAAGCTTCCTACATGAGAGGATTCTTTCGCCAATGCGGTCTCGGGAATCATTAAAGGAAAGAGTGTTTCGTCATGGCCAGTGGAATCCAGCAGATTACGCAAAATTTGGAACACATTTCTCCGAATCTTAAAGCCATAGGGAAGCCAAACACCACACCCTTTAATTGGATATCGATAGTCCAATATTCCTGCATCTATCAATATTCTACGGAACCATTTACCATAGCGACTCCAATCTTTTCTTTTCACAGCAGCCACTGCACATCAACCTCACAAGTTTAATTGACTTTATAGATATTAGTATTTAAACAATCTAAAAAAGTGTTCAGAAACCCTTTAACCTCTCACTGCTGACGAAATTGGGTGTTGGTATTTGGCTAAAGAAAGTTTTAGAATGCGAATTTGGCAGCTTATGGAAAAGAAGGGAATTACGCGTTTTCCAAAACCAGTGTTCCATAGGATCCCCAACTTTGTTGGCGCAGAGAAAGCAGCACAGAAATTGCGAGAATTACCGGAATATGAAGCAGCACAGATTGTTTTCTGCGCCCCTGACTCTCCTCAGAGGCCAGTTCGAGAAATGATTCTACAAGATGGCAAAACTCTGGTTATGGCTACGCCTAGGCTTAAGCATGGCTTTCTCGTAGTCGCTCCGCAGACTACTGCTGGAAAAGAACGGTTTGCTTCAACAATCAAAGGCGCTTTCAAATTTGGAACAGAAACAACGACTTTCCCGAAGCCAGGCCTAATCGTAACTGGTAGTGTGGCTGTTGACAAAGATGGGAATAGGCTTGGAAAAGGTTGTGGTTATGGAGACCGTGAAGTGAAGATGATAACGGAAAGGTTTGGGAAAGTACCTGTTGTCACCACAATACATGACGTTCAATTAGTTGAATACGCGCCTTCTATGCCGCATGACGAAAAAGTCGACATTATCGTTACGCCAACAAAGATTATTAGGACTAAACACAATAAGCGTTAAAACCAACATAAGCGGACTTTCGAGAGGTCTTGTTTGCAAATCCTGGCTCAAAACACGTTACAGCAGCTAGTTGAGTGGATGCTGCAATTAGCACAGAACTACGGATATTTCGGAATTTTTCTAATCAGCCTAATCGGCGCTTTATCCATCTTTTTTCCTCTTCCTTACACGGTAGTCATTTTTACTCTCGGAGGTCTATTTGATCCATTTCTAACTGCAATTGCTGCAGGACTCGGTTCTGCAGTGGGTGAGTTCTCAGGGTACCTGCTTGGTTTCTACGGAAGAAAAGTTGTCAGCGCGGAGCGACGTAGAAAGATGGAGTTCATGGTAAAGGTTTTCGACAGATTTGGCCCTGTCGCCATTTTTCTTTTCGCCTTGACGCCGCTGCCAGATGACCTGCTTTTCATTCCCTTGGGCATGATGCGTTACAGTCCCTTGCGGGCATTCATTCCAGCTCTAATTGGAAAAATAAGCATGAACTTCATTGTCGCCTACAGTGGGCGTTATGCAATTGAGATCATTAAAGACATTTTTGGCGAAGGAAGCGATTGGATAGCAGTCGCGCTCGGAGGACTCCTTGGAATAATATTACTGATAATCGTAATGGTAATCATGTTCAAAGTTGACTGGGAAAAAATCTTTCTGAAATACGTGAAAGAAAAGGAAGAAAAAAGTGAATGAGAGTTATCGCAGACCTGCACATTCACAGCCGTTTCAGCCGTGCCACAAGCCAAAAAATGAACATAGATGAAATTACCCGTTTTGCCCAAATCAAAGGTTTGAACCTTGTAGGCACCGGAGACTTCACACATCCTAAATGGCTTGAAGAACTGAAAGAAAAATTAGTCGAAATTCCCAATACCAACCTTTACGGATACGCCAAAGCTCCTAACTCTTCAATACGTTATATGATAACAAACGAAGTTAGCACAATCTTTACTCTTGAGAACGAAGTTAAAAAAATCCATCATGTCATCTTAACGCCAAGTCTGGAAACAACAGTTCAAATCAACGAGAGATTGACCGGATATGGTAATCTTGCTGCAGATGGAAGACCTACCTTGGACATGAATGCTCCACAACTTGTAGAAGAAGTAATGGAGGTTTCGAAAGACAATGTTGTCATACCGGCTCACGCTTGGACTCCTTGGTTCAGTCTGTTTGGTGCCTTCAGCGGATTTAATCGAGTAGAAGACTGCTACCAAGACATGACAAAGCACATCTTCGCCCTAGAAACAGGCCTCTCATCTGACCCCCCAATGAACTGGCGATTAAGTGCCTTAGACAAGTATGCTTTAGTTTCAAATAGTGACTGTCACAGTTGTTGGCCATGGAGAATTGGAAGAGAAGCAAACGTGTTTGAACTAGAAAAACTAACATACACAACCGTGGTTGATGCTATTCGCAAAAAAGATAAAGACAGTTTCAGATCTACCATTGAAACTAATCCAGCCTATGGAAAGTATCACTGGACGGGCCACAGAAACTGCAATATCTCCCTTTCGCCTCAAGAGGCGTTGAAATTTGGTAATTACTGTCCGGTTTGTCGTAGAAGGCTCACGAAAGGGGTTGAGCAACGGGTAGAGGAGCTTGCAGATCGCCCAATGGGATTTAAACCTGAAGGTGCACCAGGTTACTTGCATCTGTTGCCGCTTTCCGAAATTATTGCAACTGTTTTAGAGAGTAGTTATCCTGGCACAAAGATGGTATGGACTGCTTATAATAGATTAGTCAAGGAATTTGGAAACGAGTACAATGTGCTTATCGACGCTCCAAAAGAGGAAATGAGTAAAATTGTTGATTCAAGAATTGCTGAAACTATCGTTCAAGTTAGGGAAGGAAAAGTGAAAGTAGTGCCCGGCTATGATGGAGTTTATGGTCAGTTGAAGATCTTCGAAGAAACAGCCGCAGAAGAAGAGAGGTCAAGTGGAAAGGTTGACCAACGTAGCATAGTTGACTTCATGTAATAACTGAATATCAATCCAATTATTTTAGAAAGATTTCCCAAACGAAAAAGCACGCGAGTACTAGAGTAAGCAAAGCGTTGAGGAAGACTAATCCTTCTTCCTTTTTTCTCGAACTGATACCTGCATACGTAATTAAGAAAATTCCAATTGTCCAAATTATGAGTCCAACCCAAAAGTGGAGTGGAGAGAAGGTTATTGTATAGACTCCGCCAACTGATTCCCTTACCATCGATACGCCATAAAAGAAAAAACCCAATATAGCAGAGAAAAGGCCAGTGCCCTCAAGTAACATGAAAACACCACCTCTTACATTGGGAGAGTGCTCAGCAATACCTATAGATAACAATATCACGCCTAACGCGAGTACCGTTACTGCAGTAATGTTGGTTTGAATCATTTGCATAAAAACGATAATATCCGTCGTTTGAACCTCTATCATAAAGAAAACAGAGATAAAAATCACTAGGGGACCCAGTAGAAAAGTACCGTCAGTAGGTTTCAATTCAACCATGAACATTCTTATTCTGATCGCACCAAAATAAAATTTGTGAACTATCACTCCACATGACCAGAGTAGAGCGAATATCAATGTCACAGAGAGAAAAGAAGTCTAGAAGGTGTTGATGAAACATTTTTATGTAACTTGGATTCACCTTCTCTGACCAAAAAACCCCAGAAAACCAACAGATAAAACATCGGAGCATTGACAGAAATGAAGGAAACGACGTCTCGGCTCAAGAATTTTGTCTTCAGAATAGAAATAGCGAGAAAAATAACTCAGTTTCTTTGTTTCCTCCTACTCAATGCAATCGTGTTCGGTTTTCAGCCTTTGCCTCTTCTTCTTCCAGTTCTTCATAGTATTTGGACCCCCCAGAAAACAGTTGGCGATGCTTTCTCAGTCCTCCAACTAATGCTGTATGAAGTAACCTTCCCATGGCTTCCGATCGCCGCATTTCTTCTGATAGCAGTTGTTCTGAACAGAGCTACATGTGGATGGGTGTGTCCTTTCGGTTTCATTCAGGATCTATTGGGCTACATCAAAAGGAAACATTCCCGAGTTTCTTCAAGAACTCATAAGGATATGATCAAAGTGAAATATGGAGTGCTATTGATCGTTCTGTTTGTCAGCGGATCGCTTTCGATTCTGCTTGCTACGGGTGTGGGACAGAGCTTCAGAAGAGCTTTAGGTGCCTTCGGCTCTGCACCATTTGATGTGTTAAGTCCATCTAATACGATCTTCGCTACTTTGCCCGAAATTGTGTTGGAAACCCGTTACGCTATACCATATTGGGTTGAAACAGGTGCGGATATACTCGGAGCGATAGTCAATGGCATCTTGTCAAAGTCCATACTCTTTTGGATTCAGCTAGCCATAATGATTGGCGTTGTAGGTTTAGGCATATACATTCCAAGAAGTTGGTGTCGATATCTTTGTCCGCATGGTGCCGCCTTAGCCTTTCTAAATCGATTCAGCTTCCTTGGTTTAGAGAGGGATCCAGTTAGATGTACAAAAGTAGGATGCCGCTCATGTGTGGAAGTGTGTCCGATGAACGTGCCTATCTTAGAGCTACCTTGGGAAAAGTTCACTCACCCTGAGTGCATTTATTGTTTAAAATGTGTATCTGCCTGTACAACGAAGGCAATTAGGCCACAATTTCCATAGAATTAGATCCCACTGTGATCCTGACGTATACTACTTGGATTTCTATCGCCAGAGAATGTGGGCGCGTAGTATATGCTGGACGAAGCAGGGCTTCTCAGCCGCTTTCTCAAAAGAATCTTCGTTTTTGGTATTATTCTCGTTATTTTTTAAATAGAACGTAGTTTGAACTCCCATTCACACCAAAATCCGTCAGGACGCTGATCTGGTGGACAAACTTTGCATTCTACTTCAATTTGTGGATTCAATTCTTTGGCAAAACTTTTCAAGTAATCAAACCTCACTTTTTTACACGGAAATACGTCCAATCCTTTTCTAATTCTTGTCTCTTGGGTTCTGCACTTGACGACTCTAAATATGCCTCGGTTCCTTGAGACTTCAACCTCTTTGTTGGTTTGATCTAAAGCCCAGCTGGTCTTCGTTAGAAGGTTCAGAAGAGCAGCTACATCGATTTCCTTAAATCCAAAAGTCTTCTTGAGATCCTTCGCTTCTAACTGACCCATTAGCTTC
>JAOUKN010000069.1 GCA_029882515.1 Candidatus Bathyarchaeota archaeon
GGGGTGAAGCTTGCGGTTTAATTGGAGTCAACGCCGGGAACCTTACCGGGGGCGACAGCAGTATGATTGCCAGATTGATGGTCTTGCTTGACGAGCTGAGAGGAGGTGCATGGCCGTCGCCAGTTCGTGCCGTGAGGTGTCCTGTTAAGTCAGGCAACGATCGAGACCCGCGTCCCTTGTTGCCTCTGAGGAGAGTCTCCGATGGGCAAGACTAGGGAGACCGCCGCCGACAAGGCGGAGGAAGGAGCGGGCCACGGCAGGTCAGTATGCCCCGAATCCCCCGGGCCACACGCGAGCTGCAATGGCAGGGACAGTGGGTTCCAACTCCGAAAGGAGGAGGTAATCTCGAAACCCTGTCGTAGTTGGGATCGAGGGCTGAAACTCGCCCTCGTGAATCATGGAATCCCTAGTAATCGCGCGTCATCATCGCGCGGTGAATACGTCCCCGCTCCTTGCACACACCGCCCGTCGTTCCACCCAAGTGGGGTTTGGATGAGGCGTGGTCTTCTTGGCTGCGTCGAATCTAGGCTTCGTGAGGGGGGAAAAGTCGTAACAAGGTGGCCGTAGGGGAACCTGCGGCCGGATCACCTCCTATGTAATGAGGCTGTGTTGGTTGGAGGGGAAAGCTGCGCCTTCTGACGCCCTCGAGAATTTCTTGTTTTTCTTCATCACATTAATCTCTGTTGATAATGTCAATGGAAATTTTTGGTCATTGTTATCAATTGTGAGTGAAGTTGTCCTTAGTTGATTTTGGAACAGGGGTCACTTTTGGTCCTGTTGCGTTAACGGCGTATTGATAACTGGGTTGGGTCTGTTTTTCAAGTGATGGCTTTATTTGGGGTCCATGGCTTTGAAAAAAAGGAGAGGTGGTTTTTTGGCGTTGTTTCTATATTTTGACGCCACGTTGTTCTGCTTCGGTGTCTCTTGTGCAGTAGTAGAGACGGGTGAGGCCCATGTGGGCTACAACTGGACATAATCCGCAAGAGCAACCCATCTCCTTACTTATTATTGTGCTTTTTCCTGTGCCGCAAAAGAGGAGTTCTGTCTCGCCTGTGCCTCTGTAGCTTGGGCAGCTTCTGCAGATACACATGCTTTTGGACAGTTCGATCCGCTTCATGCGCTCTTCTGCGGGCATGGCCATTATCTTCTTCATCATTTCTTCCCATTTGTCCATTGTTGGCTTCTCCAGTGTCTTATTATATATGTTGGATAATTTTTATTTGGTTTATAGATAGAATAGAGTTACTGAACATGTTGGGCCGGTAGTCCAGCGTGGTTAAGACGTCGCCCTCACGCGGCGAAGATCGCCGGTTCAAATCCGGCCCGGCCCACCAGACACGAGCCGACGCACTGTATGCCGACTGGCACCCCCTATTCTCTTCGAGTTTGCACTTCAATTACTGTTAAGGAGAGAAGATTAGTTTCAATCTCAACTATAAACAATGTATCTATTGAGATACAAATATGACATTGTTTTACTGAGATCAAACAGGACCAGAGAAATCGATCAAGTTTCCATAGCTTTCATTAGAAATTCATGTGATCGCCCAGACGTTCTCTAGAATTTCCTCTCGGAATACAGATGCACGAACTTTTTATTTGGCTTTGTATGTGGGCGGTTGCTTTCGCTCAACTGTCACTAAATCATAGAAGTAGCCTGATGACTGCAGCCGCTATCATAGCCGAGGCCGAGATAACAACAAATATTCTTATCGAAGCAATAATTTCACTTCGCACGTTCTCATATCCCCTATCACACGTCTTAATATATAATATATATGCGAATCTGTATTTAAGTATTACTTTCCAACAGTAGGACACAAATACACGTGCGTGCTCAACAAGAGATTGAGGAGGGGGAGATTTGGTCAGTTGATTCTAATAGGGAGAATAAGTGAAGGAATCTGTCATCGGTGCACACGCACCTCGAGAAACACGATAGGGGATATCGCACCCTAAATTAAGGTGGAATCAAAATAAAAGAGTTACTTATGTAGAATCTAATTCTAAAATTAAGAAGAAACGTAAAAAAAAAGTGGAAAACTTCTCGTTCCAAGTCTGTTCCTTTGGAAAATTGTGCCCCCCAGGTTTCCTTCATAATCTCATCGCGGGGGCTTAACGTAAAACACAAATAGGAACGACCCTCTGCAACCGTTATATTCAGCTTTACATGGGACGTCCGAGGCTGATTAAATATGAACCCAAAAGAGGCAACAGGGAGTATCTAAAGTTAAAAAAATGGAGAAAGAGGCTATTTCCTAAATTAGTTTATTTTTCTTTCTTCTTTGACTTCTTACCTTTCTTTTTCGCCATCATTTTCCCCCCACTCTTGTTCTTCCAAGCCTTTCATCCTTTTGTAGCCCAGATATCTATAAAATAGATTCATGGTCTATATATGCATTTCGTTACAAATAAAATGGCTAAAAATTACTTATAATAGTAAAATAAGTCTAAATGGTTCTCCTTTTCTTGCATTTATGGAAAAATCTAAATTGTTTCCTGAAACACCAATTGTTGGGATGCACGTAACTTTAGCTAGAAAGTGTGTCCATAATTGTGCGCATTACTTTTCTCAATTCCAAGAAAAAATAGACGCTAGAAAAAATGAGCAAATGAATGTGAAATTCTAGAATTTTACCACTCCTCTTCTTCTTCCTCCTCTTCTTCTTCCTCCTCTTCTTCTTCTCGGTTCATGCCTTTCACCTCCTTGTGATTTTCTAAAAATGCCTACGACAAGACACTCGGTAATAAACTTTTTGAAAAATTGTCAAATACACGTGATATAGGTTCTAACGACTTTCTGGAGGAGGGGTAATCTAGTGGTTACTGTCTGAATGATATCCTTTGAGAAATATTTGCATGGGAGTTGCTGGCTTCGCCGTGTCGAGAAACGATTGTAAAACGTTTTCCGTATTGATTCTCGAACGTTTTCTTCATCATTTAAGTATCCTATATATAGAAGTTCATGTATCAAAGCGGTTTTGGCTCCATTCTTGGTACAAGAACGCGCACACTCGAATTTCCACATCGATCTTCAGTGCATGCGCACAACCGTGGTTTCATTTTAGTCTGGGCGGTATGGTGACTGCGGTCTGGGTTCGTTGAACTCCCTTCATAGACTGGAACTGCCCCAACATCTCCCTAAGCTTGCCCATGTTGGGAAACTCAACATATGCAACGACATCGAACTGCCCCGTGACTGCATGCGCCATCTTCACACCCTCAATTTTAATCGCAGCTTCAGCAATCTCCCACACCAACAAAGGTTCACAACTGAGGAAAACGTACGCTTCCAAGAAACGCACCTATATCCGATTTACACAACAAGATACATATATTATCTTCTCCTTCTTCGGAGCCTAGTGTGAAGGCGCCTGCTTCCAATTTGAATGTGTCTCAGTTTTGGCTAACCACTACATTGATTACCGCCTAAGAAACTGAAAGAGATCTATAAAGCAAGCTGACCTGGAAGTTCTGCTCTAATTACTGTTTTTGTGTCTTGTGCGCTCAAAAAAAGGTGGTAGGCAGCTATCCTACTAAGTTAGTAGGTAGCTATCCTATCAGGTCGATGACGTCGGTAGCTTTTGCTATCAAGCAGTCGGCTTGTTCATTGGTAAGTTTCTTTTCTCTTTGGGCCTCAACTTCATTTATGAAGGCATTTAGTTTGTTGATGGCATCTTCCCTTTGATCAGCGTTCACTGCTTCCAAGGCATCCAGCGCTGCCGTTAGCTTTACATCTAGACTATTGTCAATGCCTTGCTGAAGGTTCATGAGCTCAACGGTGTCAATTAGATCCTGTATCGCCCGCGCTGGAGTCGCCCAACCATTTTCATTCATGAATGGAAAGCTGTCTGTGTTACTGCCATCAATTAGGTATGGTGTATCACCTATTCCATCGTCGCCGGTTTCATTTTGATATGGGCCGCTGTACGAATCTACTCCGGTATAGTCGCTCCAGTGGTTCCCTCCAGAAGGATACCCGTCATCCCAAAGATTGGTAGAGGCGAACGTGATGACCTGCAGAATGTTGTCTATGAAATTGTTGTGATAGAATTCGTTGTTGGAAGACATGTAGATATAGGTGCCAAACCAGTTGTTCTTTATGTTGTTTTCAGTGATCTGGTTATATTCTGAAAAGTAAAAGAACCAGATACCATACTGGGTGTTGCTCATTATGCTATTTTCAGAGACTGTGTTGCCGGAAGAAGTGAGTAGCCAGAGGCCATAAGCATTGTTTCTGATCTTGTTTCCTTGGACGGTGTTAAAGCTTGAAGGATAAAGTAGATTAATACAGGTCACGGTGTTTTCTCCGATGTTATCAGATATCAGGTTGTTCAAGGAAAAAGTCCCAACCGAGATGGCATCATAACTGTTTGTTATGTTGTTTCCAGACACAACGTTGTTAGAGGAGCCGGCAAGAATGATTCCATAATGGTTGTCCGCTAGGCGATTTTGAGAAACGATGTTGTTTGAGGAGCTCGAGAGAAAGACAGTATCGTCATTCTGGGTTAAATCATTTCCAATTATGTAGTTGCTTGACGAGTCTTCGAGATAGATGGCATGACCGAAGAAACTTATTTTCACATTCTTCACTGTAACATTGCTTCTCCCAACAAGCTTCACTCCCATTGATTGCGTTCCGCCTAGCCCTTGAACAGTATAGCTTGCCCCATCAAGGATGATATTATCTCTCTCCACAACGATGGAATCCAAAATGTTGTCAGTAAAGGTGTAAGTGATGTTGTCAACGGTGGAAATTGGGGCATCCAAGGGGTAAACACTACCATCAGCCTTTATGTAGACCGTTCCTGATGTATTGCTTGGTTCATCAATCGCAAAGTTCGTCAAATTTCCTGCTAGATCTTCTTCACTACTATCGGCTAATGCTAACCATAGAATATCATCCATACGCATTTTGCCATCGTCATTGACGTCAAACCAAAGACCAGGCTCGGTTGTTTCACCTGAGCCCGGCGGTATTTCAGCGAGGAGCATTGAGGAGAACAAAATAGCCGTCATAATGATGTTCACTAATGTCAGAGTCTTCACTTTCATATTTCTATTCCTCCCTTCCGTTAGAGATGTACAGTAATGACATAACCCTTATAACTGTTTCATTAGATCCCTTTTCCATCCAAAAAATCAGATACTGCAAAACTGTTCAGAAAAAGAGAACAAATCCGACCGGAAATCTGAGGTGTCGGTCTTTAATGCCTACGTTGTCTAGTATCATACGCATTATGGGCGAGGTGATCGGCTTCCGTGTTCTTCTCCCGAGCAACCCATTCAAAAACAATATTCCGTCCATCTGCCAACGCCACCGCCTGATGATACAGGGGCACTATCAGCGGCGCCTTCACCCGCCAATCTCCTCGCATTTGATTAACAACTAATCGAGAATCAGAGCGCACAATCACCGGTCCTTCCAAAACCAGATCCTTAATTCGTTCCAAAGCTCGAATTAAAGCCGCATACTCAGCCACGTTGTTCGTCATATCTTCCCCTATGCCCACAACTTCAGAACCCTTCTCAACCACTTTATCATTCTTTTTTATCACGTAGCCCAAGCAAGCCGTTCGCTCATGTTTTGGGATGACCGGCTCACACAAGCCATCGATCCACACCTCAATCATCCGTCATCCCACCACAACAATCATATACCTATACACGACCACTTCCATATCAAATTTACAGGAGACACAAACCTATGGGATTCAAGGCAGTTCCCTTCTCCAAAATAAAGGAAGAAAAGGTCGAAGGACCCGAGTTCAAAGGCGTCAAAGTCCGATGGCTGATAACAAAAGAGGATGGCGCCGAAAACTTCGCCATGCGATACTTCGAAATCGAACCCGGAGGACACTCAGCATACCACTCTCACGCTTGGGAACACGAGACCTTCATCCTCGACGGAGAATGTCTGGTCAAATGCGGCGAGACCGAAAAACGTGCAACTCCAGGCTATGTCATTTTTATTCCGCCCAACACCATCCATAACTTCAAGAATGTAGGCAACAAAGTTCTAAAATTTCTATGTCTGGTTCCCTACGAAGAGTAGACTGCAAACGCATTAGAAGATTAAAGAGAGAAATGCGCGCGCCATCGACCCCATAAGTGAACTCTTGAAAAAAACGTGTTAAAGAGCTAGCGAAAGCATGAGCGATGGATCAGCCACGAAGGCGGCAGTGAATGCGGTTTTTGTCAACTCAGACGAAAGCATTGACTTGATACACATGTTTACTGTTAAGCGCACATGAATCTGCTACAAATCTGTCACTTTTGGGATGATTTCCTGTCCGACGATTTTGATTGGTTTGATCTCCTCAACATTGGGCATGTTGAAAATGACATGCTGGATACCTGTGGCAGCCAGCTGGTCGCAGAGCTCAATCACTTCGGTCGCGCTCATGGCGTCTGGAGCTAGTTTTATGTATGTTGTTAGGGTCTTTTCGATGTCGCCGTAGGACCGTCCGACTTCATTGCAGTGGCGTTTCAGGACTGCGAGTTTTCCGAGAATCCATGTGCGGACCATTTCTCGGCGTTCTTCTGTGTCTTCCTTGTAAAGGACGCCGGCTTCTTTCAGTGTTGTTCCTGTCACAAAGTTGCTCGCATCCGCATACTTTGCCACAAGCCGTAATGTCCTTTTTTCTCCTGCTCCACCGATCATAATAGGTGGATGAGGTTTGCTCAGTGGTTGGGGGTTGTTGATTGGTTCTGCAAGGTGATAGAGTTTTCCGTTGTAGGGTGTCGTTTCGCCCTGCCACATCTTCTTCGCAATCTGCAACGTTTCCTCAAGACGCTCAAAACGCTCTTTCAAAGGCGGAAAGGCAAAGCCCAATCCTTTGGCTTCGCGTTCAAACCATCCTGCGCCGATGCCGAAGTATGTGCGTCCGCCTGAGAGAACGTCAATAGTCGAGGCCGTTTTTACTAGCAATCCTGGTTCCCGAAAGAAGCTACAGGTTACCATTAATCCGATTTTAATCCTCCTAGTCAAAGCGGCCATGTAAGCGATTGCGCTGTAACCCTCCAACATCGCCCCTTCAACGGGTCCATGAACAGTGCCGTATTGAGTCCCGAGCTGAAATAGATGGTCCATTACCCATAGACTGTAGAAACCATTTTCATCAGCAGTTTTCGCAATTTCGGCGAGCTTTCCACCTATGTTGTCAGGACTTCCCATCCAGTCAAATTTCCCTATGTGCAATCCTACACGCATAGTTTTACCCACCGAAATCTTAGCTTGTCTCTATATAAACATGCAACTGCGCGCGCGAAACGTGTTGATTCAATAAGCTTAGTCACAGGCTTTTTATCTTACAGTTTTGCGTAACTTTGCAAATAGTGCTTCAGCTCTCGGTCTCATTTCTTCAGGCAGGTTAGGATCATCGTCTAAAACGCTTTCTTTGTATTGTCTCAGTCTAATCTTGACCCAGAAATAATCTCGCTTGTACAAAGCATAATTGATTTCGGTTTCCATCGCTGTAAGATGGGCATCATAGATTGCAGTCTTCGGAGCGTCTACAATCACTTGCTTGTCAATGGTTAGGCCCAGTTTCTTCAGTTCATTTATCTCGACAAGCTCATGAATCATAAGGTACTCACTACCTAAGACATCGTCCAGAGTAGTTGTGTCATCTGAGAATATCTCCCCCGTCATGTAATCATAGAATTCTTCCGCTGACACTTCGTTGACGACGTAGCTCATAGACCTGAGCGCTTTCTGAGTTGCTGCGATTTTGGTTTCAATCTCGTGTAGCATAGCCTAAACCAAGATATCCTAATGGCTATTTTTCTATTAATCTGTATTTGATGTTTTATTATATAGCATACTTGACGCTGCGTGCGCTCATCAAACCAACGATTCCATTCCAAGGTCAAGAATAAATTTATAAGGTGACACGTCCATGTTAGCCATTCAAGAATTAGGATTCAAAGACGAAGACTAGTTCTTCTAATAAAATAGGAGGTAAAAACCTACATGTCGTACAGAAGAAGAGAGCCAAGGGAAATGCACAAGGCAGTCTGCGCCGATTGTGGCCAAGAATGCGAAGTCCCATTCAAACCTGACGAGAGCAGACCTGTCTACTGCAGAGACTGCTGGGCAAAGAGAAGACCCCCGAGAAGATCTCGATACTGAGACGCCTACTTAGTTAGCGTTTTATCCAACCCTTAATCGTCTTCACAGCCCTTACTAGGTCTGTTACTACGGCATCTGAGCACGCCACTTCACCCATTTTATGCTCCCTATCCAAAAGCACAGTGTGCATGCCTAATTCTTTTGGAATCAGAACGTCTATGGGCACGTCATCTCCAATCATCACGGCTTCGCTTGGCCTGACGTTGAGGATTTCTAGTGTTCGCTTGAACATTTTTGGATTTGATTTCTCGCATCCTGCTTCGTAACCGGTAACAACAGTATCTAAATATGGTGAGATGAGTTGCAAGGCTTCTCGGAATTTGAAGCGTGCTATGGTAGTGACAATGGCTGTTTTAAGTCCCTGTTCTTTCGTCTTCTTCACGGCTTCTAGGGCGTCGGGATAGAGTTCAAAGTGGCTGCGTTCGTACAGTTTCGCTAATCCGTCTAGGGTGCCTTTGTCAACCTTAACTCGTATTCTCCATAGAAGGCGTTTTAGAAAAGGATGATAACCCTTGTATCCGTGTTTTGGGTAGTCTATGAAGGCTACGAATCGCCATGCAGCCATGAAGGTTTGGGGATAAACTTCGTAGCCTCGACTGACAAGGAAGTCGGATGCTTCTTGATGGGTCACTGGATTTCTAACGTAGGCAAGAGTGCCGTGAAGATCGAATAATACGGCTTTGATAGTCAACTACCGAGCACCCTTACACAAATGCCCTGGATGAGAGTTAAATCTAGCTTCGAATTTATTGGAAGGCAATGAATACACGACTCGGCTACAAAAAGCTCAAGTTCTTTGGGTCAACAGACTTGATAGTATCCTTCAAGGAAGTTTCAGCCTTGGATTATGTAGATACAGGATCTTTACATTTTCTTCTCTCTAGGGTTATATGTTATAGCTTCTGAATAGGCACAAGATCCAATTATTCCCTCTTCAGACAGGACAATCATCTACGTTTGAAGAAGTGCCATATTATAGCACCCACTACTGCAGGGGTTACTATTAATACAAAAATAATTATAGCCCTTAGAGGAGTTGGGAGAATCCAGAATAAATAGAGTAATACAAAACAATAGGCAATAAATGCTGAAGCCCATAAGAGCATCATCCAGAGTTCTTTCCAGAATAGAATGTTGAATAGGAATTTTATGGCATCAATGAACCCTCTAATTTCATTTCTAATTCGTTTTAATAATTTCTCTTTGAGGTTCATCTTCATTTCATACTCATAGCTTCGGATGTTTGATTTCTCCGAAATGGTCAGCTGTTGTAACTATGTCATCTATTCCTACATGACCATCCTTGTTTATATCGTGGATAGGATTGCACTCTGGATCATCCAAATTAAAGTTCTTTTCTAAGAATCTTAAGACTTCACTGATTAACTTCAGATTCTCACTATATTCATTCTTCTTCAAGCTCAATAGTACATTGATAATATCAGTAGATTTGCTAGTACGGGTATTCAAGCCTAGAAAGGTTGGTATGCTGGTCGTAACGCTCCTTCAGCTCAAACGCGTGCACATCGACCTGCTAGGTGGAATAGATAGCAATTCGATTATCGCCTATAGTTATCAAACCCACTTAAACCGATTGTTAGCGTAGGAAAAGAGATCAGTAATTACCATTAAAAGAACGCTGCATTGTAGCAGATCAAGCGTCCAGACACCTTCAAACAGGGTTCCATCCGGAAGATAGTCGGCACGATAGCCAAGAACATACCATTCCACATTAGCTGGTACATATCCATTCGCGTAAAGATCATAGTAGACTGTCAGTGCGCCAATGGAGATCACGACAATATTGAGTAAAGCGAATAACACAATTTTTCGCAAGTTCATTGTCTTTTTCCTCATTTTAAACATTGGCTCGGTGCGCACGCACTCCTAATATGATCTACAATTCAGGCATTTAACCCTTAAGGGCAAATTTCTATTAAGAACGGACAAGAACACTGCACCATTTACAACAACATTTCTCTTAGCTCTGAACTAGTCCATTCTTAAGCCAATTAACCGTCCCAAAGACGTAGTGTTCTTATGCATCAAATGAAACATACTACCCCCCCTCAGAAAAGAACTGTCTTATGGCTAATGTCACCAGCGCGTTTTTGTCGGTGTTTCCAGCATTATGGTGGAGGATTCTTTTTCCGTATGGAAAACCATGCACGTCAGAGTCTTCTGTATTCCTTTCACCGTCCTTAGTTTGTCTATAACGAATTTCCCAATGGCATCCACATTCTTGTCTTTCACTTTCATTAGAATGTCCCAGTCTCCAGTGATAATGTGAACTTCTTGCACCTCAGGTAGTTTTGAAATCTGTTCAGCAAGTCTTCTCTGAGACAATGGCTC
>JAOUKN010000178.1 GCA_029882515.1 Candidatus Bathyarchaeota archaeon
AAAAAAGATCTGATAGCATCATGCCCCATGAAAAATTTTGGTATGGAAAGTTTCAAAAATCTTAACTGCGCGCGCATGCGTGGGTCTGCAGACACACATGGGAATATGATTTATCAACCAGGAAATAATATCTATTGAAGATTTCATGCGAACTAGTTTTCTATTTTCAATATCCCTGCAAACTTGAAATACGACTATTTTGATATTATTTTCAACAAAGGACCGGCCTAAATCAAGGATGTAAATGAATGGGATTGCCGAAAGACATAAAAACTGAAAAAACTGATTTTAGAAGAGATATTCAAGAAAACACTGCAAACTACAATTTTTCTCTGGGACGAAAGGTGGCGCGGGGTGCGGGATTTGACTCGGCAGTTAGTCGTGCCCTGAGTGTTAAGGTTTTACAGTTTCTAAATTCTAATGGGGTTGCTTCTCTTAGAGAAGTTGCAGACGGTATTGGTGAGAGAGTTGATCTTGTTGGTCATTGTCTGAGAAGATTATGGAAGAAAGAACTTATTTTGAGAACAAGAGAACCTGTGTTCAAGTTTGAGAACTGTCACAAAGGTAGAGCTGGTCTGGTTGGTCATACTCGTGCAGTTAACTACTATGTTTTGAATGACGGTGATGCTGGCGCAATCTATGTGATGTATGATGAGAGAATGAAGGATGGCCGAAGCAAAGGCATTGTTAGCAAGTCTAGACTGGTTTTAGATTTTTTGAAGAAGAACAAGGATCAAGCTTTCTACAGTGTTGACATTGTGAAGGAGTTGAAGATTAGATCATGCGATGTCATGGCTAACGTCAGAAGATACGAAAAGAAGGGACTAGTCTTCGTTAGAGGCTATCAGTCTCATGATCAGCGTAGTCCTTTCAAGAAAGGATTCATCCTGACGTTGATCGATCAGGAGTTGCCTAGAGATCAAGCGATTAGAGAGGCGTTTGAAAGAACGAATAGAGTGTTGCTGGAGAATCCAACGTCGAACACTATTCATGAAAGAGTTCGGTTGATCAGAGATCAATTGCTAACGACAAATGAACTTCTGTCAATGTCTTATCTGAAAAGTATTATGAACTGTGATGTCGATTCAGCAAAGAGAGCTCTCAAGCGTGCAAGACAGTTGTATCCTGACATTAAACAGGTGAAGATATTCGACAAGTTTGGTTACTACTTCTTGGGTTCGATGAGACCTGAAGATTTGAAAGCTAACATTAAGATGAAGCAGAACTACATTAGAATAAGGTACGGCCGAGAGAATCGTATTGGGCATAATTGGGAAGCTGTTGTTGAATGGTTTATCGACAGGTTCACTGAGGGAGCAGAGTTTGTTAGACAGAATCACCGGAAGAATATTGATCCAAAAAGAATAACTTTGCATCTACTGAAACCTGTTGGTGGTAGGAAACAGAGTGCTGAAGTTGATAGAGTTTGGAAAGTTACACCTGGATTGTTCAGTCCAACGGTAACTTATGTGCTTGAATGCAAGTATTCAGTAGTGACAAGAAAGGCACTGGATGATTTCATTGAGGTTTTGAAGTGGTCGACTGATTTCGGTGTTGACACTGAGAATGGCAGAGAAGTAAAGAAAGGTGTTATTCCAGTATTCGGTGCAGGAGCATACAATCCAAAAGAGAAAGTAGTTGTCAATGGACAGAAGATAACGCTTGCACAATATGCCTCTAGAATGAACATTAGATTGTTGAGACCTGCAGATTTCAACAGTAAGTTGAGAGAGCATGGTGTTGACAAGAAAGTAACTGTTCAGAAGATTTGTAGGGTGTGTAAAGACGAGAAAGATGTGAGAACAGTTCTGGATGAAATATGGCAAAATCGTTCAAAAGCACAAGAGGCACTAGTAGAGACTCTGGACAGAAATCAAGATGTGTTTGAGTTTGAGAAGGTCTTAACCAAGTCTTGAGTACGTTAAGATGATCCGCGGGCCTAGGAAAAGTGTCTCGTCGAGTAGATATATCGAATTTTGGAATATGTCAAACTTGGAAACAAGGGTTATATTAAATCACACGATACAATATGTATGCCAGTAGAACATATGATCAGTTCTACAAAACTACAAGAAGAGGTGAAATTATGACGGTGTCTATCTCAGAATCGCAACTACGTTGCGATTTCAAGAAGCTTCTTTTGGAAGCAGTAGATGCGGCGCTGTCTCTACTTGGAGATTCTTCGAAACAGGCGATCTATTTCTATCTGGAACAGAACTTTACCTTGAAAAAGCAGGACATTCCCAACAAAATTGAGGAGTTTACCCGTGCTATCGAAGAGATTTTCGGGCATGGAGCAAAAATTCTCGAAATAGAAATAATAAAGCATCTTTATGTGAAAGTTGGAAGCGATTTTGAATATTTCCCAGAAAAGGATGACCTACTATTCGTTGAATATATAGACGCAGCGCGCATGCATGCATTGAGAAAATAGTTAGCTTCAATAAGTTCTAGAAAGAATCCCGTGCACAGGAGATTTGAAACCTAGAGCGCACAATAGACAAGATGAGGGCTAGACCATGCAGGAATACGTGCTGATGTTGCTGGTCGCCCTAGTGTTTCCACAAGTCTTTAAGATAATCGTTGGGGACTCTTCAGTATGCCATTATTGTTGCC
>JAOUKN010000179.1 GCA_029882515.1 Candidatus Bathyarchaeota archaeon
GGCAACTCTGGAATAGCACCGCATGGGGAAGCGAGGAGTCTGTTTCGTCAAGTAGTATCGCTTGGGTATATTCTTGTTTTTCCGCAGTTAGCTTGTATAACGATGATATTCATCTGGTTTTCATTAAATATTCTTTTCCCCACCCAATTATCCACGTTAAACGCACGTATGGAACTGGTTGGGGAAGCGAAACAATCGTTAGGTCCTCCGCACGTACAGTAGGTGTGTCACTTATCTTCGAAGTTCCCGTTAACAAATTGTGGGCTATTTTTGTCACAAGCGACTATGACATAGCTTACCGAGCTTGCACCCTATATCCCACTCCTTCAGAATGGGATTCAACCGACTTAATTCTGCGAGATGGAACAAGCAGTGAAAACCCTACGTATCCAAACGCTTTTTACAAGTACCAAGATGACAAAATAATTGTAATTTGGAACGAGGGAACATCAAGCCCGTACAGCTTAATGTTTGAGGCTTTCGCCGAATACGAGTACACCTTCAACGGCGTTTACGATGAAGACACTGGCTTGTTGAAGGGTGCAAGCGAAAGAGCTGTCAACGTGACCGCTTATTTTGAGGGGGCATTCACAGAAACCTTCGAGGTAAATGGAACCTATAAATACATGCCTTTAATGAGACCTCTATACTTCTACATGAATGTTTCTAACCCAAGGCAATATTGGCTTTCAATAGAAAACCGTAAAACTATCTACATCTTCGACACTTCAACAACTACTTATGTCATCAACTTTTTGGATTTAGCTGGTGTCTTGGATGAAAACCCCTATGTTGAAGCGAAACGGTATATCAACGGCACGTTACACATAGTTGAAAAAAGAAAAGTGGATGTGGAAAGGAAAGTTGTGATGAATCTCAAGAACGGTGAAAAATACACGCTTACCATAGAAGATGGCACGTCCTATACTTTTGGGGACTTAACCATGACCGACGACACAACAGTAAGGTTGACATTGAAGGGAGTTGATTTCCCGCCAGATTTTGCTTTAGCCTATAAGTATGTACGGGCTTATGCTTATCGGGAAAACACAACAATTGTCACTACTTATGAAGACACGAAATTCGACACCTACATGGTCGAAATCTGGATAAAATTTGAAAACGGTACGGTAGCCTACTACCAAAACTACACGGACACCAACTCTTTCGTGGATGAATGGAACGGAGCAGACCCCACTCTTGACTACTATGAACTATGCCAGATCATGCATAATCAATTCGGGGTCTTAGACTTCGCAACCTCTCTACCGGCTGGCTGGGGAGGATCCCCCTTTAACCTGGACATTTTAGGGTTTCTCCCATTCGGCGTTGTTACGTCAGCAATCATTCCAGCAGTTCTCATCATTGGGGCCACCTTGCTATTCAGTAGCCTCACCGTTGGCGTGGGAGGAATTTTCATGTGTGCAATCGCAAGTTTTGTTACGGCTGTCGGGTGGTATCCGATTGACCCGAGCACTCTCGTAATATGCTGGATCATAGCTATTCTGTTGGGGATCGTTCAAGCGAGAAAGAGGTTGACATGATGAAGACGCAGATGAAATATCTTTTTGCAATCGCTTGTTTCCAAATTGGAATGTTCATAGTCACGACCACGATGACTCCAAGCGGAACCTATGTTTTTCCTGGACCCGAATATAGCAGACCGTTAAACTCAACCGACACAGAAGAATACCTAGAACAATTTAATGCGACAGAGACAATAAGCAAGTGGACACCGCAATCTGACATTCTAACTTTCATCGGAGGAAGCTTAAGCGCTATAAGCCTGTTCTTTCAAACTTTCTCATTCATTTGGCTGGGTTTCGGGTCTCTCTTGTGGACGCTTGCAGGCACCATTCCATTAGAAAGCCTTTCGGTTCTCACCGCTTTATTTGGAGGATTAGTTGTGTTGCATTGGATAATGGTGGTCACGTTGATTTTTGAAGTGATCTTCGGGAGGCAAATGTTGGATTAGGAGGTATATTGTTGGATCCATTGCTTCAGTATCTTGTTGAGGGCGACTTGATAGGTTTTGTTGTGGCGTGCTATACAACACGAATCGGAAGTTTATTCTGGGCTATGTTATGGATGACTCTGGGAACAATAACCTACATCAGAACTAAACAGTTAGTGATTGTCGCAGTCTTATTTACGTTGCTCGGGGGCCTTTTCATGGCGAGTGCTAAAGTATTCAGTTTTGTTGCTACATTCTTTCTTGCTCTTGGTTTAGCCGGGTTGCTTTGGGAAGTATATCATGTTTGGAGGAGTTAACATGGCAAAAGCTTTCCCTGGAACCTACGAGCAATACATGAAGCTGTCATGGGAAGAACGTAGATGGTACACACCGCCGTCACCGCCGCCTACATTAACTCAAAAACTGAAGACGGCTGAGATAGAAGCCAAACAGAAGATTCCTTTCAAGCCGTTAGGATCTGGAAGAACGATTGAACCTGAAGCCCGAGAAGCTTACATTGAATATGCTAAAACAAAAGTTGTCAAGGAACATGTTTTGAAGGGTCTCCCGGAAGGAAGCGAAATAACGAAGGTGATTCCAACTGATGAAGGCTACCAAATAGAATACACAGTACCGGGTCAACCTGTTCCTCAACCTAC
>JAOUKN010000180.1 GCA_029882515.1 Candidatus Bathyarchaeota archaeon
GTTCTGTAGCGTCGGCTAAGGCAGAGCACTTTATTGAAGAACTGTTGGTGGCAAGAATGGTATGGGGAGGACAGACACGGTCTAGTTGACTGAAGACTTGGCGCTTCACCTTCACAGACTCTAAAACAGCCTCAATGACAAAATCAGCTTCTGCTGCTGCTTTCTCAAGATCAGTAGTGTAGCTGATCCTTGAAAGAGATTCTTGCATAGAATTAGAGGTAATTTCCCCACGGCTAGTCCTTCCTTCCAGAACTGCTCTGATCTTTTCTTGGGCCCTAGCTAGAGCCTCTTTCGAAACGTCGACTAGATGCACCATATATCCGTGTGTGGCACATTGTAGAGCAATCTGATGCCCCATTGTACCGGCTCCTACAACAAGTATACGTCGAACTTTTTCAATTTTCATGATTCAACATTCAGTATGTCTCCTGCTTCAGTTTTTATGACTTGTGGAAAAACTTCGCTTGACTCAGCGCGCGCAAAAAATTTTTATTAATTATATCCTCTCATGATTTTCTCTTGAGAGGAATCTTAGTTGGATAGAGGATCATTGAAGGAATTCTTTGAACCTTCAAGTGTGGCTGTTATTGGAGCGTCTGGGAATCCAGAGAAAGTTGGACACATGATCCTGAAGAACATAGTAGATGCCGGATATGCTGGTCAGGTTTTTCCTGTGAATCCCAATATCCCAGAAATCCTTGGTATAAGGACCTATTCATCAATAGAAAAAATCCCGGTGCCTGTTGATTTGGCTGTGATAGTTGTACCTTCAACAGTTGTTCCCAGGGTAATGGAAGAATGTGCAAGGAAGAAAGTAAGAGCAGCCATTGTGATATCCGGGGGCTTTCGTGAAATCGGTGAACATGGACTACAATTAGAGAAAGCCTTGCTTGAAACAGCGAGGAAAGCAAGTATCCGAATAATTGGTCCAAATTGCCCAGGTGTAAATAACCCCCATTTCGGTCTATGTGCAACATTTGGGGGCTTTTCACGACGCCCAGGCTTTATCGCGATTATAACACAAAGTGGGAGTGTTGGAGCAGCTATTCAGTGCTGGGCTGATAGAGAAGGTATTGGAATCAGTAAATGTGTTGGCCTTGGCAACAAAGTTGATGTCAACGAAATACATCTGCTTCAATTTCTCAAAGACGATAACAATACCAAGGTCATAGCTCTCTACCTTGAAGGCGTAACTAATGGTAGGGCCTTTATGAATGCCGCGGCAGAAGTGTCTAAAACAAAGCCAATAGTGGCCTTAAAGGGTGGAATGACAAAAGCTGGCGCGCGCGCAGTTTTTTCCCATACAAGTTCACTAGCTGGTAAGTCGGAAATCTTCGAAGCTGCTTTAAAGCAAGCAGGGGTCATAAAAGCAAACAGCCTAGAAGAACTTTATGACATTGCAAAGGCCTTCGCGTTTCTCCCATTACCCAAAGGATCAGGGGTCCTGATAATAGAGTCAACTGGAGGAGCTGGTGTATTAGCTGCTGACATGTGTGAAAAGTTCGGCTTGAAACTTCCAGAACCAGATGAGCATGCAAAAAGCAAACTGCGCAAGATATTATCCAGATATTGTACATTCAGTAACCCATTTGATTTGACCACAGACGCATTCAACCCTTCTCGATTCAGATCAGTCATAGAAGAAAACATGGAGAATGCTCGGTTCCACGGATTCATCATTATTCTGGACGGTCCTATTCCGGGCGCTGCTGAAGAAATAAAGAAGGCATCTACAGAAACTACAAAACCAATACTAGTTTCCTATCTTGGCGGTGGAAAAATAGAATTGGCTGAGACAACAAAAATGCATTTTATGGGCATTCCAGTGTTTCCCACACCAGAAAGAGCCGTTATTGCATTCTATGCCCTTATGAGGTATTCAGAATACTTGAGAAAAGCGAGTTTAATAACTGTCAGTTAAGGTATGAGAAAGAGAATTTGAGCTTTAAATATGTAGCACTCCTTCATAAAATCCCTCAGCTTCTCTCCCCCTTTAGATCTTTCTAAATGAAGTAATCTTCTGAACGATTCTTTACATATTTTAAAGAGTAAAATATTTTTTACTTTTCCCAAGCGCGCGCGGCGCACCTCCAAGTTTTTGACAATAGATACGCTGATCATCGAAATTGGAAAAGTAGATCGTGCCGTCGCCAACGGTGTACGCTCCGCCTCCATACTCATGAACGCGTGATCGAGCATTCAACGGAGGTGGCGTCATATCAGAGATCTGTCCGTCTGGCGTCCGTCGAACGATAGTATACCGTCCTTCTTCACTAGGGCGAATCTCAACCCAATAGATATCCTCGCCATCGAAGACTATTGATTCAAGCCAGACTTTTTTGGAAGCAACCAACTCTGAGGTGACTGGCGATTTCCAAGAACCATAGGGCGCTACCTGCGGCTTTTTCATTCCCAACTCCCAACTAATGTCTATTCAAAGTAACGTGAATATAAAAGTGAAATGCAACCCAATGTGCACATGCATGCGGACAAGATATGCGTGCTTGTGTGCACAGGGAAAATCATAAAAGTCACGGAGTAATGAAAGTTAAGAATCTTGAGAAAGGGGAAACAAGCATGTCGGAGAAAGAGAT
>JAOUKN010000181.1 GCA_029882515.1 Candidatus Bathyarchaeota archaeon
CATTGATGTTCTCTTTCTTACTGGTCATTTCATGTTTAATTTTGGTGTTCATAGCCAACGTTCATGTTCTCCCGTTGTTTATTGTTTACTTAGGACTGTGGACTGCTTATTCCACTCCCCCGTTTAGACTGAAAAGCGTGCCAGTTGTAGACTTCGTGATCTCGGGTATAGGCGCTGGCTTTCTGCCATTCTTAATAGGAGGGGAATTAACCGACAAGCTGATCTTCAACATTCCATCAATTATGTTGTGTGCCATGCCGCTAATGCTAATTCAATGTGGTGGCCACATTATCCAAGCCGTTGGAGACTATGAAGCAGACCTTAAAACTGGGATTCACACTTTTGTTGTTAGGTATGGAAGGAAGAAGGGTGTTATTGTCGCTGGATTTATGTTTTTGATAGCAAGTTTCTCGCCATTCGTCTATTCAGCTTTTGGTTTACTCCCCTACAGACATTTATTCTTGTTTTTCGTACTCTTCCCCCTTTCTATACCCATTATCATGCGTTATGCCGATGTTTTAAAGAACCCGTCGACAAAAAATGTCATTTACATGCAGAAGACCACAAGAAAGTATGGAATTATTGGGGTAACCGCGATCTGGGCTTATACACTGCTTACAAAAATAGCCAGCTTTTAAAGGGCTTAGGGCGCAACTTTGAAAAGGTATATACGAGTTTTCTGTACCCAATTATAATCTATCACTAAATGCGAAGTGAATGCTTTGTCTAAAACTGGTCAAGGCGTCATTGTGAGTTGTCGGAGGGGGCCGAAAACCCAGAAGCCGAAAGAATACATCCTTCGTTTTCCTAGCATTGAATCAGTTGGCGGGGCGCGCGCGCATACCTCAAAATTTAGCAGATCGTCTGAGCCCAAATTTCCTCCATTCCAATTTCCATCATGCAACATCACTCAAGAGTGCATTTTCTTTCTCATTATGTTCCTGACGATTGTTTCATGTGTGCACGCTTCTTCATCCATCTCTTCCATCTTATTTGCTTCATTTTTTTCCTGTGCATACGCTTCAATATTTGCTTCTTCTTCCTTAACAAAACAGGGCTAGAAGCCTCCGTTTTCTTCATTTTCTATTCCCGCCTTCCTCTTGCGCATGGTCACTTTTTCTCGAAGGCTTCACGTTTATACACGTTTCCACATTTGAGGCATATCCATCGATAAAACACTACATCCATACCGGAAAAAGGCACTAAGCTTTCTGAACCACATTCCGGACACTTCATTCATCAACCTCCTATCTATATTTATTCATGCATGCAATTAGGGAGACTGGAGAAATGCTAGGATCAAGTAACAGAACCATCTTGTTAAATAGTTTTAGAAACTCTCGGCCAGCTTGTGTTCTCTGATACGCTACCTTTCCGGCTGCCGCATCTATCCGAATAAGATCACTTGACGCCATAAAATTCAAGTATTGCCCTGATTGTGCGGTGTTCATATTGCAATGAGACATAATATTCGTCCTACAAGTTGGTTCCCGCAAATCCCTCAGAATCTCCGCTATGATCTCAAATCTGCTACGGTTTCCATCGGACACCTTTCTCATTCTTAACATGCTATACTACCTCTCAGGAACGCTTTTTCTCGCCACTCTAGTTTCCAGCTTTTCCATCCCGTCTTTACGAGTTTTTCTCTGATTTCGGGCTTTTCCGCAACCCACTCTAGAAATGTCCAAAAACGTCTTTTATCATTTAGTCTTTCTGCTGGAACTCCCATCTCCTCGCACCATCTTATGTAGCCCCGTTCAACCTTTTCTTGGAGTTCACCTGTAGCTTCCACTTCTTCCACCTTGAATCCCCGTTCTCTCACGTGTCTACATATGCTGGAGAGAACGTATCCTGAGCATACTTTAAAGGTGGTTTCCACTTCAGGTTGCATAACCTCAACGATTTCATCGGCAATCTTCACTGTGTCATTCAAATATTTTTTGTTCTCGAAGTTAGGCGGCTGGAAGGATGAGACCGGAATCCTGCGTTCCATGTATCTGGGGTCTGGAGGTTTAAGGGCGCCGATCACTACACCTAATATAAGGTCTCCCCATCCAGCATCATCTATCAAAATCACCTTTTCAGACATATTTTTCACGCATCTATTTTTCTTTGGCAACCCATGTTTTTACGGCTTCTTCGACAGCTCTGGATAGGTCGCCCTTTCTCCCGCCAAATCTCTCAATGGTCTTGAATCTGAGCTTCTTTTCCAGTTCATCTGAGAGCTCTACGTTGATTCGACCCATTTCAATTACCAACCACAATTTTTTATTTCTTTAATTTTTATGCACGCGCTACCGCGCGCTAGATGTTTTTCCAATAAGCAAATTGGCTCATGGCAAGTGTTACTTTTGTTTTTATTATCATTTTCCATTCACCTTAATTTTGCTTATCCACATAAAGTATTATGTGCTTACCCACTTATAAGCGTATTAGTTTAAGTGTTTAAGCGCGCCCGAGAATTTGCTTCGATGTCCAATCTTTGCAGAAGTTCTATTACCTTTTTACCTTTTCTTTTGAGTTCTATTTCCGAGACGGTGTTTTTCATCGGACAAAGGTCATCCA
>JAOUKN010000070.1 GCA_029882515.1 Candidatus Bathyarchaeota archaeon
AAAACCTAACCAAAGAGTATGACTTAATGGCACCACAAGGTGTTCGAGGTAGAAACGCGGACATCAGTCTTGCCAGAAAAGTGTTAGGTTGGGAGCCTCAAGTAAGCCTAGAAGAAGGATTAACCAAGACCTATAGCTGGATAGAAAATGAATGCAACAAAGATGCAAGAAACCTGAGTGCAATTGCAGAAATCGAATCGTGTTAACACATGCATCAGAATACATAAGATTCTAATACTTGTACTTGGAAGCAATACTGAGAAAATATGAGCCATGAATCTTCAACTGACTCTGCCACGGAATCTCCGTCCAGAGTTGATTTCGAACAACTCAGACGAATAGTTGAATCAGAGTTCGCTATTGAAGAAGCTCTAATTGAATATAATGTTCCAACTTTCTTCGTGAGGTTAGGTCAAGATTCTAAAAAGGCGTTTCTGAGACTTGCCACACATCTAGATTCCTTTGGGTTCGTTCCTGTTCTCAGGGACAGAGAGGGAACGGTCGTGTTACAAGTAGTCCCTAAACCTCTCGTGACTTCTAGTCGAAAAATCATAAATTGGGTGTTGTTTCTTGCAACAATCGGAACCACTCTAGTGACAGGATATTTCTTGTCATTTGATTGGGTGCTTGCAGGCATGTTTGCTGTAGCACTTTTGGCGATACTCGGGTTTCACGAAATGGGACATACCTTAGCTGCCAAAGCACATGGCATTGAATCTACCCTACCATATTTCATTCCAGGACCTCCATGGCCTTTTGGAATCGGAACTTTTGGTGCTGTTATCCAGCAGAAATCTCTAGCTCCCAACCGAGATGCCCTTTTCGACCTAGGGATAGCAGGACCAATTGTTGGGCTTGTAGTAGCGGTCATAGTAACTATTATAGGGCTTCAAATGTCTTCGCTGACGCCTCCTCAAACAGAAGCATTATACCTTCCAGTTTCTCTCTTGTTCCGATTTATCGCTGACGCTTTGCTAAATCCTCCGCCCGGAATGGATGTGATGTTGCATCCGGTGGCCTTTGCTGGATGGGTCGGTATGCTTGTCACAACAATTCAATTGGTGCCGATAGGTATGTTCGACGGCGGGCATGCTGTGAGGAGTTTGCTTGGTGATAAAGGTCGTGGTGCACTCATCTTTATCTCTATACTAGTATTTCTCATCCTTGGACAGCCGATTATGGCGATATTAGCTTTTATGTTGTCCATGCGCAAACATCCAGGCCCATTAGATGATGTTTCAAAAGTTGCGATAGGCAGAAAACTCGCCGCTATTATACTTGTTTTGATCTTTATTCTCTGTGCTACTTCTTTATGGTTCTCATTCTAAGATCCAATTAGCCTGATTGTCGTCAGCTTACCGGAATTGCTTACTCAGTTGAATAAAGAGGTCAGGAATGTGTGTTTTGTTTAATCTTGCTCAGCAAATTATGAAAAAGTGTTTTATATAAATGATGAAGATATCCCGAAAGCAGTGATGTAGATGAAGATTAGAAAGAAAGCAGTTTTCATGCTTTTACTTATGGGACTTCTCTTTGGAATAATGTCAAACTGTGTAGAGGCATCTATCAGCGCATCTTCTGAAGTCTGGGTTAATCGATCTCCGGTGGATTCACTCTCATATACTCCCAATTTTCCCTGTGTGCCGCAAGAACCAATTGTTGATCCAGAACTTCTTGACTCAGAGGGTCTGACTAGAGTTCTCATTTTAGTTGATGATGATGCACACTTTGACGAGGTTGCTAAATATCTGATATCTATGCGGGTAACGCCGTCTTTCCAAGGGTTCTACATAGTAAGGGGACTTATACTGGCTAAAGATGTTGAGCAACTGGTTGCGGATGTGCCAGTTCTTACAATATTAAAAGATCGAGAAATCAACTACAACGCGTTCCCGAAGCTTCCTACATTTTCGTCTATAAAGGAAGCGATTAATCGTAAATCTGCCAAGTTGCTACAACGCGAAGGTGAGTCTTTTCTAGGAGACCCGGAAACAACAATGAGAGAAGTTGTAAACCTCACGGGTGCCAGAGATACCTGGGAAACTTATAACATTAACGGAACCGACACAATAATAGCTATAGTCGATACTGGGGTCGACTATGGGGCGCTCAGTTTAGGGTATTGGGATGTCATGGCAATCGACTCTCTGGGCTTTCCAGCAGCCTTTGATGCAGACGGCGAATGCATGGTCTTCACAACTCTAGAAGTCACAGCTTATTCCAATCTTGCGGGAAAATTCATAAGCACGGGCGGTGAAGATCCAGAAATGTACGTTATGGGAGATGTCTATCATTTTTCCGATTTCTGGGGTGGTTCATTTCCTTCTGATATGTATGTGACTGGGATAGATTGTATTAGTGAGAAGTACCATTTTGGCGTGATGTCTCAACTTTCGGTACTTTCTGAAGGTGATTATTGGGAACATTTGTTTCCCGTGTTGGTCGTGGACGCTACCATAGAAGGCGTGTATGATACGGTTTATGTTGATTTGTCCTTTGATTGGGCATGGTTGAACCTTCAATATGGTCTGCCTTTTGGCACCTGGCCCCCAGAATATAGCTTTGCCGACGAATTGCCCCTTACTCCTACTGGAAACACCACAGCTGCACGAGACTTCACGTACGACGGGATATATGACCTTTCAGCTGGATCACTTGGTTACTTCCTAGATGTTTGGGGGCTCTCACCAAACGATGACGACAGAGGTCTAGTCCTTAAACCTGTTGCAGAAGACGGAGATTACGTGGTCTTTGTTAATGACTGGTTTGGTCATGGGACCAGCTGTGCAAGTTGTGCCGTAGGAAGAGATATCGGTCTTCCATCCCTCGGGCCAGGAATGGCTCCGGGAGCCAAAGTCATGGGCGTTACAGCACTCTTCATAGGTGACATAATTGAGGCAGAACTTTGGGCAGCAGGCTTCGACCTGATTTCTGGCACCGAGGGCTGGCACGACGTCACAGGCTACGGCACTGTTTGGGGAGCATGGAATTATACTGGCAACCATAAAGCCGACATCATAAGCAACAGCTGGGGCTTTTCCGATTGGGCAGAATGGTTTGCAACGCTTGGATTGCCATGGTACGATGTGCTAGCAGTCTTTGAGGACGCCTTGACAGTTCCAGGCTACCTGGATTCAGAATACCCAGGGACTGTGATAGTTCACGCTGGTGGAAATGGTGGCGCTGGCTATGGCACTTTCACTGAGCCTGGATACGGTACACTTCCCATCGGTGTTGGAGCCTCTACATCCCTAAACTGGACTCGATATCAATTTGGCTTCGCTGGTGGAGCCTATGATGACATTATTCCGTGGAGTCCTAGAGGTCCAACTGCCATGGGAAATGTTAAGCCCGATGTAGTCAACGTTGGCGCTTTCGGCAATGTTTCGGGACCCGTCTGGTATGGAATTGGTGATGGGTCTACAGCCGTAGATCTCTTTGGTGGCACCAGCTTGGCTGCGCCTCTCACAGCGGGTGCAGGTGCATTGGTTATTCAAGCTTACAATGAGACCAGAGGCGTCTGCCCAACACCCGAGACTACAAAGATTATTCTAAAGTCCTCGGCAAAAGACTTGGGTTATGATGCATTGGTTCAAGGAGCTGGTCGTGTAGACGCCTTTGCTGCAGTTGAATTATCTCTGGGTCAATCTGGAGTATCCGTCTTCTCACCAGTAAGTTGGGATAACCTCCGACCGAGAATTGAGAAGGCCTGGTCCATGTCTCACACATATCTTGACGAACCTTTGTTGTTTGAACCGCCCGCGAGCCCAATTAGCGATGTCAGCTGGTTTGCCGGGGCAGTTCCACCCGGAAATTCAACGGTAGCCCAATTCACTGTAGAAAACACGGCGTCTGAACCAGTTATGGTTAATATTACATCGGTCGTGCATAGACAAATAGGGGCAACTCGAGAGTATTCAGGGTATACAAGTGGATTGCCACTAGATTGGCAGAGTTGGGGCTGGTCATGGGGCAACCTCACCCTCTTAAACCTCGCAGACATACCAGATGAAACAGAGCTGATGGTTGTTTCGTTAACCGTGCCTTATGGGCACTTTGACCAAAATGGAGACTATTCGTGGGATCGCAGATGGGGCTTATGTGTCCTAGATTGGATTGACGATGGCGACGAAGTGATTGGAATCAACGAAGTTTACCTCCTAAATTATGGATATGCCATCGGAACAAGTAACGAAGCCAGAGTTGGTTTCCCACACCAGAAGATCAATGGGCAACCCGTAATTTTCATATATCAACATGGAATTTTAGATTCGGTTCCTTCTGATATCTCCGTCAAATACTATGAACGAAGCAACTGGACATGGGTCAACACCCCAACTACAATTGCGGTCACAGGAAATTCTTCTGAGACCTTTATGGCCAATCTCACAGTACCTGCAAATGCATCTCAAGGTGTTTATCAAGGGCAAATAAAAATTGATGTTACAGGTGCAGATAACAGAACGCTTGCAGTTCCAGTTTCTCTCCAAGTTCCAGCAGTCTTGTCTGCTGCTGATCTAGTGTATGATATTACCCCCCCGTCTGCGGTCGAACTCTACGATCCATACAGCGTTAATGGTTATTTTGACTGGGGCTGGAGATACGAGGCTGGCGACTGGAAACAATGGCTCTTCGACATCCAAGACCCTACCGTGGTTGCTGCTTTCATTTCCTGCAATTGGCCGGAAGACCAGACTGACATAGATATGTTTGGAATCGACCCAACAGGAACTATTGTAGATGGCGCTATGAGCCCTAATCTATACGATGGTTGCTTCTTGTGGTCAACACGAACAGGCACAACTGAAGAATTCGTTTTGTTGCCCACAGGGTTCATGGGAAAAGCGATAACAGGTCTCTACACAGTTCTTCTTCACAACGTACAATTCGACGGCGCCGTGTTTCCAGAGGCTGTCTCAGGTAAAGTGGAACTCGTTAAACTAACGCCAAGTGAATCAATCAGCTTGACAGCACGTTCAGGGTATTCAACGTCGCAAAACTTCACAATTAGTACAGGAAGAAAGCTAACAAATATGTTGATAGAATCCTACTCGGCACTCCCCACTGAAATCAGTTCTGGGGCGATACTTGAGATAAATGCAACGGATTCTATCGAATTTGATGTGAGGACTGTTGTCCCAGAAGGTACTGTAGAGGGTACCTATCCCGTTTTCATTCTCTTAACGTCCGATGAGATGTCGTACCCCATTACCATACTCCTTAACGTAGCAGTAGATAATACTTCGCCAACGGTAAACGTAATCTCGCCCAAAAATAGTTCAGCTGTCAGTGGAGAAGTTACCATTGAGGCGTATGCCAGCGACCTCAACGGCATTGAAAAAGTTGAATTTACCATAGAATCATCAATAGCTCAAATGATCTTTGACAGCAACAGTGGTCACTGGATTGGGGCATTGAATACCACTACTTTTCCCGATGGAGGCTACAGTCTTGGAGTGACTGCGTTCGACACGGCTGGCAACAATCACACCACGTTTCTCTGGATAACAGTTGACAACACAGATCCTTATGCGGTAACTCGTACGCCCTTAGATTATGAGTTAATTCACGGCGAAGCTGTCGTGAACATAACAGCGACCGATGCTAATCTTGACAAAGCCGAGTTATATATGGGTGGAACACTTGTGGCAACTTGGACTAACAGCGGTATACACACCCACGCATGGACCACAACAGCCTATACAGATGGCACATACAATATCACTCTTAGCGTTAAGGATAAAGCCGGTAACTTTGCTACGACTAAGATAACTGTTGTTGTAGATAACACAGTTCCTCTTGCTGAAATTAGAGAACCAGACGACCAAGGATTCCTGAGGGGCATATTTAACGTTACCACTTGGGTATATGATGTTAACCTTGATCAAGTGCGATTAGAAGCGAATGGAAGTGTTATAGATACGTGGAATCTAAGTGGGCTTCGCATTTCTACATGGAATACCACGATGTTAACCGATGGCGTTTACGTTATTAGACTGCTTGTTGACGACGCTGCACTAAACGTGATAGAGAAAACTGTAACCACAACTGTGGACAATACATCACCATTCGTCAGCATAACGAGCCCTGAGGGTGGAGCAGAGTTATCTGGCACAGTAAACATCAACTTCACAGTTGAAGACAACCATATCGATAGAGTGCTTCTCTACATAAATGATGCATCAATCGTTGTGACTGGAGAACAGACATATGTATGGGATACGACTGAGGTGGGCGATGGTGCATATACAATCAAACTTATAGGCTATGATGAGGCTGGAAACTCAGCTGAGGCCTCTATATCAGTGATGACAATCAATGTGAGACTTGGCAAAGAGTTTACTCGAAGCATGTATCTGGCGATAGGAACACCGTTAGGGTTCATAATCGGTGCCATAATAGTTTACGCTTTCGTCAAAAGACGGTTTCCTTCATAAGCTGTCTTTTATTTTTCTTTGGTCATCAAGCTGCAGTTATGGCTGAAAGGGATATTGCATCTTACTTTTCAAAAATTTGGTATCTCAATCTCGAATCTTTTGTTCAAAGAAGTCTCGACAGTGAGTGTAACTTACTTAGGTTAACTCGGTAGATCCGTAGTCTCCACGGCCGTCAAGGTTTCCATAGTATAATGAGTTTTGAAGCCAACTTTCATTGCAAAGTCCATAGCTGCCTTAGTAGTGGGGGCTTCGTAGATCATTACGCCATCATATCGTCCAAAAGTGAAGTAGATGTTGTGGATGGTAATGCCCTTTGGAGCTTTCAGTTTTTTAAGATATTCTACAGCTTCTTCGCCTTTGCCCTTTGGCACCAATAGAGTTATGAATAGCATACATATTTCCTCAGGTTTTGATTTTGCGTGTCTGCTGATTTAAGCTTTGGCTTCACACCTACAACGTCGGCACCGAGCAGAACTAGCGAATAGAGAAACATGGTGTGTAAAGCGCTATTTTTTGCGAACTAGTCCGACCCTCAGCGATTCACCCTCGATCTCGTAGTTTGCTCCGTAGGCATTTTCTGGCGGTTCAGCGTTATGTATGGCTGTTGATAAGGTCTCTGTGGCAATGTAGTCTCCATGGATGTTGAAGACTTCAGTAAGCTCTACCCCTGCCTCATAATAGGTTTCAATTTGATCCGATATGTCGAAACCCGCGTCTTTGCGTTGATTCTGTATGCGACGCACGATGTCACGGGCCAAGCCTTCTCTTTTCAGTTCTTCAGTGATAACCGTACTCACTCCAACCATGATGCCTTGCTCTTCTGCCAAGACATAACCTTCCTTTGGTTGAGTGCGTACTTCGACTTCTTCGGGTAGTAAAGAGACGGCACGACCATCAACCTTGACTTCGACCCTCTGATTTTTGTGGAGTGCTTGGATAAGAGCATCAGCATCCATAGTGGCTACGGTTGCACATAGCTTGGGAAACAGTTTTCCATACTTTTTGCCGAGTAAACGGGGTAAGAGTAGTATGCCATAGGTTATTAATTCCCTTTTCTGGGTGGTCACAACTAACTCCTTTACATTGAGCTCATCCTTGATTAGGTCTGTGAACTCCTGCAGTCTCTCCGGCGCAGTTTTTTCTGCCACAATTCTTGCCTCTTGCAATGGTTGCCGTAATTTTATTCCAGCTTTGTTCCGTGCTGAACGGCCTAAACTGCAGACCTTGACAGCTAAATCCATGTCTGCCATCAGTTTCTCATCGATGAGGGGCATGTCAGCTAGTGGCCACTCGTTATGATGCACGCTTTCTAGAGCCTTAGGGTTTACGCTGCGCACTAGGTTTTGATACATCTCTTCGGTGAGAAAGGGAAGGAAGGGTGCTAGCAGTTTGATAATAGTTGTCAAACAAGTGTACAAAGTGGTGTAGCCAGCTTTCTTATCTAAGTCTGCTTCGCTCTTCCAGAATCTTCGTCGCGAACGACGAACGTACCACTTAGAGAGTTCATCTACAAACTGCTCAAATCTTGCGGTCGCGCCCCAAGCATCGTATTTTTCTAGGCACGTAGTGATACCTTGAACAAGCACTTGAAGCTTAGATAGTATCCAGCGATCCAACAATGAGTACTGGGTTGTTACATCTTTTGCTGTCCACTTGTCCAAGTTGGCGTATGTGGCAAAGAAGCTATAGACATTCCATAATGGGATTAGAAATCGCCGTTTTACCTCTTCTGCTAGGGTGTAGCCGAAGAGGATGTTGTTTTCGGGTCTGCTTCGACAGTAAATCCATCGCATGACATCTGCGCCTATGGTTTCGGCTGCGTCGTCGAAATAGATCATGTTGCCTGAAGATTTGTGCATTTCTTGTCCTTTTTCATCGAAAACTGTGCCGTGGCCGAAGCATGTTAGGAAGGGTGGGCGGCGTTCTAGGATGGTGCTCATGGCTAGCATGGCGTAGAACCAGTTTCGAAATTGGCCTGGGAGGGATTCGCAGATGAGGTCGGCTGGGAACCATTTTTTCCAGTAATCTTTGTTTTGACGGTAACTGAGCGTCGAATAGGCGATGATACCAGCGTCTAGCCACGGGCTGCCTACATCTGGGATGCGGGAAGTGACTGCTCCGCATTTGGAGCATTTGATTTTGACTTTGTCGATCCATGGTCGATGAGGTGTGTGTCCTTCGAAATCCTTCCAGCCCTCGACGGTTCGTGACTTTAACTCTTCTTTGCTGCCTATGATGTCGAAGTTTCCGCATTTTTGGCATTCCCATATTGGTAGGGCCAGACCCCAGTATCGTTTTTTGGAGATCATCCAGTCGTCCATGTTGCGAAGCCAGTCCAACTCTTGTTGTAGACCAAAATCTGGTATCCAGTGGACTTGGTTGGTGACTTCCATGATTTGATAGCGGAGGTGGTTCTCTTTCTCTTGTTCAGTGACTTGTTCATAGGGTTTGTTGAGTTCTTTGCCCATAGAGATGAACCATTCGTCGACGAGGCGGAACACTAATTCGCTGTTGCAGCGCCAGCAGACAGGGTAGCGGTGGGTGTAGTCTTCTACTTTGAAGAGTAGGCCTTTCTTTTTGAGGTTGTTTATGATTGGTTGGGCTGTTTTGTAGACGTGGGTTCCTGTGAGCCAGTCGAATCCGTCTATGAAGATGCCAAATTCGTTTAGTGGGGCTACAGCGGGTAGGTTGTGTTTCTTGCTGAGTTCGAGGTCTTCTTTTCCGCAGCCGGGGGCGATGTGGACGACGCCTGTGCCTTCTTCTTCGCTTACTTCTTCCCAGGGGATGATTCGGTGAGCTTTGACTGCGCCTAGTTTTTGTTCGGCGGGGAGTTCGTCGAAGGGTCCGTTGTAGGTCCAGTTGAGCATGTCTTTGCCTGTGAGTTCTTTTAGTATTGTGTAGTCTTTTTTGGGGAGGGTGCGTTGTAGGGCTGCTTTGGCTATGTATAGGGTTTGGTTGTTGTGGTAAATTTTTGTGTAAGTCATGTTTGGGTGGACTGCTGCTGCGACGTTTGAGGTGAGGGTCCAAGGGGTCGTTGTCCAGACTAGGAGGGCTTCATTTGGGCGCTCACGAAGGGGGAATTTTAGGGTGATGCCAGGGTGGGTGAGTTCTTTGTAGCCTTCTGTGACGATTTCGTGTTGACTGAGAGCGGTGGAGCAGCGGGGGCACCAGGGCATGACATCGGTGCCTTTGTATATCCATCCTTGTTCGTGGCATTTTTTGAGGACCGTCCAAATGGTGTAGTTGTTTTCGTCAGAGAAGGTGAAGTAGGAGCCGCCTAGTTGGGGTGTGCCGAGTTGGCTGATGAGAGCTTCTGGGGTGTCTGTTACTGGCCCGTTAGGACCTTGAATTGTCATTGGTTCGTTAGGCTTAATTTCCAGGTGGTTGGCTAACTTGCGTAATAGTTCTGAATTGTCCCAGTCCATCCAATAGCCGAGTCGTATGGATTGTTCGACTTGTTTGGCGGCGTAGTTGAGGGCTCGTTGTTTGCATTTTTTGACGAATTTGGCGATGCCATAGTTTTCGATGTCGCGTTTTGTTTTGAAGTTGAGTTCTCGTTCGACTTCGACTTCGATCCAGAGTCCTTGGCAGTCGAAGCCGTTTTGGTAACGTTGGTGATGACCCTTCATGGCGTGGTAGCGTTGGAATAGGTCTTTGTAGGTGCGTCCCCAGGCGTGGTGGACTCCCATAGGGTTGTTGGCGGTGATGGGTCCGTCTATGAAGGACCAGCGTGATTTGCCTTTGTTTAGGTTTACGCGTTTTTGGAAGGCGTTTGTTTTTTGCCAGAACTTTAGGATTCGGTGTTCGAGTTTTGGGAAGTCAAC
>JAOUKN010000071.1 GCA_029882515.1 Candidatus Bathyarchaeota archaeon
CTCCTGAAGAAAAAGAGGAAGAATCACATTATAAGCCCGAAAAGCGCGCGCAGGAGTATCTTAGGAAGAGACATGAAAAATACCCAGTTGTCTAAACCCGACACTCTTTAATATCCAAGTCAGCAAGGTTGACCGTTTAGGTAGCCTAAATAGCGTGCGCCATTTGAGAAAGGGCATATTTTGAAAATGTGAAAGGGGAGAGTTGAAGCATGTATCTGTTTGCAGAACGATGACTAGAGGGGACCATGGTAGTAATGTGTCGTTGGGCATCCAACGCATTTTCTTGCCTTATATCTCTGGCAAGGTCCACAGTCAACGTTGCATGGGCTGATTGTTCTTTCTTTGTGTGTAAGATATTCCCTCACTGAGAGAAAAGCACAGTAATGAACGTTACCTACGGGATAGAACTCGGACCTGCGGATTCCTTCACTACTTCTTAGAGAGCATTTCTCTATGGATATGCTTTCAAGTGTTTCTTGGTCCTCCGCCACTATGAGAGCGATCAGGTTGTATCCGCTCAGTGTCGTAAAGATGTGAACAACTCTGGGGCAATCTTTGAAGCGTTCAAGAAGCCTATACATAGCATCAGCACTTTCAATTTCAAGAAATAGGATGGCTGCACACAGGTTTAACGGTTCTATGTTGAGAAGTGCTGAAATCTTAATAACGTCTTGTTCAAGGAGATTCATCACTCTCTTTTTGACCCCCATACTTGTATAACCAACGATCTTGCTCAGTTCTTTAAGGGTCATTCGTCCATCAAGTTGAAGTTGCGAAACTATCTTCCTATCAACCTCGTCCACAGCTTTTCACCATTCATAGTTTATTTTATAAACGAAAGTGATAAATAAAGTTTATCAAGATAATACCCTGTTGGAGGAGAGAGATTTTGGCGATTAAGGAAATGTCTCTGGAAGAGAAGTATGACAAACTTTATGATTTCTTGGCATTGTATTACGCTGCAAGCTATGCTTTCAATAAGGAACATGGAACAGTGGACAAGTGGCTGGATCACTTGGCTAAAGTTATGGGAAAAATGATGCCGAGCTTTATGGGTTCAGTGGTTAAACTTATGAAGGTGGTTTCCCCGGGCAGGACCTTCAAGCAGTCCGTCAACCAGATGATGTATGCATTTCAGATGGAACAGCCCTTGTCAGGCCTTGAATTATCTTGGGTCTCGGATCGTGAAGCGGTCGTAAGGATGAAGAACTGCGAGATGCTCAGAAGATTAAGAGATGTAGTAAAGAAAGCTGGTCTCAACATTGGCCCAAGGGAAGTTTGCAAATCAGAAATAGCCATGCATATGTCCCCCGAGCATATAACCAAAAAATTCGGAATGGGCTTAACTTGTGATCTTGAAGAAAACGGATGCAAATGGACGTTCAAACTGAAATAAGTTTGGCACCCTCTCTCCCCTTTTTTATTGGTTGTAGAAATAAAACGAGGTAGTAAGTCGTGAAAGTGATGATAAGGGCTATTATGAAATTTCTGCCAGGAAAGATGGCAGAGGGGACGAAGCTTCTGGATGAAATGATGGCATTGATCAATAAAAAAGAGTACGGACCGTTTCCAACTACGAGGAAGTATACCCCATGGCGCGGTGGAGGTAACGCTTTACACGCGCGCTAAAATTGTTGCCTACGGTTACTTTATCTGGACATTAATACCGACATACCTTTTCTGGTCTTTAGTCAGGTCAAGCAATTCCAGGTAGTGATTGAAATCTCTGAAAATAGGACTGTTCTAGGCTCAGAATTTCCTCACTGCGACCAAATTCAGCTCATAATGATAATCTTGTTTTTTGTGGTGTGGGGTGGAGATTCTTTGAGTTTCTTTATTTTTAGGTACTCAACGGTCTTGATTGGGTTGTTTTCTCTTCCTGTACTCTTACTTCCAGCGATTCTTTCATTGGGTTTTGGCTTGTATCTCGTAGCAAAGTCACACAAAGCAGTTTTCGGTGAAATAACTGACCAACCTAGACTCATTAACTCAGGCGTTTATTCCTGGGTTCGACATCCCATGTATCTTGGAATCCTACTGTTCTGTCTAGGATTTTTCTTTATCAGTCCCTCGCTCCTTTCATTTGGAGTCTGGCTAGCGTTCTTAATCCTATACGATAAGATGGCAACGTATGAAGAAAAAGATCTCATTCGCATATTAAGAGAAGAATACATTGCATACCAAAAACGAGTAGCAAAATGGTTTCCTCGCAAAAGACACAGGAGCTATTTAGAAAGTAAACTGGGCTGAGATTTAATGTCTAGAGACTTGCTTGTAGAGATAAAAGATCATTTCAGAGAACAATTCAGTAAATATACAAGAAAAGCATTCCAGATGCTGCCTAAACTAGAAAAACCACGCATACTTGACATTGGTTGTGGTTCTGGTGCTCCAACTATTGAGTTGGCAAAGTTGAGTGATGGTGAAATTATAGGGATAGACATTAGCCAATCTCTCTTAGATAAACTGAATTCAAAAATTGAAGAAGAGGGCTTTTCAAGTCGAGTGAAGACTATGAAATGCTCTTTGTTTGAGATGGATTTCCCAGATGAAAGTTTCGACATCATATGGGCTGAGGGTTCAATATGGATAATTGGTTTTGAAAAAGGCCTCAAGGAATGGAGACGGTTACTAAAACCGAACGGTTTCTTGGTTGTCCACGATGAGATTAAAACCGTATCAAATAAACTCAAGAAGATACCCCGCTGTGGCTACAAACTTATAAATCATTTTCAGTTACCCGAGGACGCTTGGTGGACAGAATATTACAGACCTTTAGAAATTCGAATCGAAGAGTTATACATGAAATACAAGAACAACTCGGGAGCTCTTAAGATACTTAAAAAGTATCAAGATGAGATAGACATGGTCAAAAGGAACCCCAAAGAGCACAGTTCAGCATTTTTCATAATGCAGAAATCATAAAATCATGATGCTTTAACGATTGCCCGAATAGTTTTAACCCACAGCTAGTTCTAAACTATTTAGCCTTCAATAATAAAATGGGAAGGAAAAATGACTAAGAAAAGTCTTTCTTGGGTAGATTTCATTCCAGTAACCTTTGTAAGCATTCTTTTTATCTCACAAATCATCGTTGGGATCTGTTTGCTATCATATGTTTCGCAGATTGAAATCTTAGCTTATGTTGGCGTGGGGCTTTATGTTTTTTCAGGTATAGTTTTTGGTATGTTACCAGTTGCGGAGTTTCGCAAAAGGGGTGGCGTGAAGAGAGGAAAAAGCTACATTCACACTACTAAGCTTGTTGATACTGGAATCTATTCTATTGTCCGTCATCCACAGTATGTAACGTTTATACTGTGGGCAATTGCTGGTATGCTGCTTTTCCAGCACTGGATTATCATCATATTGGGGGTTCCTATTATCCCGTTGACATACATTGATTTAATCAGAGCAGATAAAGACTCGATTGAGAAGTTTGGAGATGACTATAAGGCCTATATGAAAAAGGTTCCAAGGGCAAACTTTTTGCTCGGTATCATACGGCTACTACAGCGTAGAAAGAGTTGATACGTATGCCCAGAGCGAAAGGAACCGTAAACACTGCAGCATCCACAAACATTGTTTCGCTGATAACTTTTGCATTGAATTCATTTGCAAATTCTTTTATGCCTTCTAAAATCTCGTTTAACCTCAGATTTTCATGAGGTCTATTTATTCTTATCCACAAATCTTCAGTGATAGCGTCGACTTTCAATGAGACTAGGTTTGCCTTCATTAAATCCTCTTTCATATCATCTCGCCAAATCAGCGAAGCATTAGTCAAAACAGCTATCGGAATTCCTATCTGTTTTAGAATAGATATTTCCTTGCCTAGGTTGAGATCTAAAGTCGATTCTCCATCTGGAACAAAAGTGAGGTAATCCACCTTCTCTTTTCTTGTGGCTGTCGCATCAACTTTTTTCCTAACTTCTTTCAAAATGTCTTCCGATCTATAGAAGATTTGTCTTTCTGTTGTCATGTTCGTGGTTTTTCCTAACTGGCAGTAAACGCACGAATAGGAGCAAGTTTTTGGCGGAATGTTGTTTATTCCTAAGCTTTTTCCCAGGCACCTTGACGGAACAGGGCCGAAAGCCATTGTCTCCCCATCTTCCAGATTAGCCACTTCCATGTTTCAGAGCTGAAAGAATCTTTTCCCATAGCTTCTCTATTTCTTCGGCGACATCGCTTTCAGGAGCATATTCCACTGTGGGCTTTCCGTTAACCATGGCTTCCGTAACAATGGGATTGAAGGGAATTTTCCCAACAATCTCTATGTCGTTTTCTTTACAAAACCTCACAATTTTCTCTGCATTATCCTCGTTTATGTCGTACACATTAACACAAACAAACGGTGACACATTGAAATGCCTCAACAACTGTAATGCCCTCTCAAGGTCGTGAATCCCAGACATTGTTGGTTCCGTAACCAGCAAGCCAGCATCTATTCCTGTAACTGAAGCTATAACAGGGCAGCCTATCCCTGGCGGACCGTCTATTATGATTATGTCACTGTGCTCCTTCTCAGCTAGTATTCTGGCGTTCTGCCTCACCAAAGTGACAAGTTTCCCTGAATTTGCCTCGCCGGGACTAAGCATGGCGTGAGCCATAAGGCCGTATTTGGTCTTTGAGACGTATGCATGTCCAGAAATTCGCTCAACCAAGGTTATAGCGTTTACTGGGCAGGTGATAGTACAAACGCCACAGCCTTCGCAGGAAATAGGGTCAATCTTAAAATCTTCTGTTATGGCATCAAATCTGCATTTTTCTCGGCATAAACCGCATTTTGTACATTCTGATTCATCAATGACAGCTAGTTTTGCACCCTTAAATTCCTGTGTTTTGATTGCTTTGGGATGTAAAAGCATGTGAAGATCCGGCGCATCTACATCACAGTCAGCTATGACAGCGTTTTTTGCCAAAACTGCGAGTGAAGCAGTTATTGTTGTCTTACCTGTGCCGCCTTTGCCGCTCAAAATTGTCAGTTGCTTCATTTACCAGCAAGCTTCCTTGCTTCATCAAAAAGCGTCTGAAACTTTTCTTTCCATTCTGGCATTTCCGAACTGAAGGGTATGCCTTTCGAGTAGAGCTCCGCTATTTTTCTTCGGTAGGGAATTTCCAGCAGTATGGGGATGTTCTTTTCTTCGCAATATTCGTAGACTTTTTTGTCGCCTAGTCCTGCACGGTTAACAACAACGCCGAAGGGAATCTCCATATCCTCCAAAACTTGAACCGTTATTCTCAGGTCGTGTAGACCAAAAGGAGTGGGTTCAGTCACAAGAACGCAAAAGTCGCTTCCCTTAACAGTCTCTATGACTGGACAGGAGGTTCCCGGAGGAGAATCAAGAATTACAGTTTTATCACTTTCAATCCGCCTCTTGACTTCCCTTATCACTGGAACCGCCATAGGCTCACCCACATCAAGCTCCCCATAAACAACCTCTAAATCGCCAGTCGAACCACATTTCAAAGTCCCAATTCTGTGCTGTTCTTCGCTGATGGCTTTTCCAGGACAGACAATAACGCAACCGCCGCAACTGTGACAGAGCTCCAGAAATACTAAAACCTTTTCCGAACTAACAAGTATGGCGTTGTATTGGCAGAATTCACCGCATTTTCCACAGTGATCGCATAGTTCTTCATCAACCTGTGGAGTTGAGACGTAGACCGATTTCTCTTCATTTATGTTAGGGTGTAAAAGCAGGTGTACATTAGGTTCCTCCACATCACAATCTAAGAGTTGGACATCTTTAAGAGATAGTGCCATATTTACAGCAACCGTTGTCTTTCCGGTTCCTCCCTTCCCACTGGCGATTGATAAAATCATTCATACGGCCTCTTTTAGAGAAACATGCATGTTAGCAGTTGACGTCACCATTCCATGATTAGGATGGTTTTATGTTCATGCAGCAAGGAAATCACAAGCTATTTCACAGTCAATGGTTTTCTTTGGCAGTTTTCATACGTTGTGATTGCTTTTTGCAGTGTCGTGACAGCAAGCTTTGGACAATGGAGTTTTGCTTCGGGTAGTCCTCCTAATTCGTGTAATATATCTTGTTCGGTTATGTTTTTTGCTTCTTCCAGTGTTTTGCCTTTGGCAATTCTGGTTATTGCAGAGCCAGATGAAGCTGCTGCTGGGCAACCTAGGTATTGAAATTTGGCGTCTTCTATGACAGTATCATTACTGATTTTTAAATAAAGTTTCATTGTGTCCCCACAGGGACCCCTGTAGGCTAAACTAACGTCGGCGTTCTCTATCACGCCGACGTTAACTTTGTTCATATAGAGTTCGATAACCTTTACCGAATAACCAACATCTTTCAATAGCTCAAACTGCTCTTTCGTCAACTTTGACATGTTTACTCCTCCAAGGAATGGGCTAATTGTATTAGATTCGTCTATGGGTGTTGTGCGTGGTGGCAACCTTCAGTCAACTCTTCAAGCTTGTCATTACCGTACGCGGATACCACATCTCTGACCGTGTTTGCGTTTGCTTGTAACACAGCAACGTTGGCACTTTGAAAGATGTTCAGTGCACGGGGGCCCATCCCATATGTGATGAGGGCGTCGGGTTTGAACTGTAAAATTCTATCGGGTGGGCGTCCGGTGCCGCCGAAATGCTCACTTGTGTTAGGCACGGTTCTTTGACTTACAACACTTCTGTTTTCGTCTAGTTCGATGACGATGAAGTATGGGGCTCTTCCAAAATGCTCTGACAGCTGAGCATCCAAACCAGTTTTATTCATTACTGGGACGACTATTCTAACCATCTCGCCACCTCCTTTCTACTTTTTTGTTTCAAAGGAAAAACTTCTCATTGTTGCCCTCTTCTCCGACCGTGTCCTCTACCAGCTCCCATCCCAAAATGTCCTCTCACAGTAGGCTCTCTAGTCTCGGAAAGAAGGCCTTTCTTGTATTTTTCGATGACCTCTCTCACTTTTCCTGAAGCGCCTGTAATAACAGTTATTTCTGCCGCAGATAGAGCCCGAAATGCATTGGGTCCAACATTGCCCGTTATCAAGACTTGAACTTGTTTACTGGTGATGGTTTGTGCTGCTTGGATTCCTGCTCCACTTCCTGATGCTGCCGCTAAGTTGGGAACGGCTTCGAACTGCATAGACTCAGAGTCCACTAACACAAAGTAAGGGCATCTCCCAAATCGTGGATCCACTAGAGCTTCCATGTTATTTCCTGAAGATGATACTCCAATCTTCACTTATTCACCCCCTTCCCAGCGGTTTCCAGTATAGCCGTTGTTTCCAACTTCCTTCTCTGTTTCAGAAACTCTTCAACTTTCTTGACGATTTCCATGAAGGCTTTTGATGCTGGAGAGTCTGGATGTTCGATTGTGAAAGGTGATCCTTTGTCCGAGTCGCTGCAGATTTGCGGGTCAATGGGAATCTTGCCGAGAAAGGGAATCACTAAATCTTCTGCTATCTTCTTTCCTCCGCCAGCTTTGAAAATATCTGTGTGTTCACCGCACTTTGGACAAGTGAAACCGCTCATATTCTCTATAATACCGATTACTGGAACGTTCAACTTCCTAGCGAAGGTGACTGCCTTCTTCACGACGATCTGAGAAACCTCCGACGGAATTGTCACAATAACTACACCGTCCATATCTGGTAGAAGTTGCATTACGCTCAGGGGTTCGTCCCCGGTGCCTGGAGGAAGGTCAATGAAGAGAAAATCAAGTTCTCCCCACGTTATGTCTGACAGAAACTGTTGGATAGCTCTCATCTTGAGAGGCCCTCGCCAGATGACGGGTACCTCATCGCTAGAGAGAAGAAAATCCATAGAAACAACCTTCATTCCTAAGGGACCTGTCGCAGGAAAGATACCTAGGGGACCAGCCTGAAGTTTTTGACCTTTTATCCCTAAGATTTTGGGTATGCAGGGTCCCGTGATGTCTGCATCTAAGATCCCTACGCTGCTTACGTAGCCATGGGTTGCGAAAGCCATCGCCAAGTTCACTGTCACGGTACTTTTGCCTACACCTCCTTTACCGCTGATTATAGCGATTTTGTGCTTGATCTTGACCATCTTGAGTTTAAGACTCTTTTCTCCTTCTTTGTGCAGTTGCTTTTTGGGGTTGGCAGATGTTTCTGAATTTTTGTTTTTTTCCTTCATTAATTTTCACTTTCCACGCTTCAATGTACCAGTTTCTTTCGCCAGCTTTCATCTCATGGAAGAAGGGTTTAATAGGTAAACAATATTAATACTTTGCGTTTATAAAATAAACCTAATGTGCGTGTATTGGTGTAATTCATGGACGATGTTGACAGCAAAATAATCTCACAGTTACAGCTTGACGGGCGAACAACCTTTAATAAACTGGCGAAAATGGTAAACTTTTCAAGCATGGGTGCAAAAAAGAGAGTGGAGAAACTGCTTCGAAATGAAATTATAAAAATCTCGGCGCTAGTCAACGCTGAGCAGTTAGACACACACGCGCGTGACGGGTTACAAAAACTTGTATGCAAAACCAGCTGTTCATACTAAGGATGGTTGGCGTTGTGCAGAATGTGCAGAAAAGAGGAGGTGTTGACATGAGAACAGAAGAAGAGATTAAGAAAGCACTGAAAGAACTTAAAGAAAATAGAAAATGTGGATCACCACTTACTGAGCGACAGAATATTGCTTGGCATGGAACTAAACGAGCTTTAGAGTGGGTTCTTGAACAAACCGATACCTTATTAACATATTAGCTCACGCGCGCGCTACTAGTTTTGCTTCCAAAGCGCGCTGTGTCATGTTTTCTGTGGCAAATGTATATGTACTATAGTAGTTACCTTGATGCGCACCAAACTCATACCAGAAAACTCTAGGATGCGTGTACGCCCTTTAAATGAACAACCTTATTTGCTTTTAAGCTTCTTCAAAGCTTCTTCTACCGCATTATTCACTCGCGTGCAGGATTTTGCAGAGGTCATAGCTATGCGATGATGTTCTAGTAGTGTTGATGCGCCTGGACCAAATTCGGGAGCGATTACCATGTTAACTTTTGAATCCACCATTTTCTTGACTACAATGGGCCCAGCACCATGTTCGTATGTTACTGCAGGATTGTCAATAACCTTTACTTTCTGAATCTCTCCATTTTCAATGTCCACTAGTGTGAACGTGGTTGCCCTGCCAAAAACCTGCGAAACAGCATCTTCTAATCCTCCTTTTCCATTAGTCGCTACTGCTATCCTAAACTTCTTCATTCTCAAGACATCCCTCCTATGCAATCCGTAAGAAACACGAACACGTCCATCAAAAAAGGGGTCTAGTCTGCATCTTCCTTCCAGAGCACCTATTTCGAGCCCATGTATCACGCGCGCGGATTTCATTGTCCTTATGGTTGGCTTTTTCCTTGTTCAATCTTTGCCCTTAGCTCCTTGATTCTTGCTTCAACTTCGTTCATTTCTTGTTCGAGGTCTGCTTTTTCTGCTTCTAGCTCTTTCTTGTAGTCTTCGAGTGCTGGGTATTCCTCTTCTGGAGACTGTCGAGTTGCCATTGGTGGATACATCGACGGGGGATAAGCATATGGGTATTGCGGTGGGTAACACCACCAACCTCTGCCGAAGCCTCTACCAAAGCCCCTACCACGGCCTCTTCCAAAACCTCTGCCCCATCCTCTGCCGAAGCCTCTTCCAAATCTAGGTATCTGGTTCATGAATCCAGGGATAGGATAACCAGCACAATAGCCTGCTGCTCTTCCAGTTCTAGGTCCTAAGCCCCGGGGTCCTGTTCTATCTCCTCTTGGCATTCTTTATCTCACCCCTATTTTGTGCATATGCACATTATTATTTATTAGAATATGCACAGAAATATATAAGAGTTGCGCCGACACATACGTAAACAGCGTAAAGGAATAGTCAAGTCGATGTTGGGACAAGGACGCAGGCGAAGGCGAGGCAGAAGAGGGCGATTCCCAAAGCCAGTTAGAGTAGGAATTACTCCACCAATTATAGGTTTGACTCCTAATCCACCTAGAGGCCTCGTACCAATTCACATAGATAGAGCGGAACTTGAAGCTTTTAGACTCGTCGACCTAGAAGGATTATCACAAGAACAAGCAGGACAAAGAATGGGGGTTTCAAGGGGAACCGTTTGGAGGATCCTGCAAAGTGCGAGGAGAAAAACAGCTCAAGCACTCACAGAAGGAAGACCCTTACAGATAGTTTAACGTACGCTGACT
>JAOUKN010000072.1 GCA_029882515.1 Candidatus Bathyarchaeota archaeon
AAAGTAGGTCCCTGAATTCGCCAGAAGGACGGTTGCAGATAAGGCGATTAGGCTCTGAATAACAACTCGTCCAAAGCCCAAGGGTATTCTTAGGGTGCTCAGTGTTATGGATGATGCTATCATATTGTAGAGCATAAAGGCTACGCCTATTAAGGCATAGTCATAACCTAGTTGGTTATTCATGAAAATGGGCAGAAGCAATGCCATAAGGGGATGGAATGCGAGGCTATACAAAAGCATCGTGAGTGAGACCAGCCAAAATGTTTTGCTTCTACCTCTTGGATCAAGTGAGCTGATTGTGTTTCGAGTTTCTAACTTTTCACCGCTTTTCTCTGTGTGCCAAAGCAACGCGGCAGGGACCCCCATGATAGTTGATGCTATAATGAAAATGCCTAATGTTGATGAGAACCCCATGTATGCAATCCCTAATCCGGACACTGCACTTCCAAGAGCAAAGGATAATGAAATGACACCAGAATTTCGCGTTGCTTCCTTTTCCCTTTGCGTGGGGGATAATGAAAAGATGGCAGTTCGGTTCACTGCCCAATACGCAGACTCTTTCACCGCTTCCACGATCTTTCCCAAAAGAAAGCCGGAAATGGAGGTTGCGAGGAAATAGATTAGAGTAGAGATGACGGTTCCAGGCCAGTTTAGGAGGAGATAGAAGGGAGCCCATCCAAGCTGATCGGCAAATACGGCAAACAATAGTCGAACTGCAAGGAATACTAAAGGAAGAATTGATACTACGATGCCGATCTCTGCTAGATTGACGTTTCTTTCCAACAGCAATAATGGAATGGTTAGTGCAAGTCCTCCAGATACGAAATAGTTGAGGAACGTTATTGCAAATATTCTCTTCATTCATTCTCGCCAACATGCTAAGTACAAAGAAATGCCGCTGGTCTTCAATAGATCAATGACCAAATAATCAAGATTTCCCTACAATGCGCGCACATTCTGCAACCTTAGTTAGTGATTTCATTTTCACTTATTGAACAACAGTAGAGATTTTGGTGTTACGCGCGCCATATATTACGCCAAGAAAGCGATGTTGAATTGAGACCATATTGATTTTCTGAGCAAATCTCCAACTGAAGAGGAATAGCTTATGGAAATGTCTAGCAATCTCTCTTGCCATGAACCCCATCTATACCTGTATTGAAGTATCATTTGCGGTACTGACCTCAATTTCTGATAAATAGTCTAGGATGTACAGGACCTTTGTTTACAAGTTGTAGAAAAAAAAGGAAGGAGAATGAATGTAGTCGTTTACCGAGACTCTAATAGATTTGCACACGCGGATCAATTTGGTGAGAATATGGCTTTGGCCTTGGCGTCTCCAGTCATTTTGATCGTGACTTCTGGCTCCTGTGACTCCCATAGTTTGAGACCGACACGACCAGTCCAACCCACAAATATCCAACCATCAGCCGGAGTTGCACTGAGCGCTACAAATGCGTTTTCTTCGAATTTTCTCTGGTGGGGAACGACGGCAATCGTCCCCTTCCCATCCTGCTCAAGCTCCAAAGTATACTTAGCAACTTCAACTTCGAGGAATATGGCTTTGGCCTTAGCGTCACCAGTCATTTTGATCGTAACTTCCGGCTCCTGTGACTCCCATAGTTTGAGGCCAACGCGACCAGTCCAACCCACAAATATCCAACCATCAGCCGGAGTTGCACTGAGCATTACCGATGCGTTTTCTTCGAACTTTGTCTGGCGGGGAACGACGGCAATCGTCCCCTTCCCATCCTGCTCAAGCTCCAAAGTGTACGTTGGAATCACCTGAATTGATGCAGGCACCTGCGAATAAGCAACCAAGAACAGCAAAGCAATCGCCATTACTTTCAACAATTTGGACAATACTTTCCTTCTCCTGACAGTTCTCTCTCGCGCAGCATTATACATTGTCTATGCTAAAAAATTTGTGGAGAATATGCGCGCGCATAGCCTTTCATACCACGTGTATTTGCACCCGCGCTCCAATCCGTTGGGAAATATATTATTGAAGATATCCTTACTGCTTCAGTGGATTTTGGAGGCAGAGACTCTGTTCAAGTGGTGATTCAATTGAGAAGGGCAGTCTGGGACAAGCGAGATGGCGGCTTGAACTTCACTGTCGTAGACTTGAGACTTTTCCCCAGAACTTTTGGGTTTATGGTGCCTAGGCCATATTTTTCTGCTTTCACCAGATGACGGATCTTCTCGGGGTTAAACCCCATAATTCTTGCCATCGTAGCGTCCACGGATACAGGTTTCCTTCCAATGATAAACGTGCCGAGACGCCTTGTTTTTGGGCCTTCCCACCCTTCGAGGCCCACTCTTGCGTCGACGATGCATAGATCTGGTCTTACAAGCCTGTTCAAGTCAACGATTACGTCATTAATGTGGGCATGATAGAACGACTGGTCCTTTCTTGGGAGAAGGCCGAAAAGGTTCTTCAAGGTTCCAGTTACGAAGGTCAAATAGTGGGTTTTCGCCACAGCCATAGAGACAAAATATTTGGATCCAGTAATCACATTGGGAAGCTCAAACTTCTTAAAGTAGAGTCCGTCGAGTTTAACTGAAACAGTGGGTAAACGGCTGAGGTTGACCGCAGATACATCGAGACCCTCAATCCTCAATTTCTGCTCAAGACTGGTGTAACCGAATTTTTCAAAGGCTTCATCAGCAAACTTGGACTCACTGTCCGACTCCACTATCTTGATCGATAGGTTGCTGTCCTCTTTAAGAACCAGATCTACTAGAGCTTCAACTACGCTTACGTTGGTAACAGCAAAACCGGTCTTATCCACGCCTGTACAGATATTCGGCTTTATTATGAAGGGAGATTTCAAGGACCCGAGACCACCCAACAACTCAATACCCTCTTCAAGAGCCTTCCCAACATCACCTTCATGCTTTACCAGAGCGACAGAATCCACCATACCATGCCTCTAGCTCTAATTGCGCACCTTACAAGAAAAAATTTACTGAACATGCATACGACGAAGAGATTCAAGACGCGCGCGCAGATCAAGATAATGTTGAGAGCCACCTTAGAAACATGGTTCAAGAAGGATCCACTGGATACGAAGGAATTTATGAACAGGAACAGATATACGCGTTAGAAGAAAGAGGCTTCGTGACATCTGATGAACGCGTAATCGTCTAATCTTACATGGAAGATGAAACTTAGTGTGCGCCTCATGAAAATACAAGTTCTGTCTGATCTCCATATTGAATTTGAATACTACACAGTGAAGGTGGTTGAGGAAACAGACGTTTTGGTGATGGCAGGGGACTTTACGGTGGCGAAATATCTTAGAGAGATTGAAGCTTTTGCACGGTTAATTAAGAAGCCAATTGTGTACGTGGCAGGTAATCATGACTACTATTATGGAGTCTTCAATAGAGTGAATGAAACGTTGGAACAGTTGGACTGTGACATTTCTAATTTCCATTTTCTCAATAACGGGCGTGTTGAAATTGAGGATGTGAGATTCATAGGGAGCACCTTATGGTCAAACTTTGATCTCGCTCCTAATCCTGGAGAATTTGCTTATCTGGCAAGATCTATGATAAGCGATTTCATGGTAATCAAAAAATCATCAACCAGCACGTTCTCCCCATTTGATTGCTCAAGACTCAATGAGGAGAGCCGCCGATTCCTGAAGCAAGAAGTTGATGCGCCCTTCAATGGAAGAAAGGTTGTTGTTACTCATTTTCTTCCAAGCCCCAAGTCGGTTCATCCCAAATTCGAAGGTGCCTCTCTAAACCCCTATTTCTGCTGTAACTGTGAGAATTTAATGGGACAAAGTATTCCTCTTTGGATTCATGGACACACTCATGAATCAACGGATTACAATCATAAAGGGACTCGTGTTATTGCGAACCCTAAGGGTTACTTCAATGAGAACACAACATTCAATGAAAAATTAATTGTGGAGATATAATACTTGCTCGCATTTAGAACGGGGAGGTCTGATTTCGTACACGTGCCTGTACAGAGACCTTCACTGTAGGTGGGGGAAAGAATTGAAGGGGAAACCCCCGAAGCGCGCGCTTCCGCCCTATGTAATCGTTATCGTTGTTTCGGCTTCCAAGCGATATTCTTTTCCTCCATACGCGAAGAATCTGGTAGAACCAATGATCTTGTATGTTCCAGCCGAAACTGAAACTTCGAAGTCATCGCTTTGATGCCATTCCCATGTCTCTGTTTTCGTTTGGGAAGGCATTAGAAATAGAGATCTTTCCCACCCCCCAAAAGATATGTGGTTATTCGCCCACCGATAAATTTCGGTACCTTGATTGTCCTGAACAACGAAATCAAATAAATGACTGTAGAACATTATATCTGCGGGCAAAAGAACAACGTCCCTCAGAGTAAGAGATATTTCTACCGACTCACCCATTTGATATACGCTCTTGTCCGTCGCTATACTCATCTGTAACGGAGAAACCAAAACAGCGTATACAACCTGAATTACGGACACTAAGGCAACAAAAACTATGGTGACCATCAAAACCTTTCTTAGTTTAATCTCCACAATAGTCACTAAAGATTTAATCCTATTTTTATTGCATTTAAGGCTATTCCCAAACTATTCCAAACTATTCCGTAAAAAATATGAAGAAAATTCTCACACATGCATAAATGCGCATTTTCTAATTTCCAAGATTTTTCATTTAGTTATAAGTTAGAAAATAGAAACTCCAATTTTCATCTACCCTTGTTTAGAAACTGTGCACATTAATAAAGCACATTTTAATATGTGCGTGCAGATGGTTTCAGTGATCAAAATGGACATTGACGACCTAAAGATTGGAACCATGAGCGCATTTATCCCTCCTTTTGATAGAGGGATCGACACAATCAAGAAGATTGAGGATACTGGCTACGATTCTGCTTGGTGGTTAGACCATCTTATGGGTTGGGTACCCGAATCAATCTGGACCCCTGACATTGTTGAGTTAGCGGGATTCCAAGAAAATCCTCACGTACTCTTTGAGACACTATGTACCTTAGCAGTCGCTGCGTGGAACACAACTAGAATTCGTTTGGGACCAAGCGTCACTGAAGCTTTCAGGAGACATCCCGCTGTGCTTGCTCAGTCCTTTCTGACCCTAGATCACATATCTAAAGGAAGAGTGATCTTGGGAATCGGCGCAGGTGAAGGGGAAAACGTCATACCTTACGGGATCGAATGGAACAAACCAGTAAGTAGACTAGAAGAATCCATCAAGATCATCAGGTTACTCTGGGAAAGCGATAAAAAAGTTGATTTTGACGGAAAGTTTTGGAAACTGAAGGATGCAATCCTTGGTCTGGAGCCTTATGAGAAAGGAAAGTACCCTCCAATATGGATTGGAGCCCATGGACCCAAGATGCTTGAGCTAACTGGTAGACTCGGAGATGGATGGTTACCAGCGATTTTGGATATCGATTTCTATAAAGAAGGACTTGCAACCATAAGGAAATCTGCAAGGAAAGCGGGTCGGAATGCAGAGGAGATAACTCCTGCCCTCTGGTCTTATGCCGTTTTTGATGAAGACAACAGTGAATGTCTCCGGATGCTTGAAACGCCTCTAGCGAAAAACTACATGTTGACCTTATCAAGTAAGGTTTTTGAACGGTACGGTATTCAGCATCCGTTGGGCGAGGACTTTTATGGACTCCTCGATTATATCCCTACCAGGTACGACCGAAAAACAATGTTGGAAGCACTAGAAAAGGTCCCGAGGAAGATCTGCGAAGACTATTACCTGCATGGCACCCCAGACGAAATAATAAGTCAAATAGGAAAATTCGCCAATGCCGGCATGAAACACATAGTACTATGCAACATGACTTTCTTCTTCGATGTCCACAAAATGAGAAGTTCCTTCAAATGCATGAAAAAAGTCATGGAATACTTCAAGGATTAGAGGTCTAAATGTGCACTCGCATTCTCAGAGAGAAGAGTATGCACGCGCTGCGTGGAGCGGAAGTGATTGCAGAATAAAAGGCTTTTTAGTTAGGGCTTCCTAGAACGATCGGCAATTCATTTGTGTGACTTTCCCGGTGACCAAATTATGAAAGCTCTATTCTTTGATCTCGATGGCACATTGATCGACATTACACAGAGAGAGATAGAAGTGATATACGACACCGTGAATCATTTCGGAATACCGGTTTCGAAAAGCAGAGTTGAGCAACTATGTATTCAATCGCCTTCGTACATTGATGTCTTCAAGCAACTAGGACTGGAACTCACCAATAATGCAGTCAAATACTGGACAGCGGCTTTCGTCAAGAGATATCGCTTTTCGACGCTTAGAGAAGAAGTGAAGCCTACATTGAAAACTTTATCCCAGAGAACTGCACTTATGTGTGTCACTTCAAGAGAGACTCTCGCTGAGGTAATTAAGGAACTGAAGTTCTTTGGCATTGGTGAGATGTTTCAACACATCGTTACGCGAGATGTGGCAGCTGAACATTTTGGATTGACTTCCCTTCCTCTTTTCCCGTACCATGAGCAAAGAAGGAGACTCTATCAATGCGCACTCGCGGTAGCTAGATCTAGTTCCGAAGATGCGGTTGCGATAGGAGACAGCGCTGGAGAACTCAAACCTGCCCGAGAATTGGGCATTACAACAGTAGGCCTCGTCACCTACGAGTCGAAAAGAAATGAACTGCAGAGAACAGCAGACTTCGTGATTTCCAATATAACTCAGCTTAAGGACCTCATACCGCCTACGCCGAAAAAGGACACGAAAGCTATCAGCCGATCGATTGAAGAATCGAGACGATATCACACGCTCTACTTGAGAGCAATCAACAATCCGTTAAGGCGAAAAATCCTGAAAGCATTGAAGAATGGCTATATGACAATCGAGGAACTCAAGTCCAACACACAACTGGACACAAATACTCTGAACTGGCATCTCAGCATATTAGAACATGGCCTCTGTGTGGAGAGAGAGGAGAAAGAAGGAAACGTAGTCTTCAAACTCACGCAAGAAGGTAGTGTGATAGATTACTTAGAGTGAATCTGAGATGCGCGCGCATTCTACTATGTGTAAAACTAGAAACTTGCAGCTCCTTTTTTCTTTGAGAAATCGTACCATTTCCATACTTCTTTGATTGTTTTCTTTGAGTATCCATGCCGTTCTAGCAAAATCATGAACGAGGTGGGTGGTTTCATTTCTATGATGGTCACCTAAATCGTATCAAAGACTCTTATCCAAGATCCAAAAATTAAAGGTTCTGAAGTCCAAATTCTGTTTTGGATAAGTGTAGAACGCGTCTACAACAACATGTTCGCAGGCTGAAGAGAACTAAGAAGTTGAGAGGTAGGCTAATGACTTAAGGTTTAAGTTCTTCACAGAGAAGACACGTGATTATGAGCATGCAAATAGTGGACGCTGATGGAAAGGACGTTGAAAGCTTGATAGAAATCTACAGCTCGCCACGTTTATATCACAATCGAGAAGAAGCTTCATGGTTTGTACAATCCTTCTTCGATTATCATCATGTAAAAGTGGTTAAACATGAGGAAAAGGTCATAGGTGCTGTATTTTGGAATGTCGTAGAAGAAAAACATCATGGCTTGACAGAGATTGCCGACTTTTGGATCGATGAGAACTTCAGACGAAAAGGCTTAGGAGAGAGACTCCTCCGAGCAGTCATTGAAGACATGAAACGATTCTTTGCAAAAGACAATTACACGGTCAGAAAAGTCCTGCTGACAACCGGTGAAGACAATGAACCCGCAAAAAAGCTCTATGAAAAAGTTGGTTTCCAGATGTCTGCAGTTCTGAAGGATCTATTTGCAAAAGGTGAGAATGAACTAGTATACATTCTGACACTCAATTCTTAAACCAAACTCGCGCACAACAGCAAGATTTCGATCTTTCAGCACCAAACTCATAACAAATAACCTGTTCCTCCCCTCGCATGCCTTGCGTGCACTAGGCATTCACTTGGGGGGGAAGAGGTTGAAGGGGAAGCTTGGGTGGCCAAAAGGATTTGATCTACAAGTTTATTATGCGAAGTTGAACTACCTTATTGATCGGTAACTGATTTGCGCATGAACGATGTTCTAAAGTCGTTTCTAATGTATTTTGTTGTCACGTCAGTAATATTCTCAAGTGCATATTTGTTCCGACAAGACAGCGTGCTATCAGTAGTAGTGCCTATCTTTCTCTCGATAATACTCCTTGTGCCAATCTACATATGGCAGAGGAACTACGCCGAAAAAGAAAAACTCTCAGAAGAAGTCGATGGAAGGGAGAGGAGTATCATAGTTTTCTGGATTCTCATACTCCTTATATTGGCCCTAATTGTGCGCGTTCCGTCTGTTCTTTTGTTTGGCGAGCCGTATGAGAAGACCCCTTTAATCTATCTTATCGTTCTCACAATGATTGTCATCGAGAAGACTGATGTTGTTGCTTTCGGGTTTAAGTCGCAAAATATTGGAAAATCATTTCTTAGTGGACTGATCTTCTACCTGGTTTTTGCTGGATCGATGTTATCGATTCAATATTCGCTGGTTTATGCTTTCACTGGTCACGCGATGGTGGAATCGTTTGATATCTTGTTTTTTCTCTTAGCGATGCCATTTCACATGTTGTGTGTAGGAATTAGTGAAGAAGGATTATTCAGAGGTTACATGCAGACTCACCTTGAAAAGGTCTTTACTGTCAGGAAGGCGATTCTCATTCAAGCAGTTCTCTTTGGAATTTGGCATTTTGTGTGGAATTTGTATCCCCTCAACGTATGGGGGATGATTGAATACGTACTGTCATCGCTCTTTTGGGGTTTAGTTGTCGGTTACTTCTATAGTAAAGCCAGAAGTCTTGTTCCAGTTGTTCTCATTCACGGGCTGTGGAACAGCGTTATATTAGGGATCATTACAAACGAGACCGCGTTCAAGGCTCTAGAGACAACGCCAATTCTGGACCAAGTCGCTGTCATGCTTTTGCCATCGATACTATCAGGAATATTGGCTTTCATTTTTATAAAGTATCTAGTGAAGAGATTAGACTGACACCTAGATTTTGTGGCTTTAATACCTCTTGGTACTTAACTGCGCGCGCTTTTCTTAGCTCCTTGCGAAGAGACGGGTAACATTTTCCAGCCTTTCTCCGACCACCTCTACATCATCAATATTGCCTAATCCCTTCTGGTGGGCTTTGTAGATGTGTTCGATCTCATGAGGCTCGATTCCCATAACCCTGCACGCGGTTGAGTCTGTCGCTACCGGGTCTTTGCCCGCGAGTATTAAATCCATTTGAACTGGTTTTCCTCCAACAGGTCCCCGCCCTTCCATTCCAACGAAGCCGTCTATTACAGTCAGAGCAGGTCGAAGCACAGTGTTGATGTCAACTATGACCTTGCTGATTCCTTTGAAGTGGTATTTGGATTTAAATTTGTCAGGAAGTAACCCAAACATGTTCTTCATTCCCAATGTTACCCCCGTTGCTGTGTGAGTCTTAAGCTTCGCTGCACTAATGATTGCAGATTCGGTGACAATCTGAGGTACCGTGATTCTCTTGAGAGTCTCTCCGTTTTGTATATCGATCTTGGTCTTTTCCTTTTCATGCCTAAGATTCAGGCATTCAATACCATTGCGTAAACACATTTCTTTCATACCTGTTACTTCAAAAGCTTTATCCGCGTTCGTCATAGTTGCATCAGACTCCACAACATACACCTCAACGGGAAGCTCCTTGAGTTTCTTTATGATTGCTTCAACGACAATGGGGTCTGTAGTTGCACCAGTATCCCATGTTTTGGTCGTTATGAAGTTGACTTTGATGAGTATCTTCTTCCAACCTGAAAGAGCACTCTTATAATCTATCATGTCCAGAGCTTGAAAAACCGGCTCATGACCTCTCTTTCCTTTTACTATAGCCACTTTCGACAATCTCACTTCGAACACCTGCTTTAGTCAAGTCGCAAAATTCCAGCCCTGTCTTAAATAAGATTTCCGCTTTCTGCGCATGCGCATGCATAAGTGCAGAAGCATTCACTGTGGGTCGGGGAAGAGGTAAAGGGACACTCGGCTTCAACCTTTCCAAAACGTGTGAAACCCATCTAAAACAGCTCGTCAATCAGCTTGACAACATGTGGTGGGCCGGGCCGGACTTGAACCGGCGACCTTCTGCACGTCAAGCAGATGTCCTA
>JAOUKN010000182.1 GCA_029882515.1 Candidatus Bathyarchaeota archaeon
ACTCCAAATTTGAGTCGATCATGGGTCCCAGCTTTGTGAATTCTTCTTCGCAGAGTTGAAATACTCCGTCTAATTGGAGGTTTCGGAAGATCGCTTCGGTCATCATGTGCAGAAGGAAAAGACTTCCGAGTTCGAACACGTCACCCATAATTCCTATCTCGCTGTATTCCAAGGAAGGCTTCGAGCTTCGTCGCCCTTTTAACTTGGTAACATGCCCGTGTTCACAGACTATTTTGGCTAACGGTGAGTTCAGGTTAGAAGTTATAAGTCCCATGGAAAACTTCGATGTCCTTTTGTCTTCAATATACCTTGCCAAATCTTGCGCCATTGTCACGGAGTCTCCAGAGAGACCGCTTCCAGAGTTGATCAAAAGCAAGATCTTTTTGTATCTTCTTTCAAGTTCGGTTGCGGCATCGTACATGTTTTTCCCAGGAAAACCCGGGTCGTCGGGAGTCAACACCACTTTGTTTCTCCAGCCTATCTGGCTCAGTGCTATTTGACTCATTGCGGCGTTCAAGGAATACAATGATCTTCCAGATCCGCCACAGACTACACAGTTTGCAGATTTTAGATTCTCATATAGGGGCAACAGTTTTTTTCTTTTTATATCAAGAATGTTATCTTGTATCCTGTTGACGTATCCTATATGGCTAATCTTACTTTTGATCGCACTCACACCTTATTAAAGAAATGCCTTTAACAATTTAAATTTTCAACCATTATGCGTGCAATGCATGCAACCCATGATATGCACTCCTGATGTAGGACCACTTCTAAAATTGGAAAACACTCTTTCCCAGCAAGCGGGAAGTTGAGTGGCGTTTCTTACTCTTCCCACTCGTTTCCGCAGGCACACTGGTATTTCATCTTTCCGCCGACGTGATAGCTTCTGCCATCCGCAGACATCCAGTGCCAGCCGGTTGTGCCTTTACTCATTTCCAACGCGAGTGAACCGCATTTGGGGCAATGTGGTAGTGTGTTCATTCCTTCACTTCCTCACCGAAACTGTAGAGACCTAACACAACAGTTTTACAATAAAAAGTTTACGCATGAAAGTTACAATCAATTAATCAATCTTTGCAGGTGCAACCAGAGTAGCTAATTCTCTGTAAAGGGCCGCTGCCTGATTTGATATGAGCTTTATAGCAGATGAATATCTAGCAGGAGAGAATCCGGATTTGATGCATGAATACTTCTGAAGAGATTTTCAAGAACGAATAAGAATAACCCTTTAGTGTGCCAATTTCTAATAACACGCTATGACAATGGAGAGCCATTAACTATGTATACAAATGTTCCAGTAATAGGTGTGATAGGCCACAAGGACTCTGGAAAAACCGCCATTATAGAAACCGTAGTTCGAATGCTGACGAGAAAGGGATACAGGGTGGCAACAGCCAAGCACGTTAACCAGAAGAGTTTTTCCATAGACAGTGAGGGGAAAGATACGTGGAGGCACTCGGTTGCCGGTGCAAACCCTGTGGTCAGCGTCTCAGATATTGAAACTGGCATACTGATAAAAGATGGAGTAAAACGATTCTCCCTAGACGAGTTGCCCTGTTTTACGCCTCAAGTTGACTTCATAATGTTGGAAGGGTTCTCTTGGTTGATCCTAAATGACGAACATGTGGGAAAAATATTGTGCGTTAGGAACAGAGAAGAATACGAGGGTTTCAAAAACAAGGCGAAGGGGGAGATTATAGCCTTTTGTTCTATGCGGCCCTTAGGAAAACCGATTTTGAGGATAAAGGAGGACTCCAAGATTTTGGTCAGGCAAGCATTGAAATTCCTAAGGAAAAAACAGAAAATCTCGAAAATTCTCAATATTCTTCCGGGGCTAAACTGTACAAAGTGTGGATATTCATCGTGTGAGGAAATGGCGGTGGCCATGTACAGAAAAGACGCAAAATTAAACGACTGTGTCCCCCTTAGACTCAGATCAAAACTGAAAACTAAGATAACAATAGACGATAATGAGGTCCCTATTCAACCCTTTGTATCGGAAATTATCCGTAGCTCCATCCTCGGCATGGTCTCCTCCCTGAAGGGAATTTCCATAAGAGGAAACGAGGAAGTTCACGTAAAAATATCGAGCTAAACGTCAGAGTGCTCAATCCTAGCCATAGCATTTCTGATGGTTTTGCTGACGCTACCGCGTGGTTTGACTAAAAATCGCATACATAGGAATATGCTTATTGTGCTTTTGCTACTACGTTTAGGTGTGATAATGGGCTTCTGGGCTGCAATGTTGCAAGGCTTCCGTAGGTCGCTGATGTTTCCCAGCCTGCCTTGCTAAGAAGACTACAGAGTTCAGCCAGGCTGTAAACATGAAGTTTGAACTCTACTTTGTCTATGAAATTCAAGTCTTCTCCACGCTTGTTGTAGAAGGCCCATGAAGTGGTTATGTGTGATTTTGTGGGATCATACTTCCTACTCTCTAGCACGACGATGTTTTCGACTTCCATGTAGGAAGTTGGGGCAAACTTCACCGACAGGTATTCGCTGTGCGTGGTCTCAGCGATGAAGAG
>JAOUKN010000183.1 GCA_029882515.1 Candidatus Bathyarchaeota archaeon
TTCTTTGACCCGTTCTTTTTTCCATCTTTTCACGGTAATCTTGTAAACTTTCACCACTCTCAGGTTTCCAATATTCAGAATCATTATCGCCATTTTCTTCACTCATGGCTATCCCTCAATATAGACCTCTCTTCGCTCAATGAGGTTAGAATACGATTCCTCTACTACGATTCCGAGTTTTTCGCATTGGTCCTTGCTTAAAGGTTCAAATCCAAAAATGGTTTTGTCTGATAGTCGAATAGCTGTGAATCTTCCAAAAACGACTCTTCTTTGTTCATTCTTGATCGCAAAAACACCACTCGGAAGACCTTTGCTTTCTTCAACTGCATGCGTGTAACCTCTAGGAATCGCTTCCTCAATCACATGATCTAAACCTCTAGTTCTATCCGAGGCTTTTTCGACTTCAGTTTCAAGCTTTAACTCAAGTGCTTGCTCAGTTACCTTTTTTCGACTTTGACCTAAATAACGTGCCAACTTGGTAAGCGTATCCCATGAATCTCTGCTTATCTTAACGTCTTTTCTTGTGTCTTTTTTCTTCATATTCCATTCACACGTAGACATATGTAGACGAGTCTTCCCTATAAAATTATTTATTGAATTTAACAAAATTTGTTAAGAATATAAGCAATAAATTAAATATTCTAGTTAAAGTGTACCCAAACAACCAAAAGGTCAAACAAATAAAATTCAGCTGGGCAGTTAGCAATTAGTCAATTAGATTTTAGCATAGATAGATAGTTAATTAGATAGTCTATTAGAAAAAAAATAGAAAATAGTAAATGCAAACAGAAACGAGTTTCCAAAACTCCAAAAAACCCTTCATAGACTATAGAAATCATAGTCTATCAAGATACTGTAACGTTATAGATACTGATAATCTTCGACAGTATCTATGTTTGAACAATGTTGATTTAAGCAATTGATGAAAGCCAAGACTTAATACTCACGATAGACTATAATAAATCATAGATAGTCTAACGGTGTGAAAGATTGCCTAATCCCTACCACATCTCATTGAATCCCAATGCTGAGCTAGGCATGATCATTCAAGGCCATGCTTCAAAAGACAAGCAAGGAACAGCTACTTACGTTTTGAAGCTTCTATTAGAGAAATACAAAGATGAATTCATTAAGATGTGGGGACAAGACAAATACGACGAATTACATGAGAAATACTCGAAGGATATAGCAACACAGAAGAAAGAAAGATTAGTTTTAGAGAGAGCAAAACAAGAAGCAAGAAAGAAGCGACTTGAACTCAAAGAACGTGAATTAAACATCCGAGAAGGCAACTTAGGCATAAGAAACGATAGATCGAGTGCTATGAAACAAGAGAGGACCAAAGAAGAAAGAACCATAGAAAGAAAGAAGCTCGAAAGTGAGCAAAGAGAAATTTACCGAAGCTTAGACATAATTAAAAATGTGAAAAATGAGACCGCAGACAAACTTAGAGAAAAGAATATGAAAAGACTCGAAGAAATCCATGAGCGATTAAAACAACTAAAGAAGGAAGTCTAAGTTCTAGGCATTATGAAAACTCTAACATCCAACTTCTCATGTTTTCTACTTAAATCTCTCTCGAAACCTACAGGATTTGAAATTCTCGCTTTTGGGTCATATACGAAACAATATAGAAACTTAACTTTTTGATGTTTCTGATAGTGTGCTATGTCAATGATTAATTCATCGCCAAGTTTCTTTTCGTCAAGCCCGTTTCTGGTCATTTTGGTTTCTATAGCTATTTGTTTCTGTTTAAGGAAAAGGTCAATACTGGCAGATTTACCCGCAAAGCTTGGAGTTCTTTCTTCTCTTCTAACGTCATCAAAATGCATTCTCAGTAGACCACGTAGAAGGTCTTGGACATCGTATTCGTCTTTTATCTGTAGTGTGTCACGTTCACCATGTCTCTTCCTAATTTCTAGAGCTACCTTATGAAACCTGAAAAAAGTGTTCTCGATTAGCTTACCCGCCTCTTCAATAGTAAGAGGAATTTTATATTTGGACAGAATGCTCTCTGCTTCAGCCTTGAACTTCCCAGCTCGAACAAATATATCTTTGACTATTTCTTCAGTCTCAGCTGAGAAGATTTTCTTTGAGAGATTTGAAGATTTTGTCATAGACCGTCGCATCTTCTGTAGCTGGAAGAGTAAGTTGAATATTCAGATTGATTGTTACTCCACTCGGCAGTTGAGTTGTCACTTTTGCTACTTCTACAACTTTCTCGGCCTCTTTGACTTCAACTTTTGGCGTGACTAGAACAGCTCCAAAATCAGCGAATTCGCAGAGTGTCTTAAATGTATTAACGTAGCGTTGAAGAGTTCCCTTTTTTTTCGATGGTTCTTTCTGTGCGAAAAAATTTGTAAGGTCTTCATTGCTTTGGTTAATAGGGTCTGGATATATCTGGAACAGTTCTGCGTATGTCTTCCTCAAAGCAGAAGCCATTACTTGTTTGGATTTGGCTGTTCTGAAATCGTTGAAACTCTGAGTTGGCACACCATTGCTATCTATAATTCTAT
>JAOUKN010000184.1 GCA_029882515.1 Candidatus Bathyarchaeota archaeon
GTCAAACCATGACTTCAATGCGTCAACTGCAAAACCAATTTGAAGATGTTTTGCCGGATCCAGTAGAATACCCAGCTTTGGAGTGTTACTTTTTTGATCGTTGAATACAAAGAGTGCTTTTCTTTCTTTTTTTGTACCTCTCTCGTAATCACATATTACACATTCAACCTCATCGAGGTCTGTTGCTGCAATTGAATATTTTCCTTGACTAATAAGATCTTCTGAATGTTCAATATGGTTCTCAAAATCCTTTGGTTTTGCATTTACCTTGAAGGGGTTGATAAGACGATTGATATTTAATCTATCGTTTCTCCTGAAGTCTCCTCTTTCTTCCTCGAAGTAGCCCTCTACATTTGCATATTGTGTACACCAAATCGTGTACATTTGAGTGCAGTCTCTATCACCTCTTAGTGATTTATAAACACGTTTGAGCTCGTCTTCACCATAAATGACTTTTGCAATCGGTTCCTCTCTCCATTTCTCCAGCCCCAAATACAACTCGACAATCGCAAAAAAAACCAATCCAAAAAAAGCGAAAGTTATGCCCCAGTATACCTCAATTGGCGAAATCGTGATGACGGTTCCAATGATTCCCATGGAAATTATGAACGCAGCATAGAAAATCATCCTATGAAATGTTGAAATCATTCCTATTCCTCAACTTTTTCTCTTTCATTATAATACGTTTCTGATATAAAACGCGTAAAGAGTCTGCATTGGCATCTGATCTTCATAGACTGCACACTCCTCATAGCTTGTCATATCCCTTTTAATTGTATAAAGTTTGCTTCACATATGCCCTAAGAAGTATTAAAAAGCAATCGATGAATAGGCAGCTTGTGCTGTTCAAGAAGTTTCTTGTAGATAAGATTCTTTTTGACGCGCGCAAAAAAGGAGGGGTTCGCGGGAGATGTCACCCGTTCTCTGCGGTAGTAAACTTTGCTTTGCTTCTAGTTTTATTTGCGCGATCTAATTGAAACTAAATGGAAACTGTCTTCCACTTGTGTGAAGGTTCAGTGTGAGTCCAGTTATGAATAAGAAATCGTCGATTTTATAGGAAGACACAGCAAAACATCTATTGAATGAACATAGAGGGAAACTCGTGAATTTGGGTTTAAAAAAGATCGTTAGTAAATACATGAGCTACTTGCTGCGGCACAATCCTGAGAATTTAAAGATGGATAGTGAAGGATTTGTTAGAATAGTTGATCTCTTGGAAGAATTGGAGAAAATATACACTGTCGATGAATTCTTCATTAGAGCTGTTGTGGAGAAAAGTGATAGAAGACGGTTTCAGATTGTTGATGATAGGATTCGAGCGATTTATGGGCACACAATTGATGTAGAGGTGAAATTTCCTGTTGATGAGAAGGTCAGGTTTCTTTACCACGGAACCAGTGTACAGTCAGCTGCTGTAATTTTGAAAGAAGGCTTGAAACCTATGAAGCGAAGATGGGTTCACCTATCAACAACACCAAAAATGGCGAAGGATGTTGGAAGGAGAAGAACTTCGAAGCCAATAATATTAGTTGTTGATGCAGAGAAGGCTAGAAAAGAAGGAATGCAATTCTATGAGGCAACAAATCAGGTTTATCTCTCTGATGAAGTGCCCTCAAAGTTTATTAAAATCTCTAATGACAGACATGAAACTTGAAGATGCACATGCTTCCTTCATTAAGGTGATGACTGAGACAATGAAGATTCTCTTCGTATGCACTGGGAACTCTTTCAGAAGTGCAGTTGCTGAAGCCCTCTTAAAGAAGTTTCGAAGCGACTTCGTTGTTGAGTCTGCTGGCACAGAACCTGCAAGTCATATTGCTAAAAGCGCTAAAGAGCTTTTGAAGAAAGAGAATGCTCTCGGAAATTTGAAAAGTGAACCCGAAGGAATCGAAGAGAAAGATGTAGAAGGATATGACCGAATCATCGTAATGAAAGAAGGGCACAAGCAAGTCATAATTGAACGTTGGTCAAGAGCGAAAAACAAAATTCAAGTTTGGAACATTGACGACCCAATATTTCTTCCGCTTGGATCAGACAAGAAAATCTTTGCGAAAATAAAAGGCAAAGTTTTAGAAATGGCTAAAACCTTGTAGAGTCGCTACGTACAGTTGCGCGGCTGTAGTCTAGAGATCAGAGCAAAACAGCGCTGATTGGAAAATCTGGTTAGGACTTCGGCTTCCCGAGCCGATAACCCGGGTTCGAATCCCGGCAGCCGCACCATACTTTTCTGCAATCTCTCCAAAAGAACGCCCTTTAGCCCTATTTTGGGGATTAGGGGCACACGATTTTGCTACTGCTTTTTTCAGAGCGTTTTCACACGTCTTACTAATTCAGCCGTAAAGCTCAATTATTTTTTTCGGGTCAGCATCTCACTTTCCGGCCTAATAACATATGCATTGGTTTTAGGCTTCGCAACTGATCTGGCTTCTACCTTCTTCAGAAGCGCATTTTT
>JAOUKN010000185.1 GCA_029882515.1 Candidatus Bathyarchaeota archaeon
AAGTAATTTTCGCCTACAGCGATGTTTCCCACGAATACCTCATGCACAGGGCATCTATAGTTTTGGCTAGCGGCGCCGACTTCAGACTCATGGGGCCATCAACCACCATGCTGAAAGCCAAGATTCCAGTAGTTTCGATCTGCGCGGTTAGAACAGGATCTGGAAAAAGCCAAACCTCAAGAAGAGTTTGTGGAATTTTGAGGAAAATCGGCTTTAATGTTGTTGTTGTGCGGCATCCAATGCCCTACGGAGATTTGCGCAGGCAAGCTTGTCAAAGATTTGCCTCGTACGAAGACCTAGACAAATACGAGTGCTCCATTGAAGAGCGAGAAGAATATGAACCTCACATTGACAATGGAATCGTGGTTTACGCTGGAGTTGATTACGAAAGGATTCTGAGAGAAGCCGAGAAGGAGGCAGACATCATCGTGTGGGATGGAGGTAACAACGACCTGCCCTTCTTCTCATCTGATCTACACATCGTAGTAGCTGATCCTCATAGGGCAGGCCATGAACTAACCTATCATCCCGGAGAAACAAACCTGAGAATGGCTGACGTTGTGGTCATCAACAAAGTGGACACGGCGGACCCCATGAACATTGAAACCGTTCGAAAGAACATACACAAGGTAAACCCAAACGCAACCATTGTAGAGGCAGCGTCACCAATAACCGTTGACGATCCGAAGCTTGTTGAAGGAAAAAGAGTTCTAGTGGTGGAAGACGGGCCAACTTTAACCCACGGCAACATGGCATACGGTGCTGGCACCATCGCAGCAAAAAGGTTAGGAGCAAGTGAAATAGTGGATCCGCATCCCTATGCTGTCGGTTCGATAAAAAAGGTCTTCAAAGAATACGCGCATTTGGGAACACTTCTTCCAGCTATGGGTTACAGTAAAGAGCAGATAGGAGAGCTCGAAGAAACAATTAACGCAACTCCCTGCGATGTGGTAGTTATAGGAACTCCAATCGACTTGAGACAGTTGTTACGCCTCAACAAACCAGCAACAAGAGCTAAGTATGAGCTTCAGGAGATTAGTAAGCCAAACCTTGAAGATGTTTTGAGACAACGGTTCCCAAAAAAGCAGTACGTTTGAGTTGAATGGTGTTTGAGATGAGCGTGTCCCGCATACCCATCAAATTTACCATAGAAGGAGTCGGCGAAGCAGAAGGTGAACTCGTCCGACATCTTGCCCCAAGAACAGTAGATGCCATAGCCAAAAGGCTTCCAATAGAAGGGCGAGCCGCCCTCTGGAGAGAAGAAGTTTACTTTCAAATACCAGTGAAACTGGGAAAGGAAAAGGCTGAACCAACAGTTGAAAAAGGGGCCGTCGCCTATTGGCCCATGGGAAACGCCTTTTGCATTTTCTACGGGGGGTCACAACCCTACAGTCCTGTCAACATTGTTGGTCAAGTGACTAAGAACCTGGAGTTGTTTGAGCGGGTGAAAAGCGGAACAAAAATTATTGTTGAAAAAATGTAATTTTGCTGTCTCGAGAAAATTGTTGACGATGATTACCGTTCTGTATACGGGCTTCATTAAATCTATATCTCACTAATTTTGAAATTAACGAAGGGAATGGCATTGTTCCTTCCGTAGATTTTTTGTTGGCTACGACTGCCATCATTATCGTAATAATCTGCTACGCCTTGCTTCTTGTCAAATTGAAGCCAGCAAAGGAACCTTCTGAATTCTCCAAACTACTCCAAGAGACTTACGAAGATCTATCAGTACAACGATGAATGGAATTGTTGGAAAAATCAAAGAAAGGATAAAGGAATCCTTGGACAGAAGAAAACAAAAAGTTGGAGGCTCTTGAATTCGAAGGAATAGATTAAAGCAACAAAATTTGTTAGGGAAACGTAAGTTCAGCCCATCTTTTCAAGTTCTCTTCACATTTTTTCTTTACGGCTTGGTCTTTGATTGTGTCTCGTAACGTTTCCAAAAATTCGATGCGTTTTTTAACTGCCCCTATTTCTCCTTTGTCGTAGTAAAGTTTTCCTTCAATGAAGTCTTTCATTTGTTGTGCCTTTTGTATGATGAAACTGGCAACTTCGATAGGGTCGGCAACCGCGTATTTGTTTGCCCATATGGCTACTTCTGCTTCGCGAAGCTGGCTTAATCCGCCAATTTCACGGATTTGTCTGATATAGGTTCGTAGGAAACTGTAGTATTTGGCTGCCTTAATCAGCTTTAAAGCTTCTTTAACCTTGCGCTTGAAATCTTGGCTTCCGACAACCCTTAAACGATGCTTGTAGCCTTTTGCTATGAGCGCCCTAGCCTTTTTTACCTCCTCAACCGTGTAAACTCTCTCTGGAAATCCCATTGTGCTCCTCCATCTTCCTATTATACTTGGACGGTGCGCGCGCACGTATGGATTCAGCCTTTTCGAAATTTTT
>JAOUKN010000186.1 GCA_029882515.1 Candidatus Bathyarchaeota archaeon
TTCAGTTCATGAAATGTCATAGAATTCATCCTTTTTGTGATACTACACCATTAGGTGAGTATTTTAAGCTTTTTTCCAGAGCGTGCTGGCGATTATGACGCGGCAGGTCACTTGACGTGTCAGATTTTCTACAAATCCTCTTTCATTTTTTCTGCAAGTGACTTTAGTTTTCCATGATCTGCAAAGTTGATTTTGGTGTTTAGCCTGATTTTCAAACCTAGATTTTTCAAGAAAAGATAGAGCTGTTCTCCAGTTACCTCGTTCAATCTACCAGTCAGAGCCAGTTTTACCAACACTTCTCTGATTCTCTGCATAGCCCCTGGATATTGATAACTTGCAGCCTTGAAAACTTCCCAAGCTCTACCTCTAAAGATCCTGTTCAAAACATTATCTGCATTTACTCTTTTAGTTTTATTGTCTTTTTTAGCAAGTCTCCTCCGAAGATCACGGAGTTTCTTCCGTCTCAAAGCATTTAACTCGCTATCGCTCATGACAATCATTCACCTAAGGCTCTATTAGAGATAAACATTTCTTCACAGAAGAATGCGTACGCGCAAGCTCTTTTTATTGTTTCTTTCTCTATAAGATAGAAAATACAATGTACATTATTGAATTCTAGAATTCGTCTGGATCGGAATGAAGCTGAAGAAACAGTTCCTAAAACCCTGATCATTATTGTAATTTTCAATGAGGGAGTGACTAGCATGGTTTTCAAGGTAGAGCAGAGAGTTGGGTTGAGACAAAAGGACTTGCTGGAGACACTTGATTTGTGCTTCTTACACTTTATACCTTGGACTGATCAGTTACTTTTAAAAGAACTTGAACTACAAGCTTTTCCTCTTTGTGAGCTTTAGAACCCTTCACGATTTTAAGTAGTTGTTTATCCAAGTTTCTCAGGTAAGAGTATTCTTCTAGCACTGCTTGGATTGCATTTTCTGGTGAAGACAAACTCCCTTTTCAGAAAAGTCTTTGGAGGTCGTCCCAGTCGTAGTTTCCATTTGCAACTTTTTCCAAAAGCGCTTTTGGATAAAAAGGTTCTCTGACGTTCCAGCACTTTATTACTGCTAGCTTCTTTACACGTCTCTGTTATAGTGCCGTCTTGTAAAAAGATAGAGCGTAAACGTCTCTGCTACGGAATCCCTGGAATGCCACGCTAATTTTCTCTGCCAACAGCTCTTCTTTATACATGCAGTTGACCGAAAAACTTTGAAACTCGCAGAATTTTAGGTATGACTCATTATAAAGTTCATTAGAGGCAATGCGGGTTTTTCTCGGCAGCTAACTTGTAGCTCGAATTGAGAATTTGGATTCCACTTGTGTGAGTATTCTACGACTACTAGATAGGATTCTAAACCAATGTTTTCATCAAGGATTTTGAAATATGAACCGTAACTGCTCTAGTTTATGACCAACAACAACTCTAAAAACCGTAGCCCTTGCTTTTTCTTCGCATGCGATAGGGAAGTTACTTATTATGTTTCATAAAACATCTTTAGGCTATTTTTTGCGTATATGTGCAGTTTGATTAGCGTGTGTTTTTTCAAATACAATCGAAGATTCTATCATAAGTTATATAAACTGAAGCAAGAGACATAGTGAATGATGTGATATGAGTAGAAAACTTGTATTGTTAATGACTTTGACACTTCTCATAGGAATATTAGGTGTAGCAGTTCAAGTTCATAAGGTGGAAGCAACTGCAACTATTTACATTAGGGCTGATGGGACCGTTGAAGGAACGGATAAGATTCAACGTGACGATGATGTATACACCCTTACTGATAACATTAATGATTCGGTTGTTGTGGAGAGGGATGACATTGTGGTTGATGGGGCAGGCTACACCCTTCAAGGACCAGGCGCGCTAGTTTATGGTTCCAAAGGAATAGACCTGACTGGAAGAAGCAACGTGACAATAAAGAATATGGAAATCGAAGCATTCGAATTCGGCATCTTTCTCTGGGAATCTTCTAACAACAGTATTTCTGGAAACACTCTAACAAACAACGGGGGCGGCATCTATCTCTGGCAGTCTTCCAAGAACACGTTGTCTAGTAACGTGATGAATGATAACAAACATAACTTTGGTGTTGCAGGCGGTGAGCTGCATCATTACTTGCATAATGTTGATATTTCAAATCTAGTAGACGGCAACCCAGTCTATTACTGGCTGAACCAGCATGGAGCTGAAATTCCATCAGACGCAGGCTATGTGGCTCTCGTAAACAGCACAGAAATAACCGTTAAAGACCTAACCCTATCAAACAACCGTGAAGGACTCTTGCTCGTTATAACCCAAAATTCCCATATAGCCAACAACACCCTAACAAACAACGGGTATGGCATCGTTCTCTGCCAGTCTTCAAGCAACAGTATTTCTGGAAACAACATAACGACAA
>JAOUKN010000008.1 GCA_029882515.1 Candidatus Bathyarchaeota archaeon
CTCTACATCAAAGCAGGCCTAATAACCAGCAAACCGCTAGGACGCAGATACGATCTTAGAGCCCACAGCGTACGCAAGTTCTTCCGAACCCAAATGGCAGCATTAGGAGTCGACAGAGATTACATCGAATACATGATGGGCCACACCATAAGTACATACCACGACATTAAAATGAAGGGCATAGAATTCCTACGAGGCATCTACATAGCATCAGGCCTCTCAATAAAACCCAAAACCCGCATCAGCAAAATCGACGCCCTAAAAGAGATCATAAGAGCATGGGGAATGAACCCAGAAGAAGTCCTAACAAAAGAAGCTCTGACAAAACCACACAGAACCGTCATCGACAGAAGTCAGATCGAACAAAGCCAAATCCACCAACTCACGGCAGCGCTAAAGCAACAAATGCTCAAAGAAATACGTGAAACTCAAAGCAAAAAAAGTATAAATTCAAGCTTAAGCGTTGGTAGCCCGGGAGAGATTCGAACTCTCGTCTGAGGGTCCAAAGCCCTCTATGCTTGTCCACTACACCACCGGGCTAAACTAGGCTAGTCAATCACGTCAGTGCAACATAATTCCCAACACCCTAAATAACCTTAACGTCACAATCGATTGGAAAAGCATTATTGCTTCGTAGCCCACAGTTATCCACGGTTGAGTAATCTCTTGGGAGTCAACCTTACGCCGATAATAGTGAAAAAGACAATCACATTAGAACAAGTCAGAGGCAAAACTCTCGCCGTAGATGCCAATAACTACCTATACCAATTTCTGGCATTGATCCGAACACCAAAGGGAATCTCCCTGAAAGATTCTAAAGGTAACATCACATCGCATCTCATGGGACTCGTGTCCCGATCCACACGACTGATACACGATTACGGAATTAAACTCATCTTCGTCTTCGATGGCAGACCCCCACCGCTAAAGGGCTCCGAAATACAGAAGAGAAGAGAACTTCGGGAAAAGGCAATACTAGAATGGAAAAAGGCGTTGAATAAAGGAGATTACAGTGCAGCTTTTTCCAAAGCCGTTATGACTAGCCGATTGACAAAATCCATGATCAACGACTCTAAGAGACTCCTTGATCTGCTAGGTATCCCCTATGTTCAAGCAATTGGAGAAGCTGAAGCCCAAGCTGCCTATATGGCTATAAGAGGTGATGTTTGGGCTTCAAGTAGCAAAGATTACGATACTCTCCTATTTGGTAGCCCAGTACTTGTAAGATACCTAACAATTTCTGGAAAAGAGTTTCTCCCAAGTAAAGGCACCGTCAGATCTTTAAAACCAGAACTTATAAATCTAAATCAGCTCTTATCGCACCACAAAATAACCAGAGAGCAACTCATCGATTTAGCCATCTTAATTGGAACCGACTTCAACGAAGGAGTCAAAGGAGTCGGCCCTAAAACTGCCCTAAAACTTCTTGAAACACATGGAAGACTGGAAAATCTACCCACTGAAATCTTGTCTAGGATTCCTCAAAACTATGAAGATGTTCGAAAAATTTTTCTGAACCCAAAGGTCACTCCAAATTACACTCTTGCCTATGGAGACCTACAGGAAAAAGAACTCTATAATTTTCTGTGCAACCTACGGGATTTCTCCAAAAAGCGTGTAGAGACGGTGGTTCAGAGAATGAAGAAGTTTTATTCTCGTAAAAAACAAGTGGGTTTAGAAACATGGTTTACCTCGTAAATCAGCTTGAGATACTAATAAGAGGCGCAACTTTTTAGTTATGATTCAATAATTATAGTGGAGGTGCCTTTGTTGGAATTTATCTTTGAGCCGCTTCGAAAAAGCGATGTTGATGTGTGTGTGAAGATGGTTATTTCGACTTTGGGGAGTCAAGCAAAAGCGTATGGAGATGAGAATACAATAAAGAGAATGATCTATGGTAGTCAAGTGATGACATTCGTGGCAAAAAAGAAGGAAGGAATTGTGGGTTTGATAAACGGGACCTTGTTGGGGTTTCCGAGGATAATGTTTCTCACAGTTGTGGACGAACAAAGTGCTCGTGAAGGCTTAGGAGGCATGTTAATCGATCAATTTGTAAAAGAAATCAAAAAGAGTTCGCCAAATGTGAAATGTGTTTTACACAATGAGTTTGCTGACAATTTTAACGCCGTAGGATTATATTCGGTCAAAGGTTTCAAGGTAACTGGATATATTAAAGACCCCATCACAAGCAGAAATGTAGTCTTCATGGAAAAAGTCGTCTAGCTATCTCAAAATCAGTTAGTGCTCCTTTTTCTTGACGAAAACTGTTTCCAAAGAAACGCTCCGATAAATCCTCCTGAAATGAAAATTGCAGAGATTAATAAGTGATCCACCAAACTCATCAGTCTTTTTCCTGTAAGCAACTCAATAATCCCCATGAAAACATAGATATGAAAAACAAATGAGCCCAGTCCTGTTTTCAAGCCTACCTTTAGGTGATTCTGAAATGCCTTACGAGCGATCAAGTATCCCGCGATAATGGTTCCAAACATGTATGTAAAAGACAAGAGTGGCACAAAAGTTAATGGGTCAATTTCAAAAAAAGCCGTAACACATAACGTCAACCACGCTATCGAATTAGCCAAGACAGCTCCTGCAAGATAGTCCTTAACTGTAGGCGTCTTTCTGATTTCCATATTAAATCCCTAAACTCGATAGACTATTATTTAGGTCACCACTTTAAATCTTAACTGAAAAATCAAATTACAGGTCGAAGAGGTTGCCTAGAACCACAGAGCTATCAAAGCCAGAAATCAGACCAGAAAAGATGAAGATCATTTTGGCAACTGATTGTGGGAGCACCACCAGTAAAGCCCGCTTCTTCAAGAAGCTTGGCAAAGAATATCGATTTGTGGCAAGCGGAGAAGCACCAACAACTGTCGAGGCACCTTTTGAAGACGTAACACTAGGCGTTCGTAATGCTATACGAGAAGTAGAGGAACTAACTGGACACAAACTATTGGCTCCACACGGAGTCATTACTCCTTCTAGAGGAGAAAAAGAGGGAGTAGATCTGTATGTTACCACGAGCAGTGCGGGTGGCGGGCTCCAAATGATGGTTGCAGGGGTAGTGAAAACAATGACAGCTGAAAGTGCCGAACGGGCAGCCTTGGGTGCAGGAGCTATAGTCATGGATGTTATGGCTGTGGATGATGGTCGACGCCCTCATGAAAAAATTGGAAGAATACGCCATCTTAGACCCGACATGATTTTGATGGCTGGCGGGACAGATGGAGGAACCGTGAAACATGTGGTTGAAACTGCTGAATTGATTGACGCGGCAAAACCTAAGCCACGGCTAGGGGTAGATTTCGAATTACCTATTGTTTTTGCAGGAAACAAAGAAGCTCGTATCCCTATTCAAAGAATTTTAGACAAAACATTTGCTTTAAAGATCGTTGATAACATACGGCCCGTCCTTGAATTAGAGAACACGGATCCAGCGAGAAACGTGATTCATGAGTTATTTATGGAACATGTGATGTCTCATGCACCGGGATATGACAATTTGATGAAGTGGACACAGATTCCTATCATGCCAACCCCTGCTGCCGAAGGAAAAATGTTTCGAACAATCGCGGAAACATACAACGCAAATGTTATTGGTGTTGGATTAGGTGGAGCGACCACCAATGTATATTCAATGTATGAAAAGAAGTTTGTTAGAACAGTTAGTGCCAATCTGGGCATGAGCTATAGCATATGTAATGTTCTGAAAGAGACTGGAACAAAAAACATCATACGTTGGATACCCTTTGATATCGAGGAAGAGAATCTTCGTAATCATCTTTATAACAAGATGATTCGCCCTACAACCATTCCACAAAGTGTGGAAGACCTAGTGGTTGAACATGCTGTGGCAAGAGAAGCGTTACGCCTAGGCTTTGAACACCATAAATTACTAGCTAGACCCCTTCGTGGCGTGCAAAGACGACGAACAATAGCTGACATATTTGAACAACGAGCCTTTGAAGAGACCTACATAGATATGCTACATGTCGATTGGTTAGCTGGCACTGGTGGTCTCTTATCTCATGCGCCAAGGAGAGCGCAATCAGCTTTGATGCTTATCGATGGTTTCCAGCCTGAAGGCGTAACCAAACTGGCACAGGATAGCGTCTTTATGATGCCTCATCTTGGAGTTCTATCTACTGTGCATCCTAAAGCTGCCTTGGAAATATTCGAAAAAGACTGCCTTGTCAGAATTGGAGTTTGCATTGCCCCGCGAGGAGTGGGAAAAGAAGGAGAGGAAGTTATGAAAGTTGTAGTCAGTATGCCTGATAATTCTGTTTTGGAGGAGCAGGTGGACTTTGGATCGATGAAGAAAATTCCCTTGAAAGAAGGAGAAAAAGCTGAGGTAGAGATATTCCCGTTTCGTGGAGGAGACATTGGTCGAGGTTCGGGAAAGAGGAGAAGGGTAGTTGTCGAGGGTGGAGTCGTTGGAATTATCTTGGATGCCCGTGGAAGACCTTTAGTTTTGCCTGATAACAACAATGAAAGAAAGCAAAAGTTAATTGAATGGTTCAGATTCCTTGACGCGTATCCTGAAAGATTATATGAAATATGTTGCAGGTAGCCATAGCATGTCATCACAAGTCTACACGCCTGGATTAAAGAGAAAAGCTTCAACAAAAGTGAGGAAAACGAGAAGACTACCTATCCGAGGCAAAGTCTTGGTTAAGAAAGGAGATAACGTTAAGGCGGACACAATAGTTGCGAGAACTTTCATCCCGGGAGATGTCCACGTAGTAAACATTTCTGGACTGCTAGGAATAGATGCTTGGGAAACGTCAGAGTACATGGTCAAAAGGGAAGGAGAAGAAGTCAAGGAAGAAGAGCCTATAGCTATGATTAAGAGTTTTTTCGGTCTATTCAAACGATATGCATTTGCTCCGGCTTCAGGGACTGTCGAACGCATATCTGACATTACAGGTCAAGTGCTCATTAGAGAGTCACAAATTCCCTTGGAAGTGGATGCATATATTCCTGGCAAGGTAGTCGAAACGTTGTCAAACGAAGGAGCCACCATTGAAACACCTGCTGCTTTTATTCAAGGAATCTTCGGTATAGGCGGCGAGAGGAAAGGTAAGCTAATGATGATCGCTGAGAACCCTAATGAAGTTCTGACCGCCAAACAGCTTGAATCCAAATGCAATGGAAGAATTTTGGTTGGAGGAGCTCTGGTTACAAGTGACGCCTTGCAAAAAGCTGTCAAAGTAGGAGCCAAAGGAATTGTAGTTGGGGGAATAGACGATCAGGATCTTACTAGTTTCTTAGGTTACCAGATTGGGATTGCGATCACAGGAGAGGAAGATATTCCATTAACTCTTATTATTACTGAGGGCTTCGGTGAAATGGGGATGTCAGAGAAAACCTTTTCATTGTTAAGGGAATTTGATGGTAAGTATGCTTCTATTAATGGCGCTACGCAAATTCGGGCGGGAGTTATGAGACCTGAAATCGTTATTCCCAGACCAGAACTTACCGAAAAAATTGGTGATTCTGAAGAGAAAAAGAAATTCCTTGAGCAGGGACTATCACCAGGAACTCCAATAAGGATCATAAGGAAACCATACTTTGGAGCATTAGGTGTTGTTTCCAAGCTTCCAATACCGCTTCAAACAATAGAGACAGAATCGGATGTACGGGTTTTAGAAGCCGAACTTGCAGATGGAAAACGTGTCATTGTGCCCAGAGCTAATGTGGAAATAATAGAAGAATAAAGCAGATTTCGATAATGGGGTATTTTTTGCGTTTTTGGAAAAAGCCGAAGAATGTTGCGAGTTTACTAAAAGGAACATTATCCGAAGAAATGTTTGATGAATCTCTCTTGCTCGATCATGTGAAAATTGAAGATTATCTAATGGTGGCTTTAGGAATTCGCTCTTGCTCATTTCTTACAATTCCAGCTGAATTTGAAAATGGAGATGAGTTAGGAAAAAAAATAGATGTCCTTTGCAGAGAAGATTTCCAAGCGGTTTTGAGTGCAACTGCAGACAAGAAAATGGTTCTTATTCCAAAGTTGAAGAAAAAGATTCGGGAATCTTTCAAAAAGGTGATCTTCGCATCTGCTGTATACAGAGCGCACATGGAATGGTCAAGAAAACTCTTTCTCCAGACTTACGATATCGAAGTGAGACCGAGCATTCACGAGTTATATCTGTTCAATAACTCGAGAGTCAAGAAAGAGTTGAGAAGGCTTAGGAATGTTAGGAATGTTGCGAGAGAAAGGTTTGCGCTTTCGATGGGTGGTTCTGAGAGGAAGACTGGTTTAGCCTTTCCGGAGGAGTTATCCTCAGATTATCTTTTTTCTGTTGGGAAGTTGCTTGAATATCCATCTTGTTGCGTGGAAAGGTACGTTCACGATCGTCTGCGTGAAAATGCAACTGTTGAGATGCGGGCTAGTAGGCAAGTTAAAGAGTTAAGAAAAGAAGGGAAGGAGCCGGATATTTATGCTTATTTCGTTAGGAATTTCTTTCCATGTGGGCCGAGGTGCCGAAGTGCCAGTGAGATGGGAAGAAAGGCTTTTGATCTTCTAAGTAAGGTGAGCCCGAAGTTAGCTGACCTTTATCTTGAATGTGTAAGAAAAAATGTTGAAATGGTGGAGAAATATCCTGAATTAATCGGGCAATATAGGAAGAAAATGAAAAAAAGGGCTCAAAAACTTAGTCGAATGTAAACGGGTGACCAAAACAATTTTAAACGGTATACATCAATAAACAGAGATAGCTGAGCGTGTTGAGTCTTCAATATAGCTAAGTGGTGGATTGATGTATCGCTATGCCACTGAATTGGCGCCGGAAAGAGCAGAGTACCTAATTGGGAAACTGGCGCAATGGATAGTGAGTCACCGTCTGGAAACTCCGGCTATCATGTTGTTGGAGGCAATAAAGCCTCTGTCGTTCATTGGCAGCCAGATGTGGCTCATGTACGGAGTACCTATGCTGGGAATCGTTGTTGACGAGCACCAGACCTCGGAGTATGGACTACTCTTTGAAGACCGAGAAAATCTTGAATCTTTGATTCGTAAAATAGAAATACTAGCACGCGAGGCAGATAAAAAAAGAAAAGAAACAGAGGAAAAGAAAAAATGAATATTACGGAGATCTTCAACGAAGGCTTAGTTGCTTCGTTTGTTCTACTGGTTATTGTCGTAGTTGAAAGCCTTATAGCTCTATATTTGACAAGAGGGGGCAAATATCTTCCCAAGATCCGTAGAATACCTGGACTAGAAGCCATAGAAGAAGCAGTTGGGCGTGCTACTGAAATGGGGCGTCCAATCGTGTATACGACAGGACTTGGTGGCATTAGAGACCAATATTACTACCAAACTATTTCTGGTTTGAACATTTTAGGTTACACTACTGAACTAGCAGCAAAATATGGTGCAAAACTTCTCTACTTCCCATATGACCCAACCATCATACCGATGGCAGTTGACGTTATGGAGCAAGCTTACATTCGCGCTGGTAAACCAGAAGCATTCGACCAAGAAAACATTCAGTATCTAGGAGGCGATCAATTTGCATGGGCTTTCGGAGTTTTAGGCGCAACACAGAGAGAGCAGTCTGCGGCGAACTTTCATATGGGACCGTTCTGGGCTGAATCACTTATACTGGCTGAATCAGGTTTTTACACTGGCGCAATTCAAGTTGCTGGTACGGCAAATTATCATCAAATACAATTCTTTGTTGTTGCTGCTGACTATGCTTTGATAGGTGAAGAATTGATGGCTGCTGGCGCCTACCTGTCGAAGGATCCAACTCAGATAGGTTCATTGTGGGGCGCGGACTTTGCAAAAATCATGGTAATAATACTGCTTGTCCTTGGTGTAATCTTGACTGCTGCTGGCGTTACTGAGCTGAATGATTTCTTTGGGTTGTAGGAGGAATCACAAATGAGTCTAGTTGTTAAAAGGCATATTCCACTTGCAATCACTTTTGTGATGGGCATCATTATGGTGATAGCTACATACTTCTTTTTCCCAGAGACGCCGGCAAGAATTGCTTCAACTCAACTAACTGCTTCAGTAGATATCTTAGTGGCGACTGCAGGTGTAATCGGCATCGTTGTATTGCTTAGACATCATGGGCTTAACATTAGCAGAAGAGGAAGATTCTGGAAATATAGCATAATCACCATTATTGGTGTGGTTCTATACTTGATTGTTGGACTTTACGGAATCGCAACACATGAACGACATCTTATGCTGGCAAGCGAACTCTTCGAATGGGTCTACATTCAATTATATACCAGCATGGACATGACAATATTCTCATTGTTGGCTTTCTTCATCGTTTCAGCCGCTTACAGAGCTTTCCGTTTAAGAAGCTTGGAAGCATCTGTCCTCCTAGTCGTTGGCTCGCTTATGCTTTTGGGCAGGGCACCAATCGGAGGAGTAATTTGGGAGGGGTTCCCAACAATAGCTGATTGGCTTCTCACTGTTCCAAATGCAGCAGGAAATAGAGCAATAACGATCGGCATTGCAGTCGGAGCCATTTCACTGGCGATAAGGCAGTTGATGGGCGTTGAGAGAGGATACTTGGGTCCTGAACGTTAAGGAGAGTTGACCAAAATGGCTTTATCTATAGCTCGAATCGACCGACGTTACCTTTACATTCTATTGTTCATTCTGGTAAGCATTCCATTATTGAACCCGCTAAAGTTGCCAGTACCGATAAGCGAACTCACAACAAATGTGTACGACCCTACTGCAGCACTTCCAGCTGGAAGCATAGTAATATCATCATTCGACTTTGGCCCATCTACAATACCAGAAAATAGGCCTCAAGCCAAAGCTCATCTCTTCCATTGTAAACAACTTGGACTAAAAGTTGTCGCCACAGCTTTCTGGGTTTCAGGAGCTCCTATTGGGAATGACGTATTGCAAGAAGTCTATGGCAGTGATTTTCCAAACATTTCAGAGTACGGGGAAAGTATAGTATATCTTGGCTATATTCCAGGAGGAGAGGTCGGCATGCAAACATTCGGAGATGACACATGGCAGGCAAAGGGCATCGACCATTATGGAACAGCTGTAGGAGATTTGCCGCTAATGCAAGAATGTCAGAGTGCAGCAGACTTTGATCTCTGGGCTGAATGGACTTCTGGAACTCCAGGTGAACAACAAGTGATACAGTTTGTGCAAGGGCGTCACGGTGGGCCATCTGCAGTGCCAATTGTTGTCGGCTCGACAGCAGTCAGCGTCCCTGGGATGATGCCTTTCTATATGGCAGGTCAAATCATTGGAATACTAAACGGCTTAGCTGGAGCAGGTGAATACGAATCTCTGCTGAACGTTGCTTATGGTTATCCTTTCGAGCAAGGACCTGGGTTAGACGCCCAGTCAGTAGCCCATGTGCTTATCATAATATTTGTTATCATGGGAAACATTGGTTATGCAATGAGCAAGTATGGAGGAGGCGAAGGTTCATGATTCCACCTGAATTAGGCCTATTTGCAGCAATCTTCGGAGTTTTCGTAACTATCTTCATATACAGTTTTCTATGGAAAGAAAACCCACTGTCACGTGCAGTGGAACATCTGTTCATAGGTTTAGCCGCTGTCTTCACTTTGGGAGGCATGTATGATGCTGCTGTAACTCAGGCATATTGGGGAACCAACAGAATCGTAGAAGGCAACTTCATATGGCTTATTCCGATACTAATCAGCCTGATGTACTTCTTCTTCTTCTCAAAGAAGTACTTCTTCCTATACAGATATCCAGTAGCAATTGTCGTTGGCATCATGGCAGGCATGATGATATGCGGCATGATCCAAAGCAACTTCCTAGTTCAGATACAGAGCACTGTTACGTTGCCACTTGTGGGAGAAGGCGTATGGGACGGATGGCCACCACAAGGTCTCGACAGCATCATAACTATCATCGGCGTAATCACAGCGTTATCTTTCTTCTTCTTCACATGGGAACACAAAGGCGCTTTGGGAATAAGCACAAGGATAGGACGCTACTTCCTTATGGCTACCTTCGGAGCCGCCTACGGCGGCACCGTGATGGCAAGAATGTCACTATTCATTGGAAGACTAAGATTTCTCTACGAGACAAGCTATGAAGACTGGTTCTGGGCATATTATCTCATCCCAATCGCTGTCATCTGCGTGATAATAGTCGCTCTATGGGAAAGATCAAAACCAACGACTACGCCACCTACCCCTGAAACTAGGCCTACGACAAAGGGAAAATCCGAAGAATAATCTCATCTTCCCTTCTTTTTTCACTTTCTTATTAACACCATCAAGTCTAGGACTGTTTTTTCTCTTCTGCCTTCTTACTCAGTTTAACGAGTCCTACAAAATAGAAAATAGCGAAGGCAAACCATGTGAAAACAAATCCGTAAACCACACCTAATAATATACTCTTAAGGATCTCTGTTAGAGAAAGATGATACACAATTGCGCCAACAGCGAAATTATATAGTCCATACCCAATAGAGCCGCCTATGATACATGAATATGTCTTTCTGGAAATAGCCCAAACAATATTCGTCATAATAAAATTCAAAAGAATAAGAGTTGGAGTCGCCGCAATTGCTCCAGCAACATCTTCACTTGGAAGAATGAATATCCAAAGGAAAACCCCAACAGTTACTGCAGCAATCTGGATCCAGAAATCACGCTGCCTATAAATCCTTAACCAATTAAGTAAATCTATGAAAACACCAAGTAATCCTCGAACACCTTTTTCCGACAATAATATCGCCTTGTATTCTTTTTTACATCAAAAATGAGAAGAGGAAGTAACTAATATTCAGTTACTCCAGTGAACCTCAGTTTTTTCAGTTTCATGGCTGGGGCTGTAGTGTCATCAACTTGTACCAGTTTTTCGCCGATCATAGGGATGTCTTTTAGAGCAGAGAGCATGCTATCTGTATAGCGGAGATTCACAACGGGTTTGCTGATTTCACCATTTTCTATTAGGAATGTTCCATCTCTCGTAAGCCCTGTAAGTATTGCCTTCGTTGGTTCAAGCGGGTTTGTATAATGAAATCTCGTGACAAAGATTCCGCGTTTCGTATCAGCAATCATTTCGTCTATTGAAGCATCACCTGGACTTGCTATTACATTGATTGGGAGCGGTCTTGGGTAAGGATAAAACCGTACAACTGGAGGGATTGAGTGCCCAGTGCTTTTCTTATTCTTCTCTTTTCCTGCCGTAAAGGAGTCGTAGCAAATGCTCCTTTCGGAAACTATGCCTTTATCAATTAATTGCACGGCTTTTTTAGGAACTCCTTCTCCATCAACTGGCACAGCATACAGGCTAAGGGAATCCCTTGCATCATCTTTGACACTGAGTTTTTCATCGAAAACTTGCTTCTCTAAATGATATTTCACAAAGGATTGCCCGTCTTGATACATTGTTGCGGAAAAACCGATGTATCCTAGATATGAAAGAAGAACAGCAACAGCTCGCGGAGAAAGGATCACTTCATAATCACCAGGCGAGATTTTCATTGGTTTCACACTTTTCACTGATTTTTCCGCAGCTTCACTGGCGACTTGAATATGGTCGATATCTTCTACAAACCTTGAGTATTGTTCGGCAGAACCAAAGCCTTCAGATCCTTCAACTTCAGAGATTACTGTTGTATTGATTGATGCCAACGACATTTGCGCCCAAGCGGAAACACCTAAAGAATTTGAAATACCAAAAGCCACCGAGCCCGTTGAGAAAGATCCGGCAACGGCTTTAACAATGGAGGACTTTGAATGTGCGGTTTCTATTATTTCCTTCACCTTTTCCGCTCGATAATCTGGAGTACACAATGCGGTCTCTGAATCAAATGCTCCTTTTAGGGGAGTCCATTTCTGGGGTTCAGGGAGACTCCTAAAATCTTTGTTATGAGGCGTAACCTTAGCAATCTTAACTACTTTCTTAACTGCATCTTCAATTTGCTTTTCTCCTAGAGTGTTGACACGCAATGTTCCAATTTTTTTGTTCATCACCACCTTTATCGCAATTCCTCCAGTTTTGGATGCTATGTTCTGATGAATTTGGGAGTTGGCAAAACGCGTTAAGGTATCGTCTAAAAGGAACGAAGCAACTTGCGCTTGATCTGCCCCTTCTTTCAAAGCTGTCTTTACTGTCTTTTCTGAGATGTCTATTAATCTCTTTGTTACCATCTTCCCACCTCTTACTTGATTAAACCTACACTTATGTTTCTGAATCTAGCGGTGCTACAACCATGCCCCACATACATGACTTGCCCTGGCACTCCTTTACCACAGTTTGGTGTGCCATGCATTTCCCAGTCCTCTTTGCTTATGGCATCACAGGTGCCCCAAAAAGCTGGAGTTATGCCAGTATATGTGGGATTCTTCAGCATTTTCTCTTTGCTCCCGTTTTTTATCTCCCAAGCAATTTCAGTGCCAAATTGGAAGTTCAGGCGTTTGTCATCGATGCTCCATGACTTGTTTACAAGCATCAAAATTCCTTTTCTGGTTTCTTCAATCATTTCGTCTACTTTCCAGTCTCCTGGAAGAAGGTTGATATTCGTCATACGAATCAATGGTAATGCTAAGGGAGAATCTGCTCTCATGCCACCGCTACTTTCTTTAAACCCCAACTCAGCAGCAGTTTCACGGGAAGTTTGATATCCAGTGAACAAGCCTTCTTTAACCAAGTAAACCTGCTTTGCCAGCGTTCCTTCATCGTCATAGCCAAAGGTTCCTAGTCCGCCGGGCACGGTGGCGTCTGCAACAATATTTACATTTTTTGATCCATATTTCAACTTTCCCAATTTATCTGGGACAAGAAAGCTCGTGCCAGCATAATCTGCTTCTGTGCCAAGCGCTCGGTCAAGTTCTGTAGGGTGTCCACAACTTTCATGAATTTGAAGTGCTAATTGGTCACCACTAAGAATTAGGCTAGTTTCTGTTGAGGGACATTTCTCGGCATCTAACAGCTGCAATGCCTCTTTACCCACTTTTTTTGCGTTATCCACTAGTGCAAGCGATTCAAAAAATTCATAGCCACTAGTGCTGAAGTTGCCTCTAAATGAGGCTGGATACGACCTCCGCTGAACCTCCCCATTCTTAACCGCAATGCCTTCGAGACCTCCACCGCACCAGGTTATCTGCTGATTGATTTCCGCTCCCTCAGTACTCATGAATAACTTTTTTTCACGCAAATCTCTGAAAAAAGCTGAAGAAGACTTAATGAAACTTGAATGTTCTGCTATAATTCGCTCCGCCGTCATGAGAATTTCTATCTTTTCTTCAATTGGAATTTTGAAAGGATCTTTTTTCATTGGGGTAGAGTATTTGCCTTTTCTGGTCTTTACAGACGCCAAAACCACGTCTTTCTTTTTCAGTTTTGAACTTGCTAAGGCTATGCTGACTGCTTTCTGAGTTGTTTCTATTACTTCTTTCTTGGTTAGATCCACTGAACCTGCAAATCCCCATGCTCCATTAACAATAACTCTTACGCCGAACCCGGTAGTCTGCAGTAAGGTAACCTCTTCTGGCACACCCTTCTTCACAGTTAGATGTTCATCCAAAATTTCGCCGATTCTGATGTCAGCGTACGAAGCACCTTTCTTAGTTGCTTCTTCAAGAGCGGTCTTCCCAAGGTCAAACGACATAATTTCACCTTTCCAAATATCAAGGGATTATAATTAACGCTTATGTGCTTTGTGATCACAATTATGTGAGAAGGACTAAAATATACCCCCTGCAAGAAGTACAAGAATCGGTCAGAAAAATCTCTCATGAAACGTACAAATCGAAAGGATACACGTCAGCTTTCTTTGTCACATTAATGGCGAACAAGTTGCAGAGAAATAGCTGGATCAGGGTAGACACACAAAAGACATAGAAGTAGACATCACCGATGTCGTACTGGTATGTCTGGCATATCTCAACTGGTTAGAAACAGACGCTGCTAAAGCCTTTAGCAAATCTTTAGTTAGACAGCAGAAAGCCACCGGTCTCTTCGAGAAATAAGATAAGTGAAAGAACCCTCCATCCCATCCCCCCTTTTACCCTGGGCGCCTGCCCGAAAAGTCAAGATTGCAGAACAGAATGTAAAAAAGGGAATTCGCTATTTCATTTTTAAGAAATAAGTCATTCTTCTTCGGCTTCTTAGGCTTCTTCGGCTTCTTCGGCTTCTTCGGCTTCTTCGGCTTCTTCGGCTTCTTCGGCTTCTCCAACTATCTCCGCTTCGGCGAAACGTCTACTTATTCTTGTTATTCTAATTCTCAAGTGGTCGCCGGGTTTTGCGTTGGGAATGAAGGTTACGAGCCCTTTGATTCGCGCTATGCCTTCGCCTCGACGGCTGGTCTCCTGAATTTCTACGTCGTATTCTTTTCCGATTTCAACGGGTTTCGGAGGAAACCTTGGGGTAAAGCCTCTTCTTCCTCTTCTTTCATATGACACTTTTTCACCTCTTCTCATTTTAAGACTGCTGTTTCTACTCGACGTTCAATTTTCCGTATTTTCCTGCGTTCAGTTGAATTTCGCCTCTGAAAGACGTGATATATCCGTTTTCAATTTTCACCGTATCACCAACGTTGACTTGATCAATTTGCTCGTTCCAAAGAGTAAGTTTTATAGTGCCAGTTCCATCAGTGATCATAGCATCGGCAACGTGGTACGTTTCATCTTTGTATCTTGAACGTACTTCTCGTGCACTTGACTTTTCAACAACTTTCGCTGTAACATCCACTCTTCGCATACCATTCTTCAAATCTTCAATTTTCATTTTTCTCCTCCGTTTGATCCAATTTTCCGCGATAATAGACTTCTCCAATCATAACTATTCCTTAATTGGTTTCCGACCGTGACATTGGGTCTAGAAGTCTTCTCGGCATCTACTCTTCGTCCTTATCGCGGAATCAGCCGCCAGACAGACCTGCATCGTCGTTAAAAGCGACATTCCGCATAGATCCGTTCAGGCAAGCCAGTGGTGATGAAGGAAGAGTATGTAAGATATAAATTTTGTCATGATAGTTAAATCGTCATGAATGATATTAGGATAAAGTTGATAACACTCGCTAACACTGAGATACTTATAGCTTTTCCCCATTTCAAGGTGCACAATGAACGTACTGCAATCGCACACAGTAGGGCCATCCAAACATCTGTCACAAGGCTAAAATAACCTATTGCTTGATATGACAGAGTGGAATACCAGATCTGAGCTAAGTTTTCCAGTCGGATCTCAGGAAGCGTTGGTATTAACGCCACTGCAACCAAGATATGGACTATTCTAACCGAAAATAGATAGCCAACCACCAAAAACAATTTTTTACCAAATTCTACTTTTTCACCAAACATCTTGATTACCAAGAAAATGATGATTCCATATACGCCCCAGCTGATTAAAAAGTTGATAGCAGACATCGTTAATGAACCATACAAGCCAGAAAAGAAATATCTCGCTATTGGAAGAAACTTTGCAAAATACAAATCATCGATTCTCATAGTTAGATTTTCAGGAACCGCCCAAGCAAGCGCAAATTGTATTCCAGTCACCTTTTCCCAATTTGGAGCACCAACATGTTTCCAATCCTCGTAGTTTTCACTTTCTGGGCCGAGATCGATCTTAATGTTGTTCCACTCATCGCTTGAGTTCGACAGTTCGTGGTTAAAATCCAACATGAAATAACCATTGCCGTTGTTAGAAAATAGTCTCAGAGTTGCATTAGGAGGTATAAATGTCTGGTTTTGAGATTTCCATTTTATCCAAAAGGACAATCGTTCGTAGCCAGATTTTCGAGAACAATTGACCGCTCCGATTTCTGTTAAGTTCATCCAGATGTATGTATTGTTAGTAATGGAAGATGTGACGCTATAGTTGCCAACAACCTTATCTGTATCTCTTTTTATTTCTTCTCCGTTAGAAGCCCAATGTGGCGCCCATGCAATCGATTCTGTCCATTCATCTCTATTTATCATCGGTTCTTCATCAAAAATCCTTGAAGCGCTAGCATATTGTGAACCTGTAGTAAGGACTAAGATCAGCACTAGGATGAGAAGAGGCCCCTTTACATCCGGTTTCTTAACTATCTCTTCGAACGCTTTTATTGGGGAGTACAAGGTTTTGAGAACGCATTGTGCGAACAAATCTTCTGTCTTCTCCGACAAGGTTAAGATAATTTCACAAACTCTCTTAATAAAACTTCCATTGGTCAAATATAATCCAGAGCGTGTATCCTATTTGGCCAGTTTAAAAATAAGCAAAACAAATGTGAGTACAAGTCCTACACATAGCGTTTTTACCCCGTGAAGAATTACATTTCTATCAGATACCCTTCCAAGAAAAACTCCCAATAAGAACATCAAGGATAACCCAACTACGATAGAAAGCTGAATCGCCAAATACATTGGAAATATGCCGTAAAATGAAAGAATAAACGGCAACAAACAGACAACGGCTGAAACAGATGGAGATACTCCATCCACGATTCCTGTCCAAAAGGAGGCGAAGCGACTAGCTTCACCCACCACACTGTTGCTAAGGTCGCTAAGCATCGACTTCTCTAAGCTTTTAAGACTTACAGTACGTTCAGCTTCCTCAGTCATATACGCCCCCGCAAAGCCCGACAAGCCCATGGCAAGAGCTGCTCCTAAACCGGAAGATATAATCCAGAGTTGATTTGTAATTTCAGCCGCATACGCTCCTACAACTATTCCCAGAACCGTGGTGGCACCATCAAAAGCATTCATGACGAAGTATCTTCTACTTATTGAACCTACTCCACTGATTCTTATATAACGTCTAATCTTTGCGAGGAACCCCATGAACTTTAACCCATCTATAACCTAGCAGACCTATCTTGAGGAGTTCTCACTTCCTCGATAATTCTCTTCCCTGCTGCCACCTCATCGACAGAGTGAACAACAGCTCCAAAGTCTTCTAGTCTCTTTTTTACTATTTCAAAATCTATTTTTTGTCCACCAATAATGATCTTTACGTTCTCGACTTTTTGATCAATTTCATATGTGATGATGTTCACACCTTCTATGCCCTTTAGCTTACTGAGCGCTTGAGAAAGTTCAACTACGCTAGGATTGTGTGGCTTTAAGACGTCGAGGACAAGTCTTCTTAACATCGTAGAACGACTGAGATACATTTGTAGGTACAGATATTTTAAGCTATTTCTTTCCATACTCGAAGCTTGCATAGTTGACCATGGCTTGAATCCGATAACAAAGTAAAATGTCGATGCTTAGAGCCCCAGCTTGAATCTTCTGTACGTATTGTAATTCACATATTCGAGATATTCACTTTCACATTGATGTTGAACCGTGAACTTTTGTCTAAACCGCTTTCCTTTTATTTGATTAGTTGTTGTCAGACAATAAGCATCAGCTCCAGCACCAGACCCGTAGCTAACAATTAGTATTCTTTGGCTGGGCTTTGCTTCGTCAAGAACAGCTGCAAGTCCAATAGGTGAAGCGCCAGAATATGTATTGCCAAATTTTGCGACCCGCAGACCAGCAGAGTATTGATCCTCTTTAAACCCAAGTTCAGTGGCTACTTTGATCGGAAACCGAATATTTGGTTGATGGGAAACGAAGTAATCTATATCAGTGGGTTGAAGCTTTAGTTTCTCCATGAGTTTCGTAGCGGCTTTCTGTATGTGCTTGAAGTATGCAGGGTCACCGGTAAATCGACCGCCATGTCTGGGATAAGGCTCTCGATCTCTTCTCCAAAAGTCAGGTGTGTCTGAAGTGCATGAATACCAAGCCTCCATTTCAGCGATTACGTCATGCATTCCGAATATGAAAGCTGAACTGCCATAACCAACGAAGAAATCTAATTCGCCCCCTATTTCGTCTCTTGGTGCAGCTTGAGAATTGTCGGTACCTATTACCATTGCATAGGGTATGTGGGACCTAGGATAATACACAAGCGCTGAGGCATCTTTAAACATGCTTGTTGCAGCTTTACATGCAAACTCTGTGTCAACTGCATCCACACTCTGGATGCCATCTAGCTTCTCTTCTTCCCCAAGCTTCAACACTTGGGCTACTTTAGATGCAATGGGCTTAACAGCATAGGGATTGGATTCAGAGCCTACGTACACCTTACCTATCAGTGATGGATCCACTCCAGAGTGAACTAGAGCCATTTTACCAGCCTCCACTGCTGCGGTAATTGCATCCTCATCTATGAAGGGAATGGATCTTTCCATTGCACTTTCTTTAATTCTAAATTTAGAGACGTAAACACCATATCCGACAATTCCAGGCGTTTCATACTCTCTTCTCGGTTTGATTATTTCACACTCCTGATACGGATAATACTCGTCAGCAAAGGAGAAGGCCAATGAAATTGTTGGAATTATGTCACTCTGCCCTGTGGCACATCTTCGACGGAACCTGGGAACAACTTCCCTGTCTTCCAGCATAGAGATATCCATTTCTTCATCCTTCAGAACGCAGTCAGTTAGTCTACCTGGAACGCGTACTTTTCCATTATGGAAAGAAATAATTCCGTAAATGTAAGGTCCTAATTTAGTGAATCTGTTCGTAGGCTCTCTAACAATGGTGCAAACTTCTAACACGCCTTTTTCGTAAAAGAAGTCGATGTCTCGCATTTTTCCAAAACTTTTTCTACCGCATTTTCCGCAGTAGTCCTTAGTTCTGAAATATTCTTTGCCACAAAGGCTACATCGGTTTCCTCTCAGTCTATCTCCGATGTATGAGACTCGTCTTTCAATCGGTTCGCTGCTCATTTCAACTCCCTTGCCAAAATGTGAACGTAAGCTTTCGTTCCAAAACCTTCCAGTTCTAAAACACATCCATACTGGAGTTTTTTATCAGAATTTACTTGTCTGTTGCCAGCTTCGCCTGTGAGTTGCTTGACGATTTCAAAAATTTGGGCTCCACCAGTTGCACCCAGAGGATTTCCATCAGCTTTGAGACCCCCATTTGTATTGACAAAAAGTCTTTTCTCACCAATTTCGTAAAAACCCTCATAATCTGTACAACTATTGTAAATGTGGAGCCACGCCTTCCCTCTTTGAGAGAAGCCCAAATCTTCCATAGCCATCATTTCCAAGAGTGTAGATTGATCATAAACCTCAGCTAATTGAATATCTCCTACATTAATATCCGCCATCTTGAGGGCGTTTTTCATAGCTAATTCACTTGCCATGAAACTCGTTCTGTCATCACGTGAAGGAAATGTAATATAATCAGTAGCTGAAGAAGAACCGATAACCCAAATCGGCGCTTTACTATACTCCTTAGCTATTCCAGAACTCGCAAGAATCAGCGCTGTAGCACCATCTGAAATAGGAGCAAAATCAAAAAGGCCCAAAGATTTATGCTCGTTTAATCTTGCTTTCAAGACTCTGTCCACAGAGATTTCACTTTGGAACTGAGCGTACTCGTTCAACCTTGCATGATGATGATTTTTGACAGATATGTGAGCCAACGCTAGATCAAATGTTTCAAGGGATTTACCTGAAATTTGGTACCTTTTAATGTACTCTCTAAGCATGAGATCATGATTTGCCTCAGGGGTACATCCAGCGTAATAGCTCCATGGATCTTCTAAAAGCATGAGATCATCTCTGATTTTGTCCCAGCGATCGGTCATTTTCTCTACTCCACCTACCAGAACGATGTCATACCTTCCTGACTGAACTGCGTTGCAGGCATTCAGAAGAGCTGAACTGAAGGATCTCGTTTTTTCCATGGGGACGTGTAACTCTGAGAATTCCGAAATGAAGCCTTCTTCGATACCAATTTTGTTTGTGAGTTGAAGGAAGTAGTCGGAAGAGTAGCAAGCATCTATGTCCTTTCGTTCTATTCCAGCAGATTCCGAGGCTTTCAACCAAGCCTCTTCTATAAGCATTTCTGGTCCTGTCTCATAATGTTCACCAAATTTTGTTCTGCCAACGCCGATTATAGCTGGGTAATGTGAACCCATTTTACTGTCCTTCTCCTAGTCGTCAAAGTTTTATGCTTTCGTCACTATCTTTTTAAATCTTCTGTAAAAGGGGGTTTAGTCTTGAATAAGATTTATCGGCTTATCATAACTGCTAAGGAAATTCGAGGCAGATGCCCTGTCTTTGATGTAGGAGACCAAATTGTCATTGAAGAACCAAACATAGTTCCAAAGAAAACAGATGCACTTTGTATCCATGCTTTGGGGTCAATGTTATCGATGATTATTGCTTTAAGCCGAGGCGTTAGCTTGAAAGAACTTGGTTTGTCAAAGGATGATGACAATAGAGGATATATTCAATGCCTTGATCCGGGATTTCCATATACTCAAGGTGGAACCGTTATTTTTGAAATAAAGCAGGAAGCAATGGAATAGTGAAAATCGCGTTCAGTTCGAAACTTGGAATAGGTTAGACAACATTAGATGATGCCTTTGGAAGCATTTGCAGTTATATGCGCGCAAGATTTAGTTTTATTGGGCACACCAATATGGCCTTTTCAGTGTGGTCAAACAGCTCTATTGGCTTGTTTAATCGGGTTCGTCATCGATCTGATTGTTTTGACTGGTATTTTATATATCTGGTATTGTGTTGTTAGAAAGAAAAAGGATAAAGATTGGCGATGCATTCATGATTTCTCTCTTGGGAACTCTTGTAGAACCGTTTGGAATTTGTTTATTTCCTAATATAGTGTGGGAGAAATTCTTTTTCTAAATATTTTTGTTGTTATTGATTAGGCTTTATTATTAGACTGGTTGTCACGGTAGTCCCGATATTCGTTTTAAGGAAGCTGATGACGGTAGGACTGATCCTTCTTCAATTGAGAATACCTTTAAAGTAGATCTTTCAAAATAACTAAACAACCTAGGAGACGAGAGTTATGCGTCTCTTCCATTACGCAAAAGACGAAGAAATAAAAGCAGGTAAAACCACCGACATCTACTTCGTTAGAACCAAACAAGTTCTCGAAGCAAAAGGACTCGATAAACTTAGAGTAGTGGCTGAAGTCACCCCTGGCGAAATTCATAGAGGATGGTCTTGGGGAATCCTTTGTGGAATAGAAGAAGAAGCGCGACTGTTTGAAGGATATCCTGTTGATGTTTATGCCATGCCTGAAGGAAGCATCTTTTACCACGGAGATCACAAAGGAGTTCGAGAGCCGGTCATGATTATTGAAGGGCCTTATGGTGATTTCTGTCTCCTTGAGACCCCTCTGTTAGGTTTGCTTTGTCAATCATCAGGTGTTGCAACTCGAGCTGCTAGAATAAAGAAGTTGACAAGTGAGAAAATCGTTGTGGCTTTTGGAATCCGTCGCATGCACCCAGTGTTGTCTCCAATGATTGATCGGGCTGCTTATATCGGTGGTTTCGATGGAGTTTCCAGTCTCATGGGTGCCGAAACTGTAAACGTTGAACCTTCTGGAACCATGCCCCACGCCCTTATCATCGTGTTTGAAGACCAAGTGAAGGCTTGGAAAGGCTTTGATGAAGTTATGCCACGAGAAGTTCCAAGAGTAGCCTTAGTCGATACCTACTTCGACGAGAAAATTGAATCCATAATGGCTGCAGAAGCATTAAAAGATCGCCTATATGCTGTCCGACTTGATACTCCTGGATCGAGGAAAGGAGACTTCGCTGAAATCGTTCGTGAAGTGCGGTGGGAATTAGACGTGAGAGGATACAATCATGTCAAAATTTTTGTTTCTGGTGGCCTCAACGAAGAGACTGTAAAGGTTCTCAGTGATGCCGGAGCTGATGCCTTTGGGGTTGGAACGGCTGTGAGTAATGCTCCTACGATTGATTTCGCCATGGACATAGTAGCAGTTGAAGGAAGATTATCTGCAAAGCGTGGTAAACTTGGAGGAAAAAAACAGGTTTGGCGTTGTCAAAAATGTTTAACAGACATTGTTCAGACGTTTGATGAACCTCAACCAAGATGTCCTCACTGCGGAGGAAAAACGGAACCAATGCTTAGGCTCTTAGTAAAGAATGGAAAGATTGTAGCTAAATTACCTAGACCACGTGAAATTCGTGAGTATGTCCTTGAACAAATTGGTAATCTTACGCTTGAATGATCGGATAAATACCCAACGTTTTGTGACTCTGAACATAGGTGCGAAAAAGTAGACAGCAGATGTTTGCATGTAACGAATCAATTGGGAAATGGGCAAGTTCTAGCTGGGCATCCGCCTGCATATTCTGATTCTGCGGCAACAAATTTCCTTTTTTTAGTCTTTATTTCTCCTACGTTAAGAACTTGCTCTGGTATGCTTCCATATCGATAGACTGTTATTCCCTTGCATTTCAGCCTGTAAGCAAGCCAAAACACTTCTTCCACATTTTCTACTGTAGCGTTTCTGGGAAGATTAACAGTTTTTGAAACAGCATTATCTGTATACTTCTGGAACGCGGCTTGCATTTTGACGTGCCATTCTGGTCGAATATCTAAAGCTGTGACGAAAGTTCTCTTAATGTCTTCTGGAACTCCTTCAATTTGCTGAACTGAACCTGTTCTCGCTATCTCTTCTAAGAGTTTAGCACTGTAGAGATCCCTTTCTTTTGTTGTCATCTCGAATAACGGATTGATTTCAAAAAGTCTGGTTCCACTTAAAACATTCCTTATGAAGGAAATTGCAAATAGAGGTTCAATTCCGCTTGAGCAACCAGCAATTATGCTTATGCTTCCTGTTGGCGCTATTGTCGTTACTGTGGCATTTCTAATAGCATTATACTTATCTTTCCAGATACATTTATGGAAATTCGGGAAGGAACCTCTTTCTTCGCCAAGTTCAACAGATTTTTCTCTCGCCCCTTCTGTAACAAAGTTCATTATCTTTTCGGCAAGTTTCAAAGCCTCTTCAGAGTTGTAAGCGACCCTAAGCTGGATGAGCATATCGGCAAATCCCATTACACCAAGACCTATTTTCCGATCAGCCTTGGTCATCTGTTCTATTTCCTTCAAAGGAAACTTATTTGCATCTATGACGTTATCAAGAAAATGAACAGCATTTCTCACAGTCTCTCTCAGTTTCGCCCAATTTATTCCTTCGTTTTCGACCATGCTAGAAAGATTTATGGAGCCTAAGTTGCAGGATTCGTAGGGAAGTAAAGGCTGTTCACCACAAGGATTAGTTGACTCTATCTTTCCCGCTTCCGGAATCGGGTTGCACCTATTAACCTCATCGATAAAGATAGCTCCAGGATCCCCAGACTGCCAAGCAGACTTCACCATCAAATTCCAAACACGTTTACTTTTAAGTTCCTTCACTCTTTCTTCGTTTCGTGGATTGATCAACCAATATTCTCCGTCTTCTTGAAGAGTTTTCATGAAATCATCAGTAACAGCAACTGAAATGTTGAAGTTTGAAAGAACCCCCGGTTTGTGCTTGGAAGTGATGAACTCCATTATGTCTGGATGATCAACTCTTAAAACTCCCATCATGGCGCCTCTTCTCTTTCCTCCCGCTTTTATGACCTCTGTAGCTGCATCAAAAACACCCATGAAACTCACAGGACCTGATGCTACTCCCTTAGTTGACTTAACTATGTCTCCCTTTGGTCTCAATTTAGAAAAATCAAAACCGACTCCTCCGCCACTTTTTTCGATCAAAGCCATGTTTTTCACTGCAGTGAAAATGCTCTTCAAAGAATCCTCAACAGGCAAAACGAAACATGCAGATAACTGACCGAGCTCCGTTCCTGCGTTGAAGAGAGTTGGAGAGTTGGGAAGAAACTCAACTCTTGCCATCATTCCATAAAAAATCTTTTCAGTTTCTTTTGGATTTCCACCGTATTTTCTGTCGACCTTCGCTATGGCTTCTGCGACCCTCGTAAATGTTTTAACAGGGGTTTCTATGATTCTTCCATCTTCATCTCTTAGGAGATATCTTCTCCTCAAAACTTCTAGAGCGTTAACCGTCAATTTTGGCTCTTCTATCCCAAGTATTTCTCTTAATCTCCTTATTTCCTCCTTTTTCTTCCTATAAGCTTGATACTCCTCTGCAATTTTTTTGTAACCCCTTTTCTCCAAAACTTCTATTACAGTATCTTGAGCATTTTCGACTGAAGGATATGTTTTCTTAAATTTTTTCTCTAGGAGTTTAACTACTTCTTCAGTTAGAGTTCCTGCCCTTTCTCCATCTTCAAGTTCAACGGCGATTAAGGCTCTATGAATAGCATCCTTTATTCTGGTAGAATCGAAATCAACGATTCTTCCGTCTCTTTTCTTTATTTTCGTAATAGACATGATCGTTCACCTAATGGTTTAGTTTGAATATAAAGATAAAGTTTCGAAGTTTTTGTGCGAAACGACGAAGTTATGCGTATCGCAAAAGCCGCAAAAATCGTCTTAGCAGAAATGAAGATTCTGTGAGTGCCTATTATTCTCTATTGTTCTTGGAACTAAGCATGCCTGATTGTACTATGCTCAAAAGGGGCATCAAAAGTCTATGGAAATAAGAAGTTATTTGGCGGAACAGTTTACCCTTGTTTCATTCCTAGTGCAAATCCGCCTATGAAACTAGCTGCGAAGGGCAACCCACCAATAGACAAGACAAATAAATCTGTTAGATTTGTTGCAGATGTAGATGCCATAGTCACAAACTTTTCGTAATTCATGGAGATCACACCTATTTGATTTAGATACAGAAGAGAGGCGGCGTAGAGTCCTAGGAAAACTGCGATTATTTTAGCAATCTTCTTGGTTGCGTATCCCACTAGAAATCCTCCTGTTCCGCCGATGCTGAGTTGATAGATTAGGACTTCACTCAACCGAATCTCACCTTAATCCTTAGTGACCAACACTTTCTACAATATTTATTATATCTTAATATGTAATAAACATTTCTTTATTTGTTAAGAGAAGCAAAAATATAGCACAAGTTTTCAGAATCCTAAGCATTATTAGGCGGACGTCAACATTGAACAATAAAATGTTAGGTGAGAGGTTTGAACAGAATTAGTTGCTGGAATAATATAGTAGCGGTAAAGCAAGTAATACTATGTTTCGTCCTCTCGTTGTAAGGGAGTATTTTACTCTTAAAGGTGGCCCTTGATCAATAGTTCGATTAACGTATCCATGTTTTTCAAGGCTTTTCAGTTTGTTTGCTAATGTGCGGGAGTTCACTCCAAGAATCTTTTTTAATCCATTGAAGCCCATGATACTTTTGAGGAATAGGGTGTAAAGCATTTCGAGGCTCCATTTTTGAGACAGTAGATTGAAGCTTTTCTCAAGGCTTTGTATACTTGCTTTTAAGTCTTCTAGACATATTTCCTGATTTTCGAATATCCGTTGTAATGTATCTTCTATTCCTTTGAGAGTGGATTCCATACGTGTCTCTACAAGTCTACGTAACTCGTTGCTCAACGCATGCTTTGAACTCATCTGAGTTACACCTAGTGTAACGGAGGATACTTCATATTTTATAAAGGTTCATTATACAACTAAGTATATCAAATACACCGTATCAAACGTCATGAAGTTGAAAGAGGTCTGATGTTTGGAGAAATTTGATGTAATTGTAGTTGGTGCCGGAACGGGTGGATGTTTGGCAGCAAAAACCATCGCTGGTGCCGGTTTTAACGTATGCTTAGCTGATCGGAAGAAACAAGAGGATGTTGGAGAGAAGATTTGTGGAGATGCCATAGGAAAACATCACTTTGACAAGTTGGGTTTAAGCTATCCTGTCGGAGCGGAACTGGAAAGAAAAATTCTTGGGATAAAGATTTACTCCCCGAATAACGAAACGGTTTTCCATGTAGCTGAAAAAGAACTCTTCGGGTTCATCTTGAATCGTCGTCGTTTCGGGCAGAGATTGTTGAATTATGCCATCAAAGCAGGTTCAACTTTTCTTGAACTAACTCATGCGGTAGAACCGCTTTTAGAAGGCAACTATGTTACTGGAGTTTTGACAAGAGATCTGAAAACACAGAAGCAACTTAGACTTTCTGGTAAGATTATAGTGGATGCAAGCGGGTTCTCTGCGATATTAAGGAAGAAGCTTCCTCAAGAGATTGGGATAGATACCGAGATTAACAAGGAAGATGTTGTGGTCTGCTACAGAGAAATTCGCAAATTGAAGACGCAAATCCCCGAAGAAGAATTCCTTGAACTATATCTTAGTCAAGAGATTGCCCCAGGTGGATATAGTTGGATTTTCCCTGAACGGGGCAACAGAGTTAATGTTGGTTTGGGGCTCGCTATGGTAGGGAAGTTCCCAAATCCGAAAACTCAACTCTACAACCACGTTTTGCCGAAGCCACTCTTTGAAGATTCCTCTTTGACCAGTGGTGGAACATGGTATGCCCCAACACGAAGACCTTTGGACTGTATGACCGGAAATGGGATAGCCATTGTTGGAGATGCAGCTTGTCAAGTGAACCCAATTCACGGTGGAGGCATGGGGCCTTCTATGATTGCTGGAAAACTAGCAGGCGAAACGATTATCGAAGCTTTGGAAAAGAGAGATGTCAGTCGAGAGGGCCTGTGGATGTATAATCCAAGATACATGGAGTGGTATGGAGCAAAGCAAGCAGGTCTTGACGTTTTCCGTATGTTTCTCCAAGAAGGTGGAGACGACAACTTAGATTATGGAATGAAGTATAAGTTAATCACAGAGGAAGATCTTCTCAAAGCAAGCATGGGCGAAGATGTTCATCTTAACATAACTGAAAAAACTCGCAGACTTTTCAGAGGGCTGGGAAGAATTTCCCTTGTTAAAAACCTGCGTGAAGTGGCAAATTTGTTGACGAAGGTGAAGACTCTGTATCTGAACTATCCAAGATCACCTCAAGGCTTTGAAGAGTGGAGAAGAAATGTTGAAGAGTTATTTAGTGTGGCTAAGACTAAATTGAAGCCCACCTAGCACTTGTTGAACTCGAAAAAATAATAAGGAACTATTTAGTAGTGAGTTGGGCTTGCTTCTGGATGAGAAAGCGGCTTGTTGCTCAAGGACTCATTCAAAAATTAAACGCTAAGTTACAAAAGAAACTCAATTTCGAAGAGACCTTACTCTTAGGGGTCGTTTTGAAGGGGCTTCCAGTCGCATATTCATTGGCCAAAATAAACGATACCATAGAAAATTTTGTTCCTTTAGTGGCTCAGAGACCGTTACAGATGCAGCATTATGTGGAATCGAATTTTCCTAGCCTAGAGTGGGAGATCTATTTTAAAGAAAGATTGAGCAACTGTGGGGATGTGTTGATTGTTGATGATGTTGTTAATAGTGGCTTTACTAAGCAGAAGCTGGAAAGTATTGTTTACTCAATGAGCAACGAAAGGGTCAATCTGTGTTTCTGTGCCCTTGTTCTTAATCAAAGATATCTTACTAATCCAAATTTTGCCAGTTCTGATGACACCTTTGTTCTACGAGTTGACGCCCAAGCCGTGGAGTGTGATTGGGGACTTATGACGGTTCCGTTGATGAACTTGAGTATGGAAGACACACTTATGCGATGTGAAGAATACTTCAGAAGATTCTGGCTTCATGAGAACCGAATAATTACCATAACCTACTAGTATGCGCTCGCAACTCGTTGAAACTGCGATAAACGCTTTCGATTGTAGGCTTATGAAGGATATTAGAAGCACGAGGTTGCACGAGGACTTATCTCTGCATCCCTTAAACTCATAAATACCTGATGGCGCCATTCTTTAGCTAAGGAGAAAGGAGAAGTGGAATGGCGAATATCATCCTTACCCGTGTGGTTTCTATCTTTGCTCTTGCTTAACATCCTAGACATCTTGGTAACAAACCCGACTTTCGAATCTAATCCTTTCACTCTTTACATGTGGGGAAAAATAGGCATCTTGCTTTCAGCTGGAATTAAAATTGGACTAGTCCTATTTTTCGGAATTTTATGCACACTCACTAAGAGGGTGGCTAAGCCAGCTGAGTGGGCTTTCGCTAGTAGACTATTGCGATGGACATTGATTGCATTGGTGGCTTTTTACATATTTGTAGTAGCGTGGAACATGCTTCAACACTTCTTGGTTCTGCTCTAGATGGGCGTGAGTGACAATCAAAAAACAGCTAAGCAGATTTGTTCAGACAATCGTGGACTTCTCTAAATGAATAGCGTGGTTATAAGATAGTTCAGGCCAAAGCAGATCAGAACTACTCCAAAAACTGCCATGAGAATTCTATATCCTTTGCTACTTACTAAACTGGTTCCTCTGCGCGCAAGATAAGCGGATAGCGTAAGCCAACCATAATCCATCCACACGTGAGAGACATACATCAGCAGAAAACTAACAAGAGATAGGAAAACCGAAAGGTCTGACATGAGCTTGATTCCAATTGTAAGCCACCACATGATAAAATAGGGGTTTAAACCTGTAAATATAATGCCCAAAATAACTGGATTCTTAACCAAGATCCTACTAGACATGGTTTGATCACCACGTTTTGGCGCCAAGGACTCGCGAATCTGCAAAATACCGAAGAAAAGCAACATCACTCCACCAAGTAGTCCTGTTAAAGGACGAACTATAGGTTGGTCCACTACAGTTGAAAATCCAAAAGCCAAAACAACAGCGAGTGGCAACTCAAACAGCATGTGCCCAAGAGAAAAGAATAATCCTCCCTTTGCTCCAGACCGAGTGCCATGCGAAACAGTGGCGAAAAACAAAGGACCTGGTGCTAAGGCTCCAGAAGCAGTTACAAGAACGACAGTAGAGACGAAACCTAAGGCATCCAAAAGCTTCGGACTTCCAATCATAATTTACGTTGGTCTCATTTATTTAGTGTTTATTATTCTCACTAAATTTATATCAACCGTGACAATGACTTAAACTGGCGCGTGAATCATTTTGGGCGTAAATCTACGCGATCTAGTTCCAAAAAAACAAATAGCCCTCTCTGATCTAAGTGGCAGATCCATTGCAATTGACGCTTATAATGCACTATATCAGTTTCTAGCCATTATTCGCCAGCCAGATGGCACGCCATTAAAAGACAGGACTGGTAAAGTTACAAGCCATCTAAGCGGTCTATTATATCGAACTGCAAATCTAGTCGAAATGGGCATGAGAGTAGTTTACGTTTTTGATGGAGTCCCCCCTACCTTAAAAGAGGTAGAAATAAGACGTAGGGTCAAAGTGAAGAAAGAGGCTATAATGAAGTATGAGAAAGCTTTGCAAGAAGGTAGAATCGAGGAAGCCCGCACCTACGCCCAAGCTACCAGCCGCCTGAAAGACTACATGGAACAAGACTCAAAACGCCTACTAACCCTAATGGGAGTCCCATGGATTCAAGCTCCAAGCGAAGGCGAAGCCCAAGCCGCCTATCTAACCAAAAAAGGCGATACAAACTATTGCGCCAGCCAAGACTACGACAGCCTACTGTTCGGTGCCCCTCTATTGATCAGAAATCTCACCATGAGTGGAAGAAGAAAACTCCCTGGAAAACAAGTCTACATAGACGTTATCCCAGAAATAGTGGAATTGAACCAAGTGTTAGAGAAACTAGGCATAACCCAAGAACAATTAGTGGACATTGGAATCCTCATTGGAACCGACTTCAACCCCGAAGGCATAAGAGGAATCGGTCCAAAAACCGCCCTCAACTTAATAAAGCAACACAACAGCCTCGAAAACACTATGTCTCACATAAAGGCAGCAAAGTTTCCCGTGGAACCCCAACGCATACGAGAAATCTTCCTCAACCCCAAAATCACCGATAATTATCAGCTCAAATGGAAAGAACCTGACATTGAAGGTGTCATAGATTTCTTATGCCGCGAAAGAGATTTCTCCGAAGACAGAGTGCACAAAGCCCTTGAAAAAATGACCACCGGCATCAAAATGGCCAAAGGAAAGGTGACTTTGGAAGCCTTCTTTCAGAATAACTAATCTTTTACTTCCACAATCTTTGCCCATACCTTCCAGTTAAGGGCACAAACGCAACTCCGCCTAGATTCTCCTTCAAAGTCTGGCTATCTCTCTTCCTAACGCGCACAAGCGTCTGATATAAATACATACCTCCAACTGGAATCACCAGAACCCCGTCACTCTTCAACTGCTCCACCAAAGGCTTGGGAACATCTGGAGCGGCTGCGGTAACCAAAATACGATCGTAGGGTGCCTCTTCCCGATATCCTAAGGACCCGTCTCCGCAAGTTACAGTGATCCGATCGCCGTATCCAGCCTTTACAATGTTTCTCTCTGCAAGCTCGGCTAGCTGAGAGACAATTTCCACCGTGTAAACGTGACCCCATTTATCTTTAGGGGCGTCTCTTGGGGCAACAATCTCCGCTATGGTTGCGGCATGCCAACCTGAGCCAGCTCCAACCTCTAACACCTTCTGTCCTATGTCCAACTCTAAGACTTCATCCATGATTGAAACCATGTTTCGCCCGACTGATCTTAGTTGGTCAGCCGTGAGGCGCAGAAATCGTTTGTCCCCATCCAATCGGAAGTGGTGAATCCACAGCAACATAAGATTTCACGTTTTCGGGAAGAAAAGTCTCTCTAGAGACCATTCGCATTGCCTTGATTACATTGGGTGAACGAAGAATCCCTTCTCTTATTAATCTGTCAACTAGTTCCTTCCAGTCCTTTTTCTCCATTTTCAAGCCTCAAGCAAATAATAGAAAATCTAATGCTTAAGACTTTGCAAAAGAGTGGGAAAAGGCTTTTCATTTGACAGTAACTGATTTAGCTAGATTTCTTGGCATGTCTGGGTCGCAGTTTCTTTCAACTGACATATAATAGGCAAAGAGTTGTAGTGGAATCACGTAGGGAATTGGTGAAAGGACCTCCGGAAATCCCGTTGGAATCTCAATGTAATCGTCAACGATCTTTTTGGTTTCTTCGTCTCCTTCTTCAAGAATTGCAATGATAGAGGCTCCACGAGCTTTCATTTCCATAATGTTTCCCATGATTGTTTTGCGTGTTTCGTCCTTGGGGCAAATGAAGACAACGGGGAATCCAGGTTCAATGAGACTGATGGGTCCGTGTTTACTTTCTCCGGCTGGGTAAGCAATGGATGGGACATAGGCTATCTCCAACAATTTTAATCTGCTTTCTAGTGCGGTGGCGGAACTTATCCCTCGCCCTAAAAAGAAGAAACATTGTTTGTCCTTGTATTTTTCGGCAAGCTGTCTTATTTTGGCCTCTTGAGTTTCCAGGATTGTCGCCACAATGTCTGGAATCTGTTGAAGTTTCTCCTCTAGATCTTCAATTTGTGTGTGAGAGATTTTACCTCGCCGTTTGGCGACGTTTAATGCCAGTTGGGAGAGGACCGATAGTTGTGAAGTGAAGGTTTTGGTGGCTGCCACTCCGATTTCTGGACCGGACTGTTGACAAACATAGGCTCTTGCCACTCGTGTTAACGTAGATCCAACAACATTAGTGAGACCCAGAATTGTTGCAGCTCGTTGTCTGGCCCATTCTACAGCTGCTAAAGTGTCTGCTGTTTCTCCAGATTGACTAACTGCAAGGATCGTGCTATCTATATTCACCGCTTTTCCATGTTGCTCTATAAACTCGGAGGCGATAACTGGATGTGTAGCTAATAATGCAACTTTTGAAAACATGTATGAGGCCGCGAGACAAGCGTGGTATGAGGTCCCAGCCGCTACGAAGTAGACTTCCGTGGCACGTTCCAGAAAAGTTGCCATCAAATCCAAGTATTGCTCTTGTAATCTAAGAGTGTTTCTTAGACACAGTGGTTGTTCATGAATTTCCTTTAACATAAAATGAGGATAACCTTGTTTCTCAGCCATTTCTGGTGTCCAATCGATAACCTCAGGTTCCCTCAAAACCGGGTTCCCGTCACTGATTCTCCGAATCTCATACCTATCATCAGCTAAGACAACGATCTCTCCGTCCTCAATTATCACTGCCTTATTCGTCAACGGGAGGAAGGCGGGAATGTCTGAGGCACAGTAAATTCCATGTTCTCCAACTCCAGCCACTAGAGGGCTTTCTTTACGGGCACACACAATCTTGTTCGGTTCCCTCACAGAGATTATTGCGACGGCGTAGGAGCCCTCCAGTCGCTTCACAGCTTCACGAACTGCTTCTGATAAGGGCAGACCATCCTTCAATTCTTCCTCAATCAGATGAGGGATAACTTCGGTGTCGGTTTTTGAACGAAACACATGCCCTAGTTCTTCTAGCTCCCTTTGGATTTCGGCGAAGTTTTCAATGATTCCATTGTGAACGACGGCGATCTGCTTGTGACAATCCATGTGAGGATGTGCATTCACCTGAGAAGGCGCTCCATGAGTAGCCCACCTCGTGTGACCCAGTGCTATTCGGCCAGGGATGTTAGCCAAATTGTGCACTGCATGAACATCATCAATCTTTCCTTGATCCTTTTTGATGAAGAGCTTATTTTTGTAGATTGCCGCTTCACCAACGGAGTCGTAGCCCCGATATTCAAGTCTCTTTAAGGCAGCATGAACAATTGGCGCGGCAACGCCGTTCTTGAGAATGCATCCAAATATTCCGCACATCAATAATGCCTCATGAATTCTTAGTTAAGCTGATCCTCTACGTGTAGGTTTAATTAGAGAAAAGCATTATCTATAAGGTTTTTTAGGAAAAAATCCTCAATTTGAAAAAAGATTTTTGAGGGGTTTCTTGGGTATTTAATGGGTTTCTATTTGACAGTTAAAAAAATGTTTATAACAGTTCGAGACTCAGAGTTTGGTTTGCCCATCTACAAAATGTATGACTCAGTGCGTTATATGTGGCTACCACAAATTTTATATAAAGATAGTATGACATATCATTCATATGAATAATTATTCAATTGATGTGACGTAGATGAAGCATGGTTTGAGTGAGACGTGTCATCTATTCTTTTCAACGTTATCAAATCCGACAAGATTAGCAATTCTAGAACTCCTTCGCGATGGGCCAAAGAATGTAACTGAGATCTCTGAATCTCTAAACCAAGAACAGAGCATGATTTCGCACAATCTTAAACCCCTAGAGAGATGTAGATTTATCTTTTCAGAAAGAAGAAAGAAGAAACGTTTCTACGCTTTGAACAAGGAAACAATGGAATCGTTATTCAAGACATTCACCTATCACACCCAAAAGTACTGTCCAACAAAGGGAAAATGTCTAACAGTGAGAGGGCTTCAAAAACAGAAGAAGAAAGCCGCTTCGGGGCCATTATATGTGAATCGTTATTAAGGAAGCTATGAAATATGGTAAACAGAAAATATATCGAAACAATTTTGCACACGTGCTTTAGTGTTTCATTCTAAAGAGGTGGATTTGGAATGGAAGGAGATAGGATTTCTTACCACAAATCTGTTCGTACACTCTACGAGAGAATAAAAAAGGACAACATGAACAACATTTGGGACCGATATGAGGCTCAAGGCTTTGGAGACCCTGACAAAAGATGCCCTTTCTGTATGGCGGGAGTCAGGTGCGATTTATGCTCCAATGGTCCATGCCGCGCAGATGCAGCAAAAGACAAGAAAGGAGTATGTGGCATCACCGCTGATGGCATGGCTATGCGCATGATGTTGCTTAGAAATATAATGGGAGCGTCCACCTACCATTACCACACAGATCAAACCATTAAGACCCTTCGGGCAACCGCGATGGGGCAAACACCCTTCAAGATAAAAGAGCCTGATAAACTGAAAGATTTTGCCAATCGACTTGAAATAAACACAGCAGGATCAGAAAATGAAATTGCCATACGATTGTGTGATTTTGTGGAAGCCGATTTTCACAGAAAACACTATGAATCAAGTCAAATAGTAGAGGCATTAGCTCCCCAAGAGCGTAAGAAGGTCTGGAGAGCCCTCGACATTTTCCCTGGTGGAATTTATGGGGAGATGATGAGGGCAACAAGTTCATGCCTCACCAATGTCGACGGTTATTATGTAAGCTTAGCTCTTAAGGCCATGCGCCTCAGCGTGGCAATGGCCTATCAGAGCCAGCTTGTTAACGAATATTGTCAAGACACCCTTTATGGAATACCGAGACCACACAAAATGCGTGTGGATATAGGCGTACTAGACCCGGAATACGTTAATGTGTTGCCGAATGGTCACGAACCTTTTCTCGGGTTTGCCATGGTTCAACTTGCTCGAAAACCAGAATGGCAGAAAAAGGCAAAAGCAGCCGGCGCAAAAGGATTGCGGGTCATTGCAAACATTGAAACAGGCCAAGAGATGATTCAAAGATGGGAGATGGACGAAACATTTTACGGTTTCACCGGGAACTGGATTATGCAGGAAGCAATTTTGGCCAGTGGTTGTGTAGACCTTTTTGCCGCTGATATGAATTGTTCTATGCCTGTAGATCCATTGTATGCCCAAAAATACAAGTTCAGACTTGTCCCAGTAAGCGGACTTGTAGCCTTTGAAGGGGTTACAGACCGAGTTAACTATGCGCCTGAAAAAGCTGAAAAACAAGCTGCACATCTCTTGCAAATGGCTATCGAGAACTTTAAAGAACGAAGAGCATCTGTAGAACCCGTTACACAATTACCTATGAGAGAAGCCGTAGTTGGCTTCTCTACTGAAAGCATCCTTGAAGCCCTTGGTGGTACTCTTAATCCCATCTTGGAAGCCATAAAAAACGGAACCCTACGAGGCATTGCGGGTCTTGTCTCATGCACAACTCTTAGAGATTATGGTCAAGACGTACATAGCGTACGTATTGCTAAAGAACTAATCAAACGAGATATCTTGATTCTTTCAATGGGATGTGGCAACGGAGCGATGCAAGTTGCGGGCCTCTGCACTGCAGAGGCTAAGGAAATTGCGGGTCTTGGTCTAAAAGCTCTTTGTGAGAAACTGAACATCCCTCCCGTTTTGAGTTATGGCACATGTACTGATACAGGGCGTCTCGCTGACCTATTGGCTGTAATATCAAAGGCTCTGAGAGTTCCTATTCCGGATTTACCTGTTGTTGCTGTTGCACCAGAATATATGGAACAAAAGGCTACAATTGACGCAGTTTTCGCCCTGGCCCTAGGTCTTTATACTTATGTGAACCCCGTACCAACAGTTACTGGAGCGCCGAATTTGGTTAAGCTCTTGACACGAGACTGTAGTCAGATAACCGGTGGTTTGTTGAATGTAGAAAAAGACCTTGTTAAGGCAGTGGAAGCAATCCTAGCCCATATAAAGGACAAAAGGAAAAAAATCGGCATCTGAGAAGCGTTTGCATCAGAACTCAAGGTCACAGGTTTGAACTCAACTAATGACAAAAGAGACATTGACCGTAGTCTTCATCTACAGCGGCGAATTTGCAGAAGGGGTGATAAGAAACTTGATAAACGACCCGAGCTTCTGCAAATCCTGCGGCCTATATTGTGACTCCTGCAAATACAATGTATACAGCCATGTCAGCAATATCCTAGCAGCAATACAGCTACCAGCCCCTTTTGAACTACCGGCATTTGTAGATGACCCAGAAAAGTATATGCCTAAGAAAATTCCGAAAGTCGATCTATGTGTAGCGTCGGGACTACACAAAGACCTGTTATTGGAATTGCCGCATCACATACAAAAAGTCGGAATAGAAGGGTTGATCGTACCGATAGAAGACTTCGTAGAGATTCCATCTGGTCTGAGAAAGCAGTTGCAAGAGAGAGGCATGGAACTGGGGTTAGAAACTGCCTTCCCAAAGCCTTTTTGTTCGTTGAAATCAGCAGAAGGTAAACCAATAATTTCGCGATTTGTAAATGAACTAAAAATTGGAAGGCCTTTATTGAAGATTTCAACTGTGAAAAGAGGCAAACACGAGGTTATAGACTCTACGGTTGTTAGGCGAAGTGCTCCATGTGGTTCAACATGGTACGTGGCAAAGAAACTCATCGGAGTTGAACCACAAAAGGAAATCCTCTACGATGCGGTAGCAAAAGCCCATCACAGTTATCCATGCACTGCAACAATGAGCATAGACCCCGAAGTGAAAGAACCGATACTTCATATTGGGGGCTTCATAATACGAGAAGAAGTTGAAAAAGCACTAACACGGACTAACGACCTGTAATAACCTTAATATGTTTAATCGATGAGTGCTACCGTTATTAAAATATTTATAGAGGATCATGGTAACTCTCTGAGACATGAAGAAGAAACTGTTGCTCAGTGGTGGGAGAAAGGAATACAAAGTTAAAGACATTGCTGTTTTTGAAGAGCCTGAAAGGCTTAAGAGTGTTTTAGGGAGGCTCAGTTGGGAAATTTTGACCCTACTAGGTGAAAACGATATGTACCCTATGGAGATCGCAAAGAAACTAAGAGTACATGAACAGAAAATCTACTACCATATTAGAAAACTGGCCAAGGCTGGAGCAATTAAAGTTGTAAGAGAAGAGGGAAAGAAGGGAGCCATCGCAAAATATTACAGAGCTTCCTATCCTGCCTTTGGAGTTGAACTCCCCTTTGGATACCAAAAAATCAGAAGAATTACAGCTCCCACTGTTGATGACAAATTGAAACGATTCTTTAGTCCACTCTTGAAAGAGGATGGAAGGTTTGATGGAAAAGTTGTGGTTGGCAGTCCAGAACCTCATGGCCCCTTCAAAACAAGCGCGAGGGACGGACACTACGCCTCGTACCTGACGTTTTTCCTCGGTCAACTCGCCACTTTACCAGAAGATTTCGCCATAAAACTGGACGTTGACTTGAAAGTTGAGAAGGAAGAGAGAAACAACTTAATTCTGGTTGGTGGTCCTGGAACTAATCTGATCACTCAAGAGCTTAACAGGTTTCTACCCATTCGGTTCAACATGATGCCTTCCGAACTTGGGTTCCTCTTTGGTGGGTTAGTCTCTGAAAAAACCGGAAATGTCTACACTCGTGATACTGTAGGCGTAATAGCAAAAGTACCTAATCCTTGGAGTGATGAAAACCGCATAATTGTCCTTGCTGGCAACAAGGCGGTAGGAACAAAAGCTTGTGTCATAGCCATCACAAAATTCTGGAAAGAAACCTTAGGAAACTTCGATGACGACAAGAAGTTTGCAACAATCATTCAAGGATTCGACTTGGACGGAGATGGAAAAGTAGACTCCATAGAAATTCTGGAATAGATTTGTTCATCACCAATCGACTTCCCCCAAATATAATAGATAACATCCTAAGAGTAGAATACTGTGAAAATAACCGAAATCATTTGGGCATGCGGTCATAAAAACATTCTTTCCATTCACAAAACCACTTTTGAGACTACCAGAGAAGCCGACCTCACAAAACATGGTGATTGCATAATTGCTGTAAAAGCAACAAAGGGTGCAAAAGATATACATCCGAAGTTTAAGAAAACTGCCATGATGGAGAATGCACAACTAACGATAGCTATCGAAGCTAATGGCATGAAGGAGACTGTTAGAGCGCGTGGAAGTTCTCGGTTGACATTCACTAATTCCACAGACATTGTGATTAGAAAGAGTGGCTACGTTTGCGGTCGAACAGTGGCGATAAGAGCAGACAAGGCAGCATCAGATCTTTCAAGAAAACTTGTTGAAAAACTAAGGGATCCACATCAAAAAATCAAGATCACACTAGCAGTCGAGGACTATTGAATCTCAGCATCCACTACAGTTTGCCATTCATAGGGCGCGATTGCCCTGACCCTTCTCACAAATAGAATCTTCTCAACGTTTCGACTAGCTTTTTTCACAGCTTCGATTAATCGAATCTTTGCGGTCTCCAATGGGCTTGGAGCTTTTGTGAAATCATAGAAATGAATGACGCCTCCCTTGGGTTTGATTGCCTCACAAGCCACATCAACGTATTCTATCGCCTTTTCAGGCAAATTCATAATAACCCGATCTGCAACACCAGGCAATTGCTCTCTGATGACTTTTCTGGCATCACCAAAAATTGGACTAACCTTATCTCTAACACGGTTCGCTGCGATATTTTTTTCCAAGAAACCTATAGCGTCGGGGTTTACGTCAATAGCATACACCTGAACTGTATCATACCTCTTGGCAATTAGGATGGAGAATGGCCCGACTCCTGTGAACATATCCACGACGGTTTCACCTACTTTAACCTGAGATGCAACCCGATCATGCTCGTGAGACAGCCGAGGTGAAAAAAAGGCTTTTTTAAGGTCAACATGGTAAATGCAATTGTGTTCCTTGTGAGCTGTTTCCGTTCTGCCAGCTCCCGCTACAACCTCATAATCCCTAATACGAAAAATACCACCAACTGCGCCTGATTTTGCTAAAACAGTGTGAACTCGTTTATGCACTGTTAATATGGCTTCACCTACAGTGTGTTTGTAAGGCTCAAGTTTTAGCGGAACTTCAAGTATGGCGATATTTCCCACGAAATCTATTGCATGAGGGAGACTCACCAAAAGATGGGGAGCCAATTTATCTTCCAATACATCAACAAGCCTCAGTGGACGTCTGGCTTTCATAAGAAATTCACAGACAGAAATTTCAAATCTCGGAAG
>JAOUKN010000010.1 GCA_029882515.1 Candidatus Bathyarchaeota archaeon
ACCCTTCGCCATTGGAAAGCCACTATGGAATATCACAAGACGAAAGATATCCTGCACGTCATGAAAATGCTGGGACACAGGAACATTCAGAACACACTCATCTATACACAGCTCATCAACTTTGAAAGCGATGAATACCATTCAGCTGTTGCAGTGGACATAAAAGAAGCAAGAGAGCTTGTTGAAGCTGGCTTTGAATTCGTATGCGCTCATGAAACATCCATGTTGTTCAGGAAGCGAAAATGAACTTAAAAAAGTACAAGGTAATGGCGAATTTACCTAAGTAAAGTTTATTAATGGGCTAAATCGTTTACTGTTAGCACTTTAAGGCATGATGGGAAAATCCTTATGGAACCCAGACTTTTCGGGTCGGATAGATGCCGACTCATCGGAGGAATCTCCTAGTTTGGAAGAAACCGTATATAAGATCGTGATCCAACATTCTCTGGAAAGGAACTTGGAGGCTTAAATAAGTTTGGAATTTTCACATGATGATCTTTTTCTCCTTGTGAAATCTTTTTTTAAGGAAAAGGGTTTAGTTAGACAACACCTTGATTCTTATGACGAATTTGTCGAACATGGTCTTCAAGAAGTTGTAGATGAAGTTGGGGAAATTGGAATAGAAGTCCCAGAAAATCCATATAAAATTAAGTTCGGTCGATTATGGGTTATTGATCCTGATCCCCAATCGAGAATTAGCAGCCCCTACACTACAGAAGCTGACGGCACAAAGCATGAAATCTATCCTATGGAAGCTCGCTTCCGCGACCTAGCATACTCAGCTCCCCTCTCTCTTGAAATGACCCCAATAATCGACGGCAGAGAAATGGAGACAGAACTCGTCTTAGTCGGTGACTTTCCAGTGATGCTAAAATCAAAGCTCTGCGTTCTCTCTCAACTTCTTCCAGAAGAGCTAGTCGTCCAAGGAGAAGATCCAAACGATCCGGGAGGATACTTTATAGTTAATGGTTCTGAAAGAGTAATTGTAGCTTTAGAAGATTTAGCTCCCAACCGTATTCTCATAGACATCGATACTCGTGGTGCTAAACCCATTTATCAAGCCAAGATATTTTCCACGACAGTCGGTTTTAGAGCAAGAATCGAATTGCGAATGAAATCAGATGGAGCCATCTATGTTTCAATGCCTGGTGTCCCTACCGAGATCCCCCTTGTAATTCTTATGCGAGCACTCGGACTGGAATCTGACAAGGAAATTGCAGAAACAATTTCTCTTGAGAAAAGAATGCAAAATGAACTGGAACTCTCTTTCGAAAAGGCTATCGGTATTGATATGGTCAAAGATGCCATAATGTACATTGGAAATCGGGTGGCTCATGGACAAATTGAAGAATATCGTCAGCAGAAGGCAGAGAGTATTCTGGATCGAAACTTCCTGCCTCATATTGGGCGCACAATCGAAACCCGTAAAGATAAAGCGTTCTTCTTGGGTGAACTGGCAAGCCGAGTTATTGAATTAAAACTTGGAAAACGAAACCCAGACGATAAAGATCACTTTAAAAACAAGCGTTTGAAACTTGCAGGACCAATGCTTGCAGATCTTTTCAGAATTGCCTTCAGAAATCTATGTAGAGACATAAAATATCAACTGGAACGCATGGGCTTTAAGCGACCACTGATAAATGTCTCTGCAGCTGTCCGTCCCGGAATCATAACCGAACGAATTCAACACGCCTTGGCAACTGGCAAATGGGGACGAGGAAGAGTTGGAATCACTCAACTTCTTGATCGAACAAACCACATTTCTACATTGAGTCACTTACGAAGGTTGCAGTCACCCCTCAGTCGAAGTCAACCGAACTTTGAGGCACGGGACCTACACCCAACACATTGGGGAAGACTATGCCCAAACGAAACGCCGGAAGGGTCAAACTGTGGTCTAGTAAAAAATCTTGCCTTATCCGCCAGTACCTCTTTAAGTGCAAACCCAGAAAAAATGAAGCAAGTTATCTATCGAATGGGAGTAATTCCAATTCATGAGGCAAATGAGGAAGTTAAGTCTAGCGCCAAAGTCTTTGTGGATGGTTCTCTAATTGGTTTTCACTCATCACCGGAAGAGTTAGTCACTGAAATAAGAAAGAAACGTAGGAAAGGAAATATATCTCCAGAGGTCAACGTTACTTGTTTCTCAAAGATCTTCGATTCAAAGGAAGAAGTTTATGTTAATTGTGATAAAGGCCGTGTGAGACGACCGCTTATAATCATAGAAAATGGTGAGCCAAAACTACAACTAGCGCATATCGAAAAAATTCGTTCCGGAGAATGGGGATGGGAAGATCTGATAGCGGCTGGCATAATCGAATATATCGATGCTGAAGAAGAAGAGAATGTTCTTGCAACACTAAGCTTTGATGACGTCACCCCTGAACATACCCACATGGAGATCGCACCGTACACAATCCTTGGAATATGTGCCTCTCTTATACCATACCCGGAACATAATCAATCTCCACGTAACTCCTATGAGGCGGCTATGGCGAAACAAGCTCTAGGTTTACATACTACCAACTTCTTTAACAGAGTTGATTCCCGCTCTCACATCCTCCACTATCCGCAGACACCTTTGGTAAATACAAAATCATTGGATATCATAGAATATGATTTAAGGCCTTCTGGACAAAACGCTCTCATCGCTATTGTATCCTTTGAAGGATATAACATGGAGGACGCTCTTATTTTCAATAAGGCATCTATTGAACGTGGTTTTGGGCGTTCTACATTCTATCGTATTTATGAGGCAGAATGTCGTCAGTATCTAGGTGGATTAAAGGACCGTTTCGTTATACCGGAATCTGGCGTCCGTGGATACCGCGGAGAACAGTATTATCGTCTGCTTGAAATAGATGGCATCATAAGTCCTGAGTCTAGGGCTATAGGTGGTGACGTACTTATTGGAAGAACGAGTCCTCCAAGATTTCTTGAAGAATATAAAGAGTTTGAGGTCAAAGGCCCCACTATAAGAGACACCTCAGTAGATGTTAGGTCTTCTGAATCTGGCATTGTCGATGATGTTTTCCTTACTGAAAGCGGTGAAGGAAGCAAACTTGTAAAGGTTAGACTTCGTGATCAACGTATCCCTGAGCTTGGTGATAAATTTGCTTCTCGACATGGACAAAAGGGCGTGATAGGTATGATTATACCTCAGGAAGATATGCCATTTACTGCCGATGGCATCGCCCCAGATATCATTATCAATCCACATGCTATTCCTTCAAGGATGACTATTGGACAATTTCTAGAGTCCATGGCTGGAAAGGTTGCAGCAGCAAGGGGAAGACGCGTTGATGGAACGCCCTTCATAAACGAAGATCCAGAAGAACTTAAAAACGCATTAATTAGGCTTGGGTTCAGCAGTACAGGACGAGAAATCCTCTACAACGGAGTCACAGGCGAGAAATTCGCCGTGGACATTTTCATGGGAGTCGTCTATTATCAAAAGCTCCATCATATGGTTGCAGACAAAATCCATGCCCGAGCGCGAGGACAAGTTCAGATGCTGACGCGGCAACCCACTGAGGGAAGGGCAAGGGGTGGTGGGTTGCGTTTTGGTGAAATGGAGAGGGACTGCTTGGTTGGTCACGGTGCTGCGATGCTGTTGAGGGATAGATTGCTCGAAGAATCTGACAAATATCTTCTTTACATATGTGAGAACTGTGGGTACATTGCTTTTTATGATATTAGGCAACGTAGGTACATTTGTCGACTTTGTGAAGATAAAGCACGAATTTCTCCAGTATTTGTTTCCTATGCTTTCAAGCTTCTTTTGCAAGAATTAATGAGCCTTTGTATAGCGCCACGACTTAAATTAAAGGAGAAAGCGTAAATGTCTGTTGAGGAAACAGTTCATAAAGTCATAAATGAAGTTTTCTTCGGTGTTTTATCTCCTCAAGAGGTACGAAGGCTTTCTGTTTCCGAAATACGAACAGCTGACACTTATGACGAAGATGGAGCACCCATAATATCTGGACTTATGGACGGACGACTAGGAACACTTGAGCCAAGACAACGATGTAAAACGTGTGGCAACACTGCAATTAGATGTCCCGGACACTTCGGTCACATCGAACTTGCTGTCCCTATTATTCACATAATATTCAACAAGGTAATAAACGAACTTCTCGGAGCCACTTGCAGAAGTTGCGGACGTATCTTATTGCCGACGGATCGAATTGAAAACATCAAGTCGAGAATCAATCGGATTCAAACAATGTTGGGAGAGGTTCCTCGCAGTCTCCACAAGAAATTCTCGCGAGAGGCTAGAGGAAAAGAATGCCCTCATTGCGGGACACCCCAATATAAGGTAATATTCGAGAAACCAACAAAATTTAGTGAGGATGTTCCCGAGGGCGGTGCGCAAAGATTAACGCCAAGTATGCTCAGAGAACGACTCGAACGCATATCTGATGATGATCTTGTGTTGTTTGGTTTCAACCCAGAAAATGCCCGTCCAGAATGGATGGTTCTGCAAGTTCTCCCAGTTCCTCCGGTCTATGTAAGACCTTCAATAACTTTAGAATCTGGTATCCGCTCTGAAGATGATTTAACCCATAAACTTGTAGACATTATTCGTATTAATCAACGCTTAAAGGAAAACATGGAAGCTGGTGCTCCAACTCTTATTATCCAAGACCTATCTGAGCTGTTGCAGTATCACGTGACAACCTATTTTAACAACGAAGCTTCAGGAATCCCTCCTGCTAGACATCGGTCAGGTAGAGCACTTAAAACGTTGTCTCAGCGTCTTAAAGGAAAAGAAGGAAGATTTAGAAGTAATCTTTCTGGCAAGAGGGTGGACTTCTCGGCCCGCACTGTGATTTCCCCAGATCCGAATATTGATATCAGTGAAGTGGGAGTGCCATTGGATGTTGCCATAAGACTCTCCATGCCTGAGAAAGTCACCCAATGGAACCTTGAGAAAATGCAAAAGTTGATTATCAATGGTCCAGAAAAATATCCTGGTGCGCTTTATATTGTGAGACCTGATGGTAAACGAGTTAGACTAGAGTTTGTTGTTGACAGAGAAAAGGTTGCAGAGGTGTTAGAGCCAGGTTTTACTGTGGAACGCCATCTTAAAGATGATGATATCGCCATCTTCAATAGGCAACCCTCCCTTCATCGTATGTCCATTATGGCACATTACGTTCGAGTGTTACCCCATAAAACTTTTCGGCTACACCTATGTGTCTGTCCTCCTTACAACGCTGACTTTGATGGAGACGAAATGAACCTCCATATACCTCAGAGTGAGGAAGCACAAACAGAATCGCGCCTTCTTATGCAAGTTCAAGACCAAATTCTTTCTCCACGATTTGGAGGCCCCATTATAGGGGCAATCCGAGACTTCATCACTGCCGCTTATCTTCTAACCCAAAAAGCAACTCGCCTTACCAAAGATGAAATTTGTAGACTACTAATAGCTGCAGAATATGACGGTCCATTACCTGGCCCAGACATAAAGAAACCTGAGCCCCTTTGGACTGGAAAACAAATATTCAGTCTCTTTATACCGAAAGATATGAATTATGTGTTGAAAGCCACAACTTGTCGTGGCTGCACTAATTGCCTTTGTGAAGACTGTCCACATGACGCTTATGTAGTCATAAAAGACGGTGTTCTAAAGTGTGGTGTGATTGATAGGCGTTCCATTGGTGCAGAGCAGTCCGAAAGTCTTCTTCACAGAATAATAAAAGATTATGGAACGTACGTTGGAAGGCAATTTCTGAATCGTACCTGTCAATTGCTCAAAGTGTTCATAACACTGCGAGGATTCACCTACTCCTTTGACGAACTAGAGTTGTCTTCTGCTGCACAAGAAAAGATCAAGAAAACAATACAAAAATTCGAGAACAGGATACAGGAGTTGATAAAATCCTATCGAAGTCGTACATTGCAAAGGCTTCCAGGCCAAACTATGCAGGAATCCTTTGAAATTTATGTTATGAATGAATTGGCCAAGGCCAGAGATAAAGCTGGGAGAATTGCAGATGAAGATTTTGACATAGCAAATTCAGGCATAACGATGACAAGAACAGGAGCGAGAGGTTCTAACCTTAACATTGGTCAAATGACTGCTTGTGTAGGGCAGCAGTCTGTAAGAGGAAAACGGATTATGCGTGGATATCGTGAGCGTGCATTGCCTCACTTTAAAGTTGGTGATCCCGCACCCAAAGCCAGAGGTTTTGTTTACTCTTCCTACCGAGATGGGTTAGATCCAGTTGAATTCTTCTTCCATGCTATGGGTGGCCGGGAAGGATTGGTGGACACTGCTGTGCGAACCCAACAAAGTGGATACATGCAGAGAAGATTGATTAATGCTTTAGAGCATCTGCGCATAGAATATGACGGGACTGTTCGAAACTCAGTTGGCGACATCATTCAGTTCCGATATGGCGAGGACGGCGTCGATCCTGCCAAAAGCGATCATGGAAAAGCTGTGAATGTCAGTCGTCTTGTCGAACAAATTAAGATTATGATAAAAAAGGGCAAGCCAGCGTCTCCTAAATTTATTAAAGAGAGCCATAAGGAAGTCGAAAATCAACTAACTCCCCTTCTCAACAAGGAGTTAAAACACGAGTTATCAAAAGCTAGGTTAAGCAAAAAAGGTGTACAGCAGCTAATTGATTTAACTCTGGAAAATTACAGACGAGCTCTTGTTGAACCTGGTGAAGCCGTTGGAATCATTGCTGCCCAATCTATGGGAGAGCCAGGGACTCAAATGACCCTTCGCACATTTCACTATGCTGGAGTCAGGGAACAGAACGTGACTTTGGGCTTACCACGTCTCATCGAGATTGTGGATGCTCGGCGTATACCTTCAACTCCAATTATGACCGTTTACTTGGACAAGGAGCATGAAATCAGTAAAGAAAAAGCCACTCAGATTGCTCGAAATATTATCTGTACAATCATCGAAGATATTGCCAAGGCCTTGTACGACGACGCTGAAAACGAGGAAGTTGTTATTAGACTCGACCCCACTATGATGGAGGATCGTGACGTGACCATAGATGATTTACACAAGGCTCTCGGTCTACTTAACTGTAATTTAAGGATCAAGGAGAATCAAATAGCCCTTGAGCCTAAGAAGCCTGTAGATCGCAAGAAACTATTAGATAAAGTGTCTAATCACTTAGTCAAGGGCGTCCCTGATATTGGTCGTGTTCTCGTTACTGAGGAGGTGGGAAAATGGGTTATACGAACAGATGGCTCCAACTTGTCAAAGGTTCTCGAGGTGCATGGTATAAACCCTACTAGAACAATTACTAATCACATTCACGAAATTGCCAAAACTCTCGGAATTGAAGCTGCAAGAAATGCTATAATCAATGAGGCAATTGGAGTTCTTGAAGAGCAGGGTCTTGACGTAGATGTAAGACATGTGATGTTAGTATCCGATATAATGACTGCTACTGGTGAAGTACGGCAGATAGGAAGACACGGAATTAGTGGAGAAAAGACAAGTGTGCTTGCACGAGCTGCATTTGAAATTACTGTTCCAAACATAGTTGAGGCTGCCATTAAAGGAGAAAGTGACCCACTTAGAGGGGTGACCGAAAACGTTATAGTAGGACAATCTATACCGATTGGCACAGGCTTAGTGGATCTTTACATGTCAACGATTCGTACTGAGGACCAAAAGAATGATTGACATTGGCAAAGCGATTACCAAAACAGTAAAAACTGGAAAGGTTTTGTTTGGAACCCAAAGCGCGATAAATAACGCTAGAATTGGAAAGGCTAAACTGGTTATAGTTGCAGCAAACTGTCCACAGAAAACTCGTGAAAACATCCATTATTATTGTAGACTTTCTAGCATTCCGATGATTATTTATAAAGGGCCTAGCATAGAATTGGGCGCGGTCTGTGGAAAACCATTCACGGTTTCAGCATTGACTATCAAAGAACAAGGAAACTCAGACATCCTTAAGCTCGCGGAGGCAACAAATGTCTAGCGGGGTACGCTTTACCAGTCGAGAAATGCGCTATATAGCTTTATTCGAAAGTATAACTGGAGCCACTGCAAAAGACTGTGTGGTTGACGAGGATCTTAACCGAATAATTTTCGTTGTGAAAGAAGGAGATGTAGGGGCTGCTATAGGAAGAAAAGGCAAAAACATTCATCTTCTCGAAAGAATGACTGGAAAAAAGCATGAAATAATAGAGCATTCGGAAAATCCAGCTCAATTCATAAAAAATGCTTTGAGACCAGCTCACGTGAATGAAATAAGGATCACAGAGCGTCCAGATGGGAAGACCATTGCGGTTGTTTCTGTGAACCCTAGAGACAAAGGGGTTGCTATCGGTAAGAACGGAAGGAATGCTGAAAGAATTCGGTTCTTAGCTAAACGTTACTTTCGAATACAGAATGTGTCTATTACCTAAAGTCTGTAATAGACTTTGACAGCTAAAAGAAAACTAGTAACCATAGTATTGATATATAGAATGTTTTGAATGAGAATTGGTGGGAGGAATTTAAATGCCTGAAAAAGCAAAAGTGGATCAAACCGTTGACTGTATAGGACTTTACTGTCCCGAACCAGTTTTCAGGACTCGGCAAGAAATAGATAAGATGGTTGTTGGACAGGTTTTGGAAATTATTGCTGATGACCCAGCAGCAGAGCAGGATATTCAAAGTCTAATAAGAAGGACGGGGCAAAAACTTATTGAGATACGGAAAGAAGGAAGCCATATTCGTTTTTTGATTGAAAAAGTTAAATAGAAGGTGATCTCGATGACGGGGAAAAAAGTCTACATGGATTATGGAGCTGGAGCACCTGTGGATCCCAGAATTCTTGAGACCATGAAGCCATACTTTACCAAAGCCTTTGGAAACCCTTCTTCGGTTCATTCTATGGGGCAAGAAGCAAAGAAGGCTGTAGAAAAGTCACGAAGAAGTATTGCAGATCTTGTTGGAGCTGAGATAAAAGAGGAAATTGTCTTCACTTCTGGGGGCACGGAAAGTAACAATTTAGCTATTAAAGGTGTTGCATATCGCAATAAGAAACGGGGGGATCATATGATTGCCACTACGCTCGAACATATGTCCGTAATTAACACTTTCAAGTATCTGCAGAAAGATGGTTTTAGGACTACTTGCGTGCCTGTAGATGAGTGTGGAATAGTTGATGTTGAAGCTTTGAAAAATGTAATCACAGACCAAACTATACTTATTTCAGTCATATATGCTAACGGCGAAATTGGAACAGTGGAGCCAATAAAAGAAATTGGAGAAGTAGCTCATGAGAGAAACATCTATTTTCATGTGGATGCGGTTGCTGCGGCAGGTCAAGTACCCATCAACGTGATAGATGAGCATATAGACTTGCTTTCTCTTTCGTCCAATGATCTCTATGGTCCAAAAGGAGTAGGGGCCTTATATATTAAAACTGGAACCAAAATCCAGCCGATTGTGCATGGTGGTGGTCAGGAAAAAGGAATGCGATCTGGAACAGAGAACGTGCCTGCTATCGTCGGTATGGGCGAGGCTGCAAGGATTGCAAAGAAAGAAATGAAATCTGAAAGTGGTAGGTTATCTGGGTTGCGGGATAGATTGATAGAAGGTGTTTTGGATAAGATACCGCGTTCTTTTTTGAATGGTCATCCCACCATGAGGCTTCCCAATAACGCCAATCTTAGGTTTAGTTATATTGAGGGTGAATCGTTGATACTGAGCCTTGATATGGAAGGAGTGGCTACTTCTTCTGGTTCAGCGTGTACTTCAAAGACCCTTGAGCCTTCTCACGTCTTGTTGGCTATAAATTTGGCTCATGAAGAGGCTCATGGATCATTAGTGTTCACGTTGGGGAGATGGACAACTAAGGAGGAAATTGATTACGTAATGAAAATATTGCCAGGTATCGTAAGACGTTTAAGGGCCATTTCCCCTTTAACTCCTAAAGAGTTGCTGAGGTGAAAGCGTGTACTCTGAAAAGGTTATGGACCATTTCAGGAATCCGCGAAACATGGGAGAAATTCCAGATGCTGACGGCGTGGGTACTGTTGGTAATCCAGTTTGCGGTGACGTCATGACCGTCTACATAAAAATCAAAGACAACAAGATAGACGACATCAAGTTCAAAACGTTTGGTTGTGGCGCAGCAATAGCCACGAGCAGTATGATAACCGAATTGGCAAAGGGAAAAACCCTTGATGATGCTTTAAAAATTACACGGGCTAATGTCGCAGAGGGTCTTGGAGGGCTTCCTCCGATCAAAATGCACTGTTCAAACCTAGCTGCGGATGCTTTGCACGCTGCTATAAAAGACTATAAGGAGAAGAAAGAGGGGAATTGAGCAATGAAATTCATAAAGTGTAAAGTATGTGGTAAAGAGATAGCTGAGACTGACAGATGTGAACTAGCACGTTATCAAAAGACCATTGATGGAGAACGATACACATTTTGTTGTGTCCATTGTGCCGATGAACTTGATGTAAAACAAAAGCAACATAAAAAAGGTTCAAGCATAGGTTGTTAAAGGTTAAACGATCACAGGTTGAACCCACGTCAATACTCAGAACGTGAATCATTATTTTTCTACTAATGAAGTCAAGATTGCCAAAGATGCGTACAATGCCTCCTCAGTTCTCACAGTCGCAGTCCCCTGGTTTGGAATTGTATTAACTACAAGGTCGGCAACCTCGCCAAGTTTGAGTCCTTCCTGCGCTACTATCTCATGAAGTCCCCTAGTAGGAGCACCGAAGGCGACCAACACCTTTTGCGATTTCTTCCAACGTTTCACCAGCTTCTGAATAACTTGTTTGAAGGGTATTCCATACTTGGATGTTGCCACTACTAGGTCAAATGATCGTTTTCTTATCAACCGCCCTAACGTGACGTTCGAGATAACCACTTGGTACCCCCAGTATTCTTCTATTTCATCATGACTCACCACAACTCCCCTCGGAGTCTCTTCAAGCTCACCAATCTTTACTGTAGCTCTGGTGTCAATGGGGATTCTTTTTTTGGAGATGAGAATTGGTCGTTCTACTCCAATGTCTATAAGAGAACCATTCTTAACTGAAGCCACCACAACTCCTTCTCGATATTCTCCGACGGTTAAGTCTTTTAACTTGTTTATTAGAGGGTGATGAGGAGTACGCAAGGGTGGAAGAATCCCTACGTATCGCAATTCAGGTTTTATCTTAAACAATCGCTTTCGTAAGTATTGAGGGGTTTCCATGTAGGAGAGAATTGTGGCAATTAGACGTGCTTCCTTACTTTGGTCAGAACCCACAGCATCTGAAAACACTATAATTTCATGGACTCTAAAAATTGCAACGGCTCTTCCTACCAGTCCAATTCTCAAGGTTTTTTCTCTAAGATGGGGGACGTCTGAAATTATGGAAGCGGGAATTGCTATAGAAAGCTTCTGCCTATGGTTCATCATATGCACCTTTCAACTAGGTAAACATGTGACCCTACTTCTTAAAAGCTTCAACAGAAAATAATGGTTTAGTTGGCGATGAAAGAATGCCTGACGTTTCTATACTAGATCGAATTGATGAGATTAAGAAAATCGATGAAGACGACATGTTAGGTCATTGCCTAAAAACTCCGCTGTACTCTCGAGACGTTGTAGAACAGACTGAACAAATAGAACTGCCAGTCAAGGTGGACATTTCACGAAAGGTTTCGATTAGATACAGGAAACCGCGTCACATCGTTATCACCGGTATGGGAGGCTCTGCAATAGGAGGAGAAATTCTTAAAGACTGGCTACGAGACGAACTCCCAATCCCTGTAGACATCTCTAGTGACTACACTGTCCCTGCATACGCAAACGAAGATACCCTCGTATTTGCGATCAGTCACTCAGGGGAAACTGAAGAAACACTCAGTTCCTTCTTAGACGCTCTCCGTAAAAAATGCATGATAGTGTCCATAACTTCTGGAGGACACTTGCTTTCATTTTGTAAGAAGCTAAATCTGCCCTTTGTGCGAATATCCGGCGGGCTTCCTCCACGCGCCGCAATTCCTTTTCTCTTCTTTCCTCTCCCAATTCTGCTAGAGAAAATTGGTGTGCTTTCCAACGTGAAAGAGGAGATTGATGAAACGATACGGGTTATGAAAAGTCTAGGAGAAGCAAATTCGCCAATAATTCCAGTTAAAAATAACTCGACAAAGAACCTGGCACTTGAACTAATGAATACTGTGCCGGTGGTTTATGGATTCAAGCAATATAACGCTATAGCACACCGATTGAAGACGCAATTCAATGAAAACAGCAAAGTGATCAGCAGGTATGATGTTTTTCCAGAACTCAACCACAATGAAGTTGTCGGGTGGGAAGCCCCTGAGGCGGTGACTAAACATTTTTCGGTTATAATCATTAGAGACCATAACGAACCCGCTGAGATGAGACGGAGAATTGAGGCAACGAAGTCGTTGGCTTTGAAGGGAGCTAAAAAGATTCTTGAAATCTATGCGAGTGGAAATCGAAGGCTGGCAAGAATGTTCTCAGTGTTGCATATGGGAGACTTTGTGAGCGTTTACTTGGCAATTCTACAGAACAAAGATCCTACGCCAGTGAAGACGATTAGTGCTATTAAAGAGGAGGTGAGGAGAGAGTTTAGTGTGGTTGATGGGATGGAGGATGAGATCCGTAAGATTGTTACGTAAGCTAGGGTGGTGGGTGTGTGTCTGTCTAGGCCTCGCTAGAGGGATATCAAAGAAGTGCTTCTGTTCCCTCTCAGTATGAAAAAACAGAACTTTTCATCAAGCAATATGCTGTCGGTGAGTGATAGAGAAGATAAAGAATACAGGAACCAGCAATTTCATTAAAAGAATTAACTTAGTTTATTCGACCCAAGTGCCGTAATAAACCCTTTAGTAAGTCCTATGTTTCCATAATGCGTTCAAGAAGGCCAAATTTCACCTAACACCCCGCTTTTTTCGGCTTTTATAACCTCACGCAACAGAATCCATAGCTTCTATAATTTTCATAACTTCATCTTTCTTCTCTTTTGTAGTTATAACCGCAACAACCCCTTCTCGGGGTTGACCATACACCACCAAAGAATTTTCTGGTGCATGAACCACCGCCGCCAATGTTAAAAGATCCTCTTCGCCATCAACTATCACTCTTATACGATGTTCCCTTTTCTCCAATGCCTTTTGAATACCCTCTCTAGCTTCCACAGTCAGTGTTCCCGCAGGGTTTTTTACATGTATTGTTTCATTTGCTTTTACTTGAATTGGGGCAATAGGTTTTCTCATAGCCTGATTATCTACTATGAATACTTGGGGGCAAATCCCATATTTCATCATGTTACTCGAAACTACATCTCCAACAGCAATAATTTTCGAAGGCTTTTCTTTTCCAATTATTTTCTCCAGTTCTTTCATAGTTTCTTTGAAGGAGCCCTCGATCAGCAGCCCTAATGGAGCCTTCAATTTTCTGCGTAAATGTGGTGTAAGTCGGAGAATTCTGATCACCGGACACGAAGGGCATAGCGTCCTTTCTTCTTTATTTTCATGGCATGGGCTATAGCTGAGTCTTCTGGACTAAGAACGATAACTAAGCCTATGAAGTCATCACTTAGGATTGCAGCTTTACAGTTTGGGCAAACTGAGCCTACAAATATTAATTGGCATTCCGGACAAGCTTTTTCGCTCATGCCTTAGGGCTCCCAGCAGTGGTTTCAGGCTCTTTCGCTTTCTTAGATTCAGTGCTTTTCATTTTCTCCAAGTCTTTCTTAATCCATTCTATTTTTCCTAAAGAGGGTTGTCTCGCTGTTACTCCGATCTTTCCTGAACTCCCTCCTCTGTGCCCCAGAGAAACTGCGGTTATGCGAACTCGGACATGGTCTCCAGTTGCGAGTTTTCTTTTTGTTTCTTTGCCCATGAGTACTCCTTGTTTCTCGTCGTAGGAGATGAAATCATCCATAAGTTGGGATACATGAAGCAAGGCGTCTATGGGTCCAACCCGTACGAAGGCTCCAAAATCAGCGATTTCAACAATCTCTCCTTCCACGATCTCTTGAACTTTTGGCAGAAATGTGAGAAGAGAGAATTCAACTTTGTGATAGGTGGCTCCATCTCCTGGAATAATTTTTCCGATAGAGTTGGCTTTGATGTCTATGACTGCTATGACATAACCCAACTCTTCATCGATCATACCTTCATATTTTATTCCAAGTTGTTCGTGACCAACGATCTCAATGGATTCACCAAATTTCTCGGGGGGAATACGAATGGTATCTTCTAAGGTCACAAGTTTAAACATGATAATCACCTGCAACAACTGATCCTTGTGCGAATACTGCGTGAATGCTTATTAATATTCTTCACCCTCCATTTCCAAATGAGACTTTTGTCTCAAATAGATAACTGGCAAATTTATATTCCTTAATCTTCTTCTAAGTATCCTGTCGTTAGTAGCAACTGGGCATTTCCATTCTGCGGCCACTCGAACAATCACGTCATCCGGAGTCTCCCCAAAACTTTGTTCCACACCAACTAGATGACATTTTTCGACAAGCTCAAGTGCCAAAGAAGCCTTTTTGCGCATCTTAGGAGATCCCCTCTTTGCCTTCTTTATAAGTTCTGTATTGGTCGTGGAAAGAATTATGGGGTCGAATCTTTGCTCAAGAAGCTTCGCTAACTCATCGAAAATATCAACTGGAAATTGAGATGGAATAAAGAGGAAATTAGAATCTAAAATCACTTTCATATCCAACCTTTCCAGAATGAATCGTGAATCAATACCTTCATCCTTTTACGGTTCCATAACCAATGAGACGCCATCTTCCCGCAATTTTTCTGCTTATGGCTGCCCTGAAGTTCTCTTCTGTACATACTGGACGTCCTAGTTGAAGAGTGATCGTGCCTTTTCCTACGGAAGCAACGTTTCCCGTAGTTATAGTAGTTCCGACATCGAGAAGGAGAACTTCACCTTTTGTCGTTTTATTAACTTCTATCAATTCTTTGGTTCCTATTACACGTTCGAAAAAATGGGGTTCTAGGGTTAATTCCGATCGAGTTTCGGGAAGCATATTTGGCTTGCCCACTAAATTTCCGATAAGTCCATCTGCTTTTGTCAATGAGGGATCAAGAAATGTTCCAACACCAATTAGTCCTCCGCTACTAGCTTCTTGGATCTTTTTCCCACCGGTGTGAAGACTGGCAATTTCAGTGAAAAGTGGATTATGAAGAGATTTCCCATTTTTTTCAACACGAATTCCTGGTCGGATTTCGATTTCATCTCGCGAGCTGAATTTTCCTTGGAAGATGGTTCCACCTATTACTCCCCCAACCAGTTCTTGTGCTGGTGTTCCAGGTTTGTTAACATCAAAAGAACGGACAACATACATTCTTGGGGGTTTTTGTGGATCTCGCGGAGGAGTGGGAATATGTTTCTCTACTACCTGGAGTAGAACATCAATGTTTATGGAGTGTTGAGCAGAAACTGGGACGATAGGCGCTTTTTCAGCTATGGTTCCTTCAACAAACTCTTCGATTTCTCTGTAACTGTCCAAAGCACGTTTTTCGTCAACTATATCCACTTTGTTCTGAGCGATTATGAGGTTTTTTATTCCTACTATTTCAATGGCAGCCAGATGTTCTCGTGTCTGTGGCTGGGGACATGGTTCATCAGCTGCTATAACAAGTATAGCTCCATCCATAACGGCTGCGCCGGAAAGCATGGTTGCCATGAGTGCCTCGTGACCTGGTGCATCAACAAAGCTTACTGCTCTAACGAAATCACATGAAGAGCCACACTGGGGGCAGGTGGGTTCTGTCGAGTAGCATTGAGGAGAATCGCATTTAGCACATTTGTAGATGGGTGCGTCGGCGTAACCAAGTTTGATAGTTATGCCTCGTCTCAGTTCTTCACTATGTTTCGCTGCCCAAACACCCGTTATAGCTTCCACGAGTGTGGTTTTTCCATGGTCAACATGACCTATTGTTCCTATATTGACCTCAGGTTGTCTGGGCAGTTTCTTCAGTAATTTCGCCTCCACTTTCTTCTGAAGTTCTTTTCGGTTTCTTCTTCACCTTTCCTTTGGGTTTCTTTACTTTCTTTGGTTCCTCAACAATTTTCATGTTTATTTGGACAATTTCCTCAGTGATGATGTTCCCTCTAAGGGTTTTTCTCCTTCTTTCTCCCTTTCGAGAAGGATGGAAACCCACTCCTCCACTTAATAAAACACCTGTTCTGACTCCTCCATGAACATTAGGTCTCATGGGAAAGCCATCTTTGTCGGATCCGCCAGTGATTTGAAGTCTGTGGCCTCCCATTCCTACCACTGAACCGTCAACCACTTCCCCCAGTCTTTTTCCAATCAGTGGAACAGCACGAGCATCTTCTATTTCCAGAGATTGGGATTTGCCTGTTTTGGGATCTCCAACGATTATTTTGAACTTGGCCATGTTTGGATTTTTTCTCCCTTTGATGTTTTCTAACGTTAACTGAAAGTAGGTATCATCACGTCATTTAAAGGCTTCTCGTGAAATTATGTATCTAGACATTTTAAGATTTCTATTTGCATATTTTAAGGACTTTCACATAACACATGAAAGTTACTAATGGCAAGTTTTTCAGTCATGGTTCAGAAAAAGCACACTCAACATCCATTAGCCTTAGCTTTATGACTTTAGCGTGTGCTATATGGAGAGGTTGATCATCTTTTTCCTTTAATCCAACCTTTTATTCCAAGTTCTCTTACACCATCTACCCAACGCGGAAAAAACTCTGGACTGGCACAGCCATAACCTTTCTGCTAGGCCTATTTTGTTTAACTCTATCCGTGTTCTTGTTGCTCGTCACCTGAGGATAAAGAAGCTTTGGTTAAGGCAGTCTACAGAATACAACTGTACTAGTCAACGAAGACACGCACCATAGTAAACTTTATATTTATCGGTCTGAATTTGATATTTATCTAATTAGAATAGATAAAAGTGAAATTAAGGATGCTGAAAAGCAAGTTGTCTGAAGATCTAAAAGACGAAATGAAAAAACTCAAAGAAGAAATGCAAAACCTAAAAGAACAACTTCGAGATGCAACTGAAAGAAAAATAAAAAGAGGCCGTGGCATATACATCGACGTTGGTAACCGCGTACACGACTACGTCGAAGATGTCATGGAAGGTGTCGCTGAAGGCATACACGGTGAACTTGAAAAATCCATATTCATCGGCCCAAGAGGTGTCAGAATTCGCGCGGGGCGCGCAAGAGAAAAACCACACGAAGAAGAGGATGAAGCAAGTGTCAGCTTTCCCAAAGTCGCTGAAGTCATGAGCGCCCTAGGTCAAGAACACAGGTTGGGAATACTAAGCGAACTTATGAGCGGGGGAAAATACATCAACGAACTGCAAGAGAAACTTTCAGAGATCACGACAAGCACACTCTCAAGTCACCTCAAAGTGCTTGAAGAAGCAGGACTGGTAGTTCAAGAAAAAGTCAGAGGTCGTTACCTTATCACTATGCCTGGTAGAACTGCCTACAAAATGGCAAGGCGAGTCACTAGATTCCTTGAAAGAAGGAAACAAGAATGATGTGGCAAAACTATCAACTAGGCAACACTATTTCGAAAGCAACTGAAGCTATAACGTTATGGCAAACAGAAAAAGGTGCCATGGAAATCAGCAGAAACACCTTGGCCATTCCAATAAACCTAGGCGACCAACGAAAAGGCTACATATTCCATGGAGACGGCAAACTACTTCTCGATACCATAGTTGAAACTGAAGAAGGTGCTATCGGTAAACCTGTTGAGAAAAAAATTGACGAACCGTTTTTAATGTTGGGAGGTACAGAAGAAACACAGCCGCATCTCAGCACAGCGAATAGAGAAGACTTCACAAAAATGGGATATGAAAATCCACAAGAATTTGTAGCTAAAGCAGAAGATTTGTGTAACCGGTTTTTCAGAGGAAGAGTGCATAGCCGTCAAGGTTTCGACGAAGACCATGGCTTAATCTTTTCGTTCCCAAATGAAACTGGCAAATTAGACATGCTTGTCACTAAGGGTTCCAAGATGGTTTACAAGGCGATGAACATAGTCTTTGTGTCCAATGAAAATAAAGTAGTTCTAAAAAGCCCAGATGAAGTGGTTTGTGCGAAGAATGGAAAATCGGTAATTATCAAGAAGAGGAAATCGGTCGTCGTCAATAAATAGTGCCTTTCTACGGCAGTACTACTAAATCCTCCGTTTTCCCCTCCGTCGGCGCTGACCAGTTTTATTTTGATACTAAACGTTTCATAATCTCCTGTGTTTTCTCTTTTACGATTTCCACTAGTTTCTTTGTGACCAGCCCTTCCTCTAATGCTTCGTCAAGTTTTTCCTCATCCAACGTCTCAGCTTTGCCACTCGGCCAGACACAAACATCCACTTCCAAATCAACATAACGAATTGCATAAGGATACAACTCTATCGGCGTGTTCAAGTTGATATACGTACCTTTCAATTTTCCATGTTTAGAAAAATACTGAGTTTTCAGGTACCATTCGCCTACTTTTGCGTCTGTTATGGCGGTGTCTCCTGGTTCTTTACGTGTTTTGAGACCATCATAGACTCCTTCTTTCTCAAAAACTCGACTCAAACACAGTGTGTAGTCATCATGGTTGCAGGCTTCAACCAAAGCTTTGCCGAGGTGGAAAACTTTTCCATCCAGCTTTACATGTTCTATTCCTATCACAGAACCTACATGAGATTGTTCTGCTTCATTTGTTCGCCCAAAAAGACCTTCAACTTCCTCTCTAGGAACCCCTTGCTTGAGAAGGCGTTCAGCCATGTCCAAGGCTGATGAAATTCTTCCCACACAAGCCTTGTAATAATGGTGCCCCTTAATTGTTGACGCAACAAATCTTCGGATTTCATCTAGCTTTCTTTTTGACAGAGCTGGGAATTCTATGTCCGCGAAATGTCTACCTTCCCATAATGTCACGGGAGCCTCTACCTCCTCAGCTTTCTTCATTAGAAGTTCTCGTTCTTTCAAAAGAGTAGTTATCTCATTTTTTAAGATGACAGAGGGTTGGTTTGCGGCTGCTGTTCGCCATATAATGCCCCAGTTGAGAGGAGCCCACTGCTTTCCAAGTCGAAAGAGGCGAGAACGCTTTTGCCCATCAAGAATTTTCCTACTAACTTTAACTTCGTGTCCAAGAATGAGAACCGCATATCTACCTGGAATCTTAATTGTAGTTGTCAAAGTAGGTTCTTTGGCTCCCATTCTTCCTTTCTCAACTTGGGCGACTATCTGCTGTGCGTTGGGGTCGGAGATTTCTTCTTCATGTATTCTGCCCGTTGCTGATCCAATGTCGACTAAGATTGAATGAGTGGCAGAGTCTGAACTCTTTACTAGTCCTTTATAGATTCCTTCGGTAGTTGTCTTCCATCTTCTGACGATAACGTCTTCAAGGGTAGATTGTAAGATTTCCTTGAAGGCATCGACAGCCTCTGCCTTCCCCAAGGCTCGAACCCCTTGGCGGTCATATCGATCGTAAATGTCGACATCGGGCGTTTCATTGCTTTCTTTTAACTTGAATCTCTCTTTTACTGTTGTTGATGCTTGTACTATGTCGAAATCGTTGTCTAGCAAAAGTTTGGTTAAAGCTGTAGAATAGATACCTCGGACTCTAGCTGAAGACACTCAGAGACCCTTCTCTACAACCCTTTCTTCTTGATTTGATAGAGTTCTTTTATCCTTCTGACTTCAAACCGTACACCTAATATTTTTTCAGTCAACCATAGGTTGGTTTCTAGATGTTCTGTGATGTTGCGCGTGAGGTAGGTTGAGTAATCGTCAGCTAATGCAACATAGGGCACCAACATGTCAGCAAGATGCACATCCACAGTGGCTCCAGTCTCAATTTCCTTGAAAAGGTTTTCAGCGGCTTCTCGTCCTACAGCCTCGCTTGGCTTCCGAAGCTCACCGATCGCGTCTCCTCCAAGGAGTGCACCAGTGTCAGTTTTTCCCCATAACACAAGGGAACTACCTTTCTGGAGAGGGTTAGATTTGTCGTTGACTACTCTGATTTCGGCTTCCAACCCATAGTCTTCAAGATATCTGTTTGCTGCTCTAGCTTGTCGTTCCGCGACTTTACGTTCTTCTAGGAAGGTGCAAACTGAGACGCCTTCTAGGTTTTCTAATTCCCCAGACTTTTCAAGAGCTAGCGGTTTGAGTTTTTGACATGGCTGAACTTTCATGAAGACTTCACCCATACCCTTTGGATAATAACCATACTTGTGGATGTTTAAGGAAGTTTTCAAACCTATCTGATCTAATACTTCGAGAAGCACATGTTTTAGATAGTTGATGGTAGGTGAGTGGCGAACATCTGTTCCTCCCTTAACTATCCGGATGCGTACAGTGTTTCTGGCGTAGGCGCAGATAGGCAAGATGGTAAGCAATAGCATGGGGATGCTTCCAGCCGTGCCAATTTCGGCATGTATTTCACCACCGTTTATCTGTTGAGGGTGGAACCAGAGTTCTTTGGAGTTCAATTTTGCCCCTTCCGTCTCAGCGTTACAAAGTTTTGCAGCAGTAAGTACGGCTTCCAGGTGTTGAGGACGTAAGCCGGGTTTAGTTCGTTTCTGTCTAATGTTGTAGAGGTGTAAGGGTTCTTGAAGAATTCCAGCTAAAGCAATTGATAGACGTAAAATGGTTCCGCTTCCGCTTTTTTGGCTACCGTCAATGTTAAGCACGTTGGAATCCTCAATTCTAAGGGTAAAACAAATGAGGAACAATATTAAATAGTATTGCGAGGAGGCACGATCTTTATGAGTGCGGAGAAGTTAAAAACAGAACAATTGTTACAGCGGATTGATGAACTTCTTACAGTTTTAAGCGTGATTTCCAGAGATCTTACAGAAACCTCAAAAGCATTAAAGGCATCGGTTGGGACCCCAGCGGTCGCACTCAAGAAAGAAAAAATGAGGACAATTGATGATATCAAAACCTTGTTCCCAAAAGATTTAGAGGAGATGCTGATGTTTGAAGAAGCGGAAGAAGACATAGTAGTGAAGCCACGTCAATTCTTAGGGTCTGAAAACTTTGCGAAAATTGCGTCTATTGTCCGTGACGCTGGCGGAGAATATATCAGTGCTGGAAGGGAATCACATTTCCGAATTCCCAGATAAAGTCATGTCAGTATCTAGCAGTTATCTTGGAGTTGCTAGGGTCTTCAAGAGATCTTCTAAACTCTTTCTGTTATGGGGCAGTCTAATTTTGATAGGTGTGATCGAGATGCTCTTCTCTTTTTTAACAGCATATAGATCAGTTCCCATCTCATCATCAGGATAATTAGCCAGCATCCACTTCTTAATCATGAAGCCATTTCCAAGTTTCGAGTGGATGTCGCCATATCCCTCATACGAAAGACTAGTAATCTTTACTGCATTAAAATCGGTATCTTTTGGTACGTTTATGGAGATTATATCAACTTCTAGTGGCATCCCCTTATTCAACACGTACTGAGCAGTTTTCTCTGCGATGGTAACAGTTAATTCCAATTCTTTTTCAGTGACAGCCATCTTTTCTGGTTGATTTTCGGTAATCTCTGGTATACAGTAAGAGACTGCTATGGCAGGCACATGATGAATAGCGGCTTCTAAGGCAGCACCCAATGTACCTGAGTTAAGCAGATCGTCGATTCCAAGGTTTGGACCCATATTTATTCCAGCAACCAAAAGGTCTGGTGAGCGTTTCATGATCTTGTTGAAGGCAAGGAGGAAGGCATCAGCAGGAGTCCCTGTTATTGCATAGGCTTTACTCCCATCCTCTAACCCTGTTTCAGTGATGTTTATCTGTCTCGTCGTCAGAGCTTTTCCCACCCCACTTGTCTCTTCCTTTGGTGCCACAACCAGAATTCTCCCCAGTTTTGTTAGTCGTTTCTTTAAAGCAAGTAGACCAACAGAATGAATCCCATCGTCGTTGATCAATAGTATCGTAGGCATAACATCATCACGGATTTTTGTTGATCTGTTGTAAGATACCTTTGACTCTCGGCTAATATCTATAACGCTTGACCTAGATATCATCTCTTTAGAAGTATCTCCTAGGAAATTTTGCTGCCACTGTATACCTTTCATTGACGATTTGACAGATTCTCGCTTTTGCTACTTGGCTGCAAAGGAGATAAGCGTCCATACGATCAAACCCATAGTCTTCAGTTAGCCAAACGACTAGTTCAGTGAAGGCTAACTTTGTTGCATGTTCTAGAGACGCGCTGCTACAAACGGTCAGAATTTCGCTTGGTGTTGCAATTCTTGGCCAATTAATGCTTCTACCATGAATTACGTCAACTTTTACTATGGTTTCTGATGGTGTTTCAACAGCTACGCCACAGATTTCACAGTCTCCTTGAACAGCATGGACATCGCCCAGATATAGTAATGCTCCATCAACAAAAACTGGAAGAGACAGTTTACTTCCTTTTGTAACGTCGGAACAGTCCATATTTCCTCCGTGTTTGTCTGGCTTGGTGCTTAATTGGGCTTCTATGGGTGGTGCTGTTCCAATGGTTCCTACTAATGGGTCAACAGGAATTTCGATTTTTTTCCTTCCGTTCTCCATCGGAAAGTGGATGATGCCGTTTTCTATGTGAGATATTTTGGTTCTTGGTGACAAGTTTTCCTGCAGATACGATGCTGTTAGACCGCCGATCCCTGGGAAATTCACGGTTACTCCTTTAACGCCGACTTTTATGTCAGTAATCTCAACTACGAGAGTGTCGCCTGGTCTTGCTGTTTTGACGTATATTGGGCCTGAAACCGGGTTGAAATAGTCTGGAACCCTTCCTTCTGTAAGAAGTTTTTCTAGCGGCGAGTCTTCAGTCACGGCTCCACAGAGAGCATCTATAGTTTCGACCACAACAGATTCTCCGGGTTTGACCTTCACAACAGGTTTGTGAAGGGGGCTCAAAGTGTACTGGACAATATCGCTTGTTACGCGTTTCAATGCGTGGTCCTCATCTTTAGTTTTAGAATAAGTAGTTGATAGAAAGTGTTTAATATTTGCGGGTGAAGGCGAAACTCGCTGGAGCTTGTGTTTAGAGCGAAGGAAGTATGTCGCTAGAGGAACTTGCGTCTAGATATGAGAAGCTAAAGGTTCAGCTTTCTGAGTAGTATCATAACCTGGAAGCCGGTTTGCCCCACGACCGAGAACTTAGAAAAGGCGTGCTAAACTGGTGTATAACAAGAAATGCGGTTGAAATGGTGATAGATGTACGAATAGCAGATTAATTGCTGCTTCTTAAGCCTTCCATTGCCTTGAGGGCCCACTTCGGGTCTGCTAGCATTGCTCTTCCAACCGCAACTAGATCGGCACGATTCTTTCCTATGACTTCATCAGCGAATTCTGGAGTTTTTATTCCTCCAACTCCAATCACTGGCACATTTACAACGCTTTTTATTGCTTCTGCGAGGGGAACGTAGTAGCCAGGGCCTGTTAGGTGTGCTGGTCTGGAGCCCATTATTCCACCTGACACATCAATTGCATGAACACCCCACTTTTCCAAGTTTTGAGCGAAGACTTTACTTTCCTGCAACGTGAGACCCTCAGGGTGCATATCGTCTGCGCCTAGTCTATAGAGCAGTGGAAAGGATTTCCCTATGTTTTCTTTGATTCTTGCTATGATTTGGGAGTGGAAGCGCATCCTGTTTTCTAAGGAGCCTCCGTACTCGTCCTTTCTTTTGTTACTTAACGGTGACAGAAACTGGTTGAGGAGAAATCCATGGGCTCCGTGAACCTCTACGGCGTCGAATCCAGCTTCCACTGCACGTCTAGCCGCTGAACTAAAGGCCTCAATCATTTCTTCAATTTCATTTCTACTTATTTCTCGTGGAACTTCATGTTTGCTTGAATGCGGGATGGGTGAGGGACCAACTGGTTGTTGACCGCAGACGTCAGAGGCTGTTACTCTTCCAGCATGATTTATTTGGATAGTAATTGGGGTGCCAAGAGAATGGATTCTTTCTGCCAGCTTGGCTAGGCCAGCAGCAAGCTTGTCCTCATGAATTCCGAGCTGGTGCGGTGATAGCTTTCCGCCCTTCAAGACATAGGAGTGTTCAACTATCTGCAGTCCTAGTCCCCTAGCACGTTTTTCATAATGTTTAATCAGGTCTTCGGTTACCTCTCCTCGCGTTGTTGCGAGACCAGTTGCCATGGGTGGCATAACTATACGATTCTTCAACTGAAGCGAACCAATTTTAATAAGGTCAAATAGTCTAGGCATACTTCTCAGTGATACAGTCACCATTTGAGATATAAGATTAAGGGGAGCGATTTGGGCTCAGTCACTACTAATATCCATACCTAATCCTAAAAGACTTAAACTCACCTGTATACTCTTCCCAATGAATTTCAACTTCAGATACTCTAGCCCCACGAGGCCCCCGTCTACAAAACTCCACTAATTCCTCCAAAACCGCTCGTTCACCCTCGAAAACAACCTCAACTCTCCCGCTGGGTAAATTTCTCACCCATCCACATACGTTCCGTTTAACCGCCTCATACTCAGTCTCAGATCTAAAGAAGACACCTTGCACTCTACCGCTCACATAAACGTGAGCCCTAATCTTCAAAGATAGTCCTTCCAACTTCTCTAATCTTATAGGAAATCTGAAATAAAGATCAAAAAAGTCCTATGAAATAACTATGGTTGGTCTCGAACGCTCAAGGAGCATCTGAGCATGATGTTTTCTAGCCAGCCCATTCTCCAAGGTATTTACGTCATGAATTCTTCTACGATTCGATATAGCACGCTAACACCAAAGACTAGATTCTTAATAGATATACGCTCATCAATTCCATGAACCAGTTTCCAAAACTCATCCAAGGGCATGTCAGTTTTCAATGGGTGGAAACCATAACAAACTGAGCCCACGTTTCGTAGAAATCTGGAATCAGTTCCACCAGTCACCATGTAAGGCACCACTGAACAGTTTGGCTCAAACTCTTTCAAGGTCTTCTCAATTGTTTTGTATAAGGGTGTGTCCGAACGAGACTCTGACGGTGCGTCTGACTGAATGAATTCAAAACTTAACTTGTTGAAATCAACATCCGCTAATACAGTTTTTATTTCATCAAGTAAATCATCTTTCGTTTGACCAGGCAAGATACGGCAGTCAAAGACTCCTTCGCTTTCCGAAGGTATGACGTTCTCTTTTATGCCTCCTTTGATCATGGTGGGTGCGATCGTCATTCTCAGCATTGCTCTAAGTAGCTCAGCAATAGTTTTTTCTTTCTTTGCCATTTCGTCCAAGATGTTATCGGCAATTGCTGGATTGTCTAATATAGTATTCAAAAGATTCCCCAGTGTAGTCGTTTCTTCTGCAACTCCTTTAAGGAACTGTCTTACGCTGTTCACAAGCATAATTTCCGACCTATAACTTCCTAACTTTCTTGCAACCTCTGCCATTCTCAAGACGGCATTATCTGCTATTCCAGGAATAGAACCGTGTCCAGGTGAGCCTTTCGCTTTTATTCTTAACCAATTGACTCCCTTCTCAGCTGTCTGAACCGTAAAGATATGTTTTCCGTCAATTGGAAAGGATTCTCCGCCGCCCTCGTTTATGACATAGTCCGCCCTAATTTTTTCGGGGTGATTTTTGATGAGCCATCCTACTCCAGCGTTTCCGCCCCTTTCCTCGTCAGCTGTAGCTGCAAAAATTATGTCGCCTTTTGGTTTCACTCCGTTTCTAACAAGAAGTTTCATGACAAGTGCTTCGATGGCGACGAAGGATTTCATATCAAGAGCTCCACGACCCCAAACAAATCCATCTTTTGTTGTTCCCGAAAACGGGTTGACACTCCATTCTTTTTCAACAGCGGGCACCACATCAAGATGGGATAACAACGTTAAGTTCGGTTTTTCAATAGTTCCTTTTATGCGGGTAATTACGTTGCCTCTTGCTGAACTGGACTCTATAACTTCACATTTTAAGCCGTCCTTCGCTAAAGTCTCAGCCAAGAACTGTGCTGCAACTGTTTCATTTCCAGGCGGATTAGTCGTATTGATGCGGATCAGGTCACTGAGTAAACTAGTGACTTCTTTTTCTACTTCATGAAGTAACTGCGCACACATATTGTTAACCTCAGCTTCTGCATGAATTCCTATGACGACGCCTTTAAATCTTGAGTTCCGTATGCTATTCACTAACGTTTTTCGGGGTCCGCGCGCGCAATATGGCTCTCTCTTTGATCCTCCTAAAGGCTTTGGCTTTGAACGTTGAGAGCGAGGGTAAGGACTCGATCGATGAAGTAGAATAGGAATATGAGGTTGATTGTGAGGATGAAGAGTTGAGCGCTGATGAACGAATACTCGTGAACATACTGCGAGAACAAAAGAGTCTGGCAAGCAATGCGCTCGATGGCTTCTATTCTCAAAGAGCATGGCATCCTAAGAGCAGAAGGTCGTTCAGGAACTACATGCAAAATTTGTGCACTATGGGTTTGGTGAGAAATCTTGGGGAGAAAAGAGGACGGGTCTATGAAATAGTCAATGAAATCCTTAACCACAAGCACACTGGAAAGGCGAGGGTATCTGGAACTATGAAGGTTGTATAAAACTAATGACGCAAGGCGCGTGCACGTGGTAAATTCCGACAGAAGTCTATGTCCTTTTTAAGGCGATTATCGCACCTATTGTGAAGCATGCGAAGAGAGCTAGACCGCCTAGTTCAAGCAGCCTTGATACTGTTACGTGTAAGTAGATTCCTAGATGAATCAGCGTTGAACTAAGCATTTGGAAGGTAGCCGACAACGCTAGAAATGTCAAACTTAGGGTGAAGTAAAGTAGATGTCTGTTTCGTTTTCTGAAATAGTGCCACGCACTATAAATCACGAGAATAAGACTGAAAAAGACGTAATTTAACTCAATCAACATTTTATTTATTAACATTTTGATTATTAACATTGTTCCATCAGGCTTTTATATTTTTATTTGCATATTCATACTTCAGGTCAAACCTTGGTTGTGAATATAGAAAGAGTAATAGTGACGCTTGTAATAGCCTCTTTTGCTTTTACTTCAATAAACATACTTTTTGTGCATGGGGGTTCATTGACCATGGAGGAAGCTATTGAAATTAGCAGAAATTCAAGGTTTGTACAAAGTCTATTGGAGGACTCTGACAGGTACACATTAGAAGTGCATTACCTGAATCAAACCCAGGTTAATGGAGACCACGGCGTGTGGGATATAGTGGGGTACATCCATCCCAAAGGTGCCTCAAGCTCTGCTGCAGATGTTATAAGCCACCGAGTTGATGAAGAAACAGGTGAGATTTTGCGCGAAGGATACCTAGTCGCCAGGTGATCTAGAATGAAAATTCGGTTAGCCTTATTGTTGTGCTTTGTATCCCTACTGTTTGTAAACGCGTCAGTGTACAGTGCTTCAAGTGAAGAAATACCAAAGGCGCGCGCGCGAAACTACTCTAAGCTTGCGCATTCTGCGACATACATTCTATACTAAAACTCTCACTTGTGAATAACAGTTTCACCTAACTCTCCCTCCACTCTATCAAATGTCGTTGCTCCAAGACTTTTAAAAACACATCAAACGCCAATTTTAAATGGGAAATCGTCATGCTTTCCACCAACGGAAAATTCCTCATCTACACCCCCAATCTCAGTAACAGAAAGAGACTACAAGTAATAGGCTCAGCTGTATCTAAAATCGCTGAAACTCTGAGACTAGAAATTGAAATTGCAAAAAAGAACAAACTCCTCTCTACGTATGTGTATTACCGGGGCTACCATGACGAAGAAGAAATTCCTATATACTGTGACTGGGGCAAAAACTGGAACGAAAAAGAAATCTATGATACCATCAAAAGTATTATGTTTGCTCTCTCCTTCCACCCGAAGCATACGACCCTACTGACAATAAGAAAGCAAATCGCTTAACGAAAAAGCCTAAAGTTGAAGACAGTCTTGAAAAATGGGTTTTCAATTGTTATCAATTCGAAGTGACCAAAGAGAACCTTAAGTGGTGTATATTCATGAATCAGGCAGCTAAAACTAAAGATCCTAGATGTGTAGTTGATGAAAAAACCAAAAAGATCCGTTATCACCAAGACAGAAGAACTACTAAGGTGCCTTCTTAAACGTTATAGCGTTCCCAGATAGCTCCAACTCGTAGGTTTGATTAACATCAAAATCAATCCCAAGACTTTCATATTCCCCCTCAGTCAGGAACAAAACCATTTTAGGAAAAGACAATTGACCTCGTTTAGGCATCATAGGCAACTGTTGCTGCAAGACCTGAACCATGTCCTGAACCATCTTAGCCTCCTCCGAGGAAGGTTGAATCACGAACTTTGGCACAATACGTTCTTCAACTAACTCAATCCGCTTCCCCAAATTCCCATCAGGATCACGTATAGACTCAATTCTTTGAACCCTAACCCGTACCATTATCTTGTCACCATGACAAAATATACTACAAATACATCGGTTTATACATTTCCTAAATTATCATTCAAATTCAATGGTGGCCGGAGGTTTAGGGGTAACATCATAATAAACACTAGAAACCGTCGGACATGAATCAAAAATTCTGTCTGCAATTTTTTCTAAACTTGTCCACGAAACTTCAGCGACGGAGGCGGTCAAGAAGTCAACTGTTTCAACTGCCCTGACTACAATACTGTAGGTTTGTCGCTTCCCAGTCTCATTAATCGCATACAAGACTCGAGCAAACGAAGGATTTTCCTCAACAATCTTATCTTGAAGACGGACAAGATTTTCAATAGGAGTTTTCAGGATGTGCCCATTTTCGTCTTCAGCTTTTATTGCAAGAACATCTCCATAAAGTCGCTGGCCCTTCTTTACTCCAGTTGCTTTATCTTGAAAAACCTTAACGAAAACGTAATCCGACAAAACATTAAAGATGTCACCAATCGTTTTTGAAAGACTCTCAAGTTTAGAATATCGAGGTCTTTCTGCGTTTTCAATGATTACAGCAAAGAATTGACTCGGTGGATTTTTGGCCAATTCCTCTTCTGCTATGGCTGTAGCTTTTTTCAACATCTCTAACTTGTCAGCCTTAATTTCTCCAACAGTCCGTACTGAAAGTCCAGGTCCTGGAAAGGGCTGGCGTTCAGATATTTCTGAAGGAACACCTAAGTATCTAGCTACCTTTCTAACCTGCCCCTTATAAATAGACGCTAGGGGTTCAATGACTTGAAACCCAAAACGTTCAATTGGATTAATCCCCATCTGCGCCAAAACATTATGTTGAGTCTTTACGCCCCTTGTGGTTTCAACGATATCTGCGGCTATGGTTCCTTGCACCAAAAATTGGCAACCTTCTTCTTCTGCGGTCTCTCTCAAGGTGTTGTAGAAGGTTTCGCGGAACGCCTTCCTTTTCGCCTCTGCATCCTTATGCCCTTCTAAGGCTTCCAGGAATCGTTCTTGAACGTTCAGTGTCTTTATTGGTAACTGTAATGGCGGCCGAGAAATCAGCCTAGCAATTCTTTCAGGTTCCCCTTCTCTCATAAAAGCGTCATCCAACATTACACATAGAAGATTTTCTCCAATAGCACGGTGAGTCAATGCCGCACATGTAACACTATCAACCCCTCCTGAAACTGCCACAAGGGCACGATGATCACCAAGCATTTTTCCAATTTCTTTAGTTTGTTTCTCCACAAATTTTTGTGGAACAAATTTCATGCAAAAAACACCTTCAGCAACTTTTGGGTCGTTTCTTTGTTAATATACCTGCCACTTCTGGGCATTCTATTGATCCCTGTAACTCGAGAAATGTCATTCATTGAAATAGAGGTGTCTGATACATGAAGATTTTTGAACCTAATGAATGTTATGCTTGTTCGTCCCTGCAAAAAAGCCAGGTATTCTTTAAAAGACTTTATGCAAGTTTCTTGGCCGTAATCCTTCCAAAGGTTTCCAGCACTTCCAACAACGCGTTCCACAAACTCGCCGGAGCCTCTAATCTCCTTAAACGGGTACGTTACGTAAAAAAGAATTAACTCCGTTTTTTTGGGGCCCACAGTTCCTTTACGAACAAACGCATGGGATGCTTTTCTACTTCTTTTTTGATTGCATAGCCGATTCCACCATTTTTCATTAGATAACAAAATGTACGCATAACGTTCCGACATCCTAACACCAAATCGCTAATCAATAATTTCACATACTGCTGTTATCCTTATAAAAACCACCCTTCAAGAACTAATTAATTGGAATGGGCGCCGCTTTTGATTCCTCTTCACTTTTGAAATTTTAGTCTGCTCAACCGCGACGTGTAGATACACATAGTGTGTTCTGTGAGCGCAAATTTAACATGGATATGTTAGTCGTGTTTGACTGAAGAATGTGGGGAGAACTGAGAAAAAGTGAAAAACGTAGAAAATTGTTTCTTCAACAAAACACTGAGGTGTTAGAATTCCTCAAATTTATTAAGGATCTAACTAGAATATTAGCCATTTAACATGCTGAATATTGAGGTGAAAAGCTGATGAAACTTGTAACAGTTCTCCTTCCCGAAGCATATTTAGAAGGGCTTGACGAACTTGTACGAGCAGGAATGTACCCAAGCCGAAGCGCTGCAATTCGAGCATCAGTTAGAGATCTACTAAAAAGAGAACTATGGATTAGACGAGAATAGAGAACTCCAATTCTGAGAAACTATTTGTCAGCACATCGTTGAATAATATCTCTAAGCAATTTCGCAGTACGTGCAGGTTCTTCAGCAAGTGTTATTGCCCTTCCCACGATTAGATAACGCGTTCCAGCCATTATAGCAGCCTCAATATTTCCTCCTTGCGCCCCAACACCAGGCGAATAAATAGGAACGTGCTCTTTTAGAACAGCGTAAACTTCCTCAATTTTCCCAGGGAAAGTAGCCCCCACCACTGCACCATCAGCATTCCAAGATAGGGCTTTTTCGGCGAAGACAAGGTATTGAGAAGTTAACTCTCCAGTTTTTGGATTCATGATTTCTTGTCCGTATCCTTCCAAAGCACCTTTATGACTCATGTAGACTAGTAGAATGACCCCTCTGCGCTTTCTCTTAGCAAGTTCAAAAACAGGTTGAAGCCCTTCATTCCAACCTACAAAAGGATTGGCAATCACACTATCGAATCCAACATTGTAATAGAATTCGGCGATCACACGATTGGTGTTTCCTATGTCATTGATTTTGCAATCCATAATTGTGGGCAATCCTAAATCGTGAGCGAGATTCACTATTCTTTTGATTCCAGTAGACAATCCAAGAGGTAAAACCAAATGACGATTTATCTTTACAGCACAAATGTAAGGATGAACTTCTTCCAATAAGTTGATGCTTCTAGATAAAAGTTGATGAGGTTCAGATGGTGGGAGGTCCAAAGCCAAAATTAGGTTGGAGAATTTTTCCTTCGCAGCGTGATCTATTTTAGCTCGAAACGACAAATTAACACCGTTCCGAACTAATAAAGAATAAGAGTAATATTCCTTTTCCTAAATTTTCAGACTTTCTTTCATTTTAGTGTTCTATGATAGAACATCCATATGTAATAGAACAGAAGAATTTTCGGAAGAGGTATTCTTTCTTCTGGATAAAAGAAGCGCAATAAGAGCCATTGCGATAGCTACCGCAGCTACTAAAGCCATAATAATGAGCCCTCTTGGAGCCGCATAAACTGGCCTTGCCCCAATGACAACTGAGCCATCGATGTAAGTGTTGTCATCAATGTCGATCTCTCCAGGCAAAACATTCGTAGAAGCTTTCATTGTATAAGTGCCGTCAGGAAGGCCAAATGTGTTCCAAGTAAAAACCAAGTTTCTTTGAGTATTTGGGGATAGAGACACAACGGATGATGTTCCAATTAGAATTGAGTCGTAGTAAGCACTGACTTCGAAGGTTTCTGTGGCGCTTCCTTCATTTTTGACAACAACTGATACATTGACTATTTCACCAGCAACAATGCTTGTGGCCGAAGGAAAAACGCTAACTATAGCCACATCACGCGCTGTTATCGAAAAGATTGTTGAGACTTCAGGGCAATACGGTACGCCTCCGATATCTAAAGGAGCAGTATATGCGGAAGCGTTTACCATAGCATCGCCAACGGTTATCCAGCCAGGAATCTTCAATTTACAGAAAATGTAGACGTAGACCTCACCAGGTTTTATTTCAAAACTGTCTATCTTAATGTTGCCAAACGGTACGTTTATTTTATCGTACGCTGCAATTGCCAGCGTTGCCATTTTAGAGAGCATGGCGATATTCCTTAAAACAAGTTCTACTCCGACACAATTTCCTTTTCCAAATACAGTTTGAGGTTGAAAATCTTCGTCTATTGTAGCTATCGAAAGAATTTCAACAATCCAACCTACTCTGAACGCCAACGTGTCCTCAACTTGCACCTCAGCGATATCTGCACGTGCATAGGCTTTCCAGGTTCCGAAGATGATGGTTTCCGGGTTTTCTATTAGCCAGGGTATCCGGAAGTCAAGTGTTGCGATACCACTTGAATTTGTTATGGCAGTCCTACTGAACGTAATGTTACTTAAGGGATTCATAGGTCCCAAGATTTCGAAGGCAACAAGGTTATTTGCAACCGGAGCATCGCGATAAGTCACGTAAGCATAAAGGACAACTTCTTCATGGGGAGCAAAGGCGTCACTGGATTGGTTCAGTCCTTTTCCATTATAGGGTGCTTTCTGAGTAAAAAGGTCAATTATCCTATATTCAAAAGCATATGTGACTCGCAGCTGAGAAACTAAGATAAATGAGCATATCGAAGATAGTAACAAGAGGGCTAGAACATTTTTTCTATTCAATCTTCTTCAACCTGCATATCAAAACTTACAAACGTACCTCCTCTATTCGCTCATGTCATTACTACCGCCATTCTCACGAGTCATCTTAAACGTTCTGTAATTATTTTCTATACTTTTCTTCTAAAAAACAAATTTAAAACGCATATTCCCACATAAGAAATATACCGTAGATGAATGGTAAAAAAACGTTTTCTGATGGTTAAAAATGTGCTTTTGAAACGATTTAATTTGAGAATTTATTGAAAATTATCCTCCAAAAATTTATACAATGTTAAAGAGCTTCTACACGAAATAAAGTTATGACTCATGTTTGTGCAATGTGTGAGGTTTTCCCCTATTTTCTAATTCACTTTTCAGTAGTTGAGAATCTATTTCGAGTTTGTCCTTATATCCTACATCGTAGAGGGCAGCTGCCGGATGATACGTAGGAATCAAAGAGATCTGAAAACCAGAAAGCCCGATTTCGTAAACGTTCCCGCGAAATCTTGTAGTATTCCCAGTTTCTAAACCTGCTTTGGAAAAAACATATGAGGTCGAATGTCTGCCAAGGGTGACAATAATCTTGGGTTTGATGATCTTCATTTGTCGGTCGAGATAAGGTGTGCAAATTTTAACCTCATCAGCTAGAGGGTCACGGTTTTTTGGAGGTCTACATTTCAAGACGCTTGTAATGAAAACTTCTTGTCGAGTGAGATTAATATCAGATAATAACTTATCAAGAAGTTTGCCGGCGGCGCCCACAAAGGGTCGGCCTTTGATATCTTCATGATAACCTGGAGCTTCACCGATAAACATCACCAAGGCATTGAGACTACCTTCTCCGGGAACAGTGTTCCGCCTCTGCTTCCATAAATCGCATTTATGGCAGGCTTTGGCTTCAGTCGCAATGTCTTCCATAAGAGGTTCTTTCAACAGGGTATTTTCACGTTCTCTCGTCAAGTTTATCTTCATATTCATGACTTCTGTTCATTCAACTAGAGAGTTAATTATCTCTTTCAATGCAGATACAAATTTGTCAATTTCCTCTTCCGTGTTGTAAAAGTAGGTGGATGCTCTAATGGTTCCTGACTTGTGAAGGAGACCCCTTATGAAGGGAAGCGCACAGTGATGCCCAGAGCGGACCATAATGTTGGCGGAAACGTCTAATGCCAAGGCTACATCATGTGGATTTAAGTCCTTTATATTGAAGGCCATAATTCCAATCTTTTGTTCAGGGTCAGGACTATAAACCTCAACATTAGGAAGGGCCGTCATTTCCTCATACATCAGCGTTGTGAGTTTCCTTTCGTAGCGTTCAATGTTCTTCATTCCAATTTTCTGCAAGTAGTCAATTGCAGCCCCTAGTCCAATCACGTCTGCTATGGCAGGGGTTCCAGCTTCAAATCTTCTCGGGCTTTTGTCCAGTGTGTAAGAGTCATGCTCTACGTCTGCTATGGCTCCGCCCCCAATGCACAGCGGTTCAACTTCTTCGCTTAATTCTTTTCGAATGTAAAGGACTCCAGAACCAGTTGGGGCGCACATTTTATGCCCACTGAAGGCAAGGAAGTCACATCCAATTTTTTGAACATCTACTTTCATGTGTGGAACTGACTGCGCACCGTCAACCAAGACATATGCACCATGTTCATGGGCAATCTTTGTGATCTCCTCAATAGGTGTAATCACTCCTAAAACATTTGAAACATGTGTCAGAGCCACCAGCTTCGTCTTGTCATCAATAATTTTCTCAAAATCGGTGACATCTAGAAGTCCTTCTTCAACTGATCCCTTGGGCCTAACAGTCTTCAATTCTATGTCATAATTATTCTTTACACGAAGCCAAACAATGAAATCTGAGTGGTGTTCAATCAGGGATGTAACGATCTTTTCTCCTTTTTTCCATTTCAAGCCGCTTGCAATGAGATTTATTCCTTCTGTGGTATTTTTGGTCATGATAACTTCGTTTTCAGATTTTGCATTAATGAAATCTGCGACTTTTGTTCGAGCTCGTTCGTATTCTTCGCTTGCCTTTTGGGAGAGGTGGTGGATGCCTCGCCCTACATTTGCTCGATAGTGGCAATAAAACTCCAACATTTTCTGAAGAACTGGCTCTGGAGTGAGACTACTTGCGGCGTTGTCTAAGTAAATTATGCCTGTTTTCAAAATCGGGAAATCCTTTCTCACTTTTCTTACGTTTAGCATTGGATACTCCTTCCGACTATTCTGAATCGTTGTACTTTGTTAAATTTTGATCTGTTATGTTCTGTTGTAAGTCTATAACAATGTTATAGTTTCCACAATTATAAGTTTCTATATCACAATGAAATATTCTTTTCCAACAACTCACATATCTGTTTCTTTTAGATACAAGACAAACTTCTGCTACGTGTCGAACCCAGAAACCGTCGAAATTGTCGTCTACCATCGTAGGTCACGTATCTTCTCCAGAATAGAATGTCGTTATATAGGTTAGAAATGAGTAGTGTTCCGACACATTTTAATACTACATCCACACACCTTACTTCTTGAGCGTGGTAGAATGTCGGATTTTGATGGGAAGAAACCGCGAAGTAGCAAGGAATTCGCTAGGTTGCTTGCGCTTGCAAAGCGTAGAGAAGTTGAGGTGAAAAAAGCGAGGGGAAGTAGATCGACAAAACCGACAGTTTCAGGTACAGCAAGAATAATGAACGTGCACCGTGATACGCTTTATAAGTGGATGGCTGAGTTTGGCGTTAATTTTGAAGGTGTGGGTGAAAGGGAGGTGCCTTCGCCATTGGTGAGAAAGGAGGTTGCTCCTTATACCTACCTTATTGGCGAGGCTTTTATTGGGGAAGGAACTGAGGTGGCTCATGTTGATTTGATAATTGGTGACAAAGCAGGTCCTGTAGGAGAAGCTTTCGCTAATGGTTTGTCTAATTTGTCTGCGGGACATACTCCACTTCTGGCTGTTATTAGACCCAATCTTCCTCCTAAACCGCACACCCTTCTAGTTCCAAAGGTCACTGTAAAAAATCTTGAAGATACGGGCAAAATTTTTGGTCCTGCTCAGGCTGCGGTGGCTAAAGCTGTTGCTGATTCAGTAGAAGAAGGGGTTATCCCTGAAGATAAACTTGAAGAATGGGTGATAATATGTAGTGTCTTTGTTCATCCGGATGCAAAAGATTATCGTCGAATATACTCCTACAATTATGGAGCTACAAAACTCGCGCTAACAAGGGCTATGACCAGCTATCCGCCACTGAAGAAGATAATGTTTGACAAGGATCGTGCGAAGCATCCGATTATGGGGTTCAAGGTGCCTCGGCTGTGGAGACCGCCTTACCTACAAATTGCCTTTGATATTCCAAGCCTAGAGAGAACAAAGAAGATTATAAGTGGGACACCAAAAAGCGACAGAATCATTTTTGAAGTTGGCACTCCTCTGCTGAAGAAGTATGGAACGAGAGTAATTAGCGAACTTAGAGAATTAGCCAAAGATACATTCATAGTGGCTGATCTAAAAACGCTTGACGTAGGAAAAGTAGAAGTTGACTTAGCTTTTGATGAAACTGCGGATGCTGTCGTGGCCTCCGGATTAGCCGTCAAAGAAACTATTGACAGGTTCATTTATGAAGCACATAGATTTGGAATCTATGCATACGTAGATATGATGAATGTTGCCACTCCAGTTCAAAAACTTAAAGCACTCGAACGTTTTCCAGATGTCATAATTCTACATCGTGGCATCGACGAGGAACTAACTGGAAAACCCCATTGGGAACTAATTCGAGAAATGCGACAAGCTTTCATTGACAAAAAATTCTTGGTGGCTGTTGCCGGTGGAATAACTCCAGAAACTGCACCAGATGCCCTCACAAGAGGGGCAGATATTATTATCGTTGGAAGGTACATAACACAATCAAGAGACGTCGAACGTTCAGTTAGAGAATTCATAGAGATCACCAGAGGAATGAGAAGAGACATAGACTTACTCAGAGAACACATAGAATAACATCCTTCTCTTACATTGTTTGAGGCAACAAGTCGAATAAAGAGTTATGAGACCTGCTGTAAAACTTCGTCTGCAAGATTCAAAAGGCTCAGAAGCAGAAATTCAAACTAGGGTAAGCTATATTGGAAGCTGATGTGTAAAAAATCCTTCTAGATTTCCCTTGAGCAAGTGATAAAAACTTGAAAAGACTGAAAATCGCCTTGGTTCTTGTCCTACTGCTTGTAACAATAGAATTCCAGAGTTTTTGCCAAGTGAAAGGCGAGATAGGGGATGTAAACTTCACTGTTCGGATGACTGTTACTTACTCCAACAAAGGAACACAAACTTGGAACTTCACCGAAGCTGAACAATCGGTTAGTTTGTTTATGAACAATACATGGCAGAATGTCCAGTTGTTAAATCATTCGTACTCACCTAAATCTATAAAGAATGATACTGATGGGAATCCGACTGCGGTTTTGCAATTTAAGTCACAACTCACTTCAGGAGAGAACTTGAGCTATACTGTAACTTACGATGTTCTCTCTAGACCCCGACTCCTTCCCAGCATATCTGAAGAAGAATCTCAAACTCTCAACGAGATCCCCAACGAACTAAAAGAAAAATATACCAAAGCAGAAGGACCCTGGCTGACTAATGAAACGGAGCTTCAAGATTTAGCTTATGGCATAGCAGGAAATGAGACTAACGTTCTTACAATTGTAAAGAACCTTGCTGCTTGGATTGCTAACCAGAGTAACATCCGATATGAGACGCATGAAGTTCCTCTTTATCCCAATGAAACCTTAAAACGCAAAGAAGGTGATTGTGATGACAAGGCGATTCTACTTGTTACGTTATGTCGTATTTACGGGATTCCATCTTATCTTCAAGTAGGCTGCATATATAATCCCACATCTCCTCCTCTAAACGACACATATTGGCAAGGTCACGTAACAGTTATCTCAGAACGAATTTCGTGGCACGGATGGGCAATTATATACATTCCTCCGTGGGAATGGCTGCCAGTCGACCTTACTTACGTGTTAGGAGGCACATCAGATCCACTTAGTAGAATAAGACAAGCAGCTGTAACTTCGCAATGGGTAATTCAATACATGAACTTCACCAAGAGCGATTACGTGGCTTCATCTCGAAGCACAAGGGATTTCCTTCAACAAAATGACTTCTATATTTATGAAGAAGATGAGATGA
>JAOUKN010000187.1 GCA_029882515.1 Candidatus Bathyarchaeota archaeon
TGTTTGGCAACTATTTTAACTGTATACTCCTCGATAGATCTCCACAGTTCCTGAATACCTTTTGTACATAACCTTCAAGACTATTAATGGGGGCTACGTACACTTTAATTTTACAATTTACAATTACAAAAATAAGTAATTCTTGTAAAATCATATTTCTATTATATTTGTAATGTGTAAAATGTAAAACTCATGATCTAGCAGAAAAATGAAAAAGGCGATAGATTTTGAGCGAGAAACACAGCGTTGGAAAAGAATGGGATGCTGCTACAGAATCTTGGGTTGACTTTGTTAGGAGAGGGAATGACTACTACAGAGAATATCTCAACAATCCTGCGACTTTAGAACTGATAGGAGATGTAAGCAGACTAATTGTGTTAGACCTAGCTTGTGGGGATGGGTATAACACAAGAATTCTTGCAAAGAAAGGAGCCAAAGTAACTGGAGTTGATTTTTCAGAGAAGATGATAGAACTTGCGAAACGAGAGGAAGCTGAAGAGAAGCTAGGGATAGATTACCATGTTGCCGATGCTGCAGACTTGAGAATTCTCCCAAGTAATCATTTTGACCTAGTGACTTGTTTCATGTCTCTTCAAGACATTGAAAACTATAGAAGGGCAATATCTGAAGTAGCAAGGGTTTTGAGGCATCGAAGTCAATTTGTTTTTTCAATTCTACACCCATGTTTCTGTCCGATAATTGTGAACGGAAAGAGAGTAACCACGACAAAAAGATATTTTGGAGTAGTCACGTATCCGATTCAATGGAAAATGGAGAGACTCATAAAGCCATTTAAGACTACATCTTTCCACCGAACGTTAACAGATTACTTCGATGCTCTCTCTAAGAGTCGATTGTGCGTATCAAAGCTTGTCGAGCCAAGACCAACACCTGAAGGATTACAGAAACATCCACAACTAAGAGAAGTCCTAGTGATACCACAGTCAATAATCATTCAAGCAACAAAAATCGCTGACAAGTAATGTGCGTTTCCGTGCACAGAAGCATTCAATGTGGGCGGGGGAAGGGGCAAGGGGAAACTCGGCTTCGGGGGGTTTCCCCTTGAGTAGGAACATGATGGTTTGGAAACAATCATTAGTCTGATTTGACTATAAGTTTAATTGAGGAACGATGAGTCTAGTTAACAGACCTAGGGTTTCAAAGTATGTAGCTGGATCTTACATAGTTTTGGTCATTTTCATAGCTGCAGTAATTGCCTTCTTTGTTTACGCAGGTCTGTTCACGCCAATGGGAAATGTTGGCTTGATTGCGGCTGTCGTCTCAATCTTTGTGGAAGCTATCATGCTTCTGATTTTGACTTCAATTTACAGAACAAGATACACCTTGACAAACGAACAATTAGTAATCAAAGCTACAAAGCTAATTGGTGGAAACAAAAGAGTTCATCTGAAAGAGATCACGAATGTTGAAAGAACACTTATGCCATTTGGGTTGAAGCTCTTTGGTGCCAGTTTCCATGGTGGCTACTATTATGTTCCACGATTAGGAAGGGCATATTTAACGATCACTAACTTCAGTGATGGCGTCTTGATAAAGACAAAGAATGAAAATTACATAATAACACCTAACACGCCCGAGTCTTTCATCAAAACACTGAACAAAGTGATAGATAGACTGTCTTGACCATTGGTTTTCTAATTTCTAATTTTTAAATTAGTCTATTTTCTAGAATTTCTAATTTTTCTCTCTGTTTAGAAATTAGAATTTAGAAATTCTCTGAATCTCTGAGCAGTGCGCATTTCATTGCTGAAGAGAAAGGAAGAGGTGATGAAAAAATCGGCTCTTGCGCACTGATCTGAGAGATAAATTATGACATACGTCATATTTAAACGTTGTTGGCACATTGCACCATCGTTAAATGCGCGGGCACTAAGTAGTAGCAGCTGCAGCAGCAGCGGCAGCTTTGACTGATGACGGTATTTTCTTGCCTTTTTCTCTTTCAAATAGCAAATAATGGTTGATCTCTCCCATGTAAGGCCCAGTAGCTTGATAAGTATGAAGGCTCCATCCCTCCCTTTCATACTCTTCAATTGCTTTCCCTATCTCCTTGTGATGCCCAACCTGCACACACACGTATTCTTTCAACTTAACTTCACCTCCTCAACTCGATAACTTATTGATGCTCCTTTTTTGCTCTGTAAATATGCACCAGACTTATAACATTAAACTGCTCGCCCCTTCGCACGCAATGGGATGCGAATGCAAATGAGCACGAAACGAAACGAAACGTCGTGTTATATCTCGACTCAGAACTCGTCAAAAAGTCGAGAGAACTAGTTTTCAACCTTTCTAAAACGTTTGAAAATCACTTAAAACAGCTAATAACCAAATTTTCAC
>JAOUKN010000188.1 GCA_029882515.1 Candidatus Bathyarchaeota archaeon
TTTATGAACACGAAGTCAAACTATCAGAGGAAAAGGGACTTCCGATGCCTGATAAGGAAACAATTCTGGAAGCAGCTCGACTTTCTCGAGCACAGAAACGGCTACTGATATTCAATCCGGTTGTGGCCAGATACGCTTTTGCTTTCCCCTTTGGCAACTATACTTGTGTTGCGGGTATGCGAGTAGTGGAAGGGGACATTGAGCTTATGTTTCCGATCAGAAACTATACTCCTGAGATGCCTGGCTACATAATGATTGGTGATCCTAAGAAGGTGCAAAGAGGAGCCCGCCGCGTATACGATATGCTGAGAGAAGATCAAAGCTTCTGCAGAAACGATGCCACTTTCCTCGTTTCCTGCATTAACAGAAGACTCGTCGAGCTGATGGCTGGATGCAGAGGAGGGACTGAGGCTGAAATATTGAAGGAAGGGCTTTCTTCAACTCAGGTAATAGGATTCTTGGCATATGGTGAAATGTCATTCACCAATCTCATCCAAGAGCCTTACTCCCACGCTTTCACTTGCTGGGGAATTACCCTACGTTCCAAAACCGCGCCCACCAAACTGAAAAAAAGGAAAAAGGGAATCGGGATTAGAGATTGGATCAAAGGACCGGCTGATGAATGAAGCCAAGAACTTTCCATATGTTCTGAATGCCGAGAATTTCAACGTCAGCCGCGATTTCTAGTGCGGGGGCTAAAATTCAATCCCCAAACCAAAATCCACACAAAAACAGTCTGACGAAAAATTGTATTGCGCGCTCGAACACGCTTGAAAAATCACTGCGTGGAACTAGTATAGGAAATCTTCAATGCATGTTGGTTGGTTGGGTTAAAATTTAAACCCCACATACACAAAAAAATAGTAATGCAGTGAGAAGAATGATCACAGAAATCTCTTCAATAATGAAAATATGAGTGGGTTAGTTAGATAGAAAGAGTCAAAGAAGGGGCGTTTGATTTTTCCTTCTGAATAGCGTTTTTCAAGCTCGTTCCAAACGTCAATAATTGTTGTTTTTTCATGTCCAAATTGCGCTTTCTCCTCTTCGAGTTGTTTGTAGTACCTACTCCACTCATTCTTGATTTCAGGATTTTCATCGAAATAGCTGGTGATCTCTTTGAGTAAAGGCTTGATGGTGTTCTCACGATCAAAGAGAAGCTTTGCGTTTCCCAAAGGGTGTAGTAGGTATGGAACTGTGTTTATGCTACGGGTTAGGATTTCATGAGTGAAGAATATGTTCCCTACTCTTATGCCATCAATCATCGTCTTTTCTATACCCGAGGATGGCTTATGGTTTCGCAAGATTGTCATTGTATCGATATCCGATTTTTCATGGTGGGTTCCTGAAGCTACGGATCCAAAGACAAGGAAGCCCAGAGTATTGGAGTCACTTCCCGCCTTTACAAGTAGTTGTTCGAGTATCTGTTCGTGCTTCACCTACCATCTTCCCTTGTATGAACTTGACATGCTAAATGCACTTAAGCATTCAATTGGTTGGCTAAAGATTTAAGCCCAGACCCGGTTGGTTATTATCCATCCGTTTGGTTGTTGACTAAAAGTTAAAGAATCGTATTCTTGTTAGCATTGGCAATCTTTGGGGTTCTTTTTCCAGTCGTTTGTTATGTGATGAGAAGAAGCAGGCGGGAAACGAGAGAAGACCAGATCTGGCGATTCCATTATCACCACTTCGATTGAATTAATTCTGCATCTCACCACCGATTTGTTCAAACATTTCTTCCATACCGTCTTTGAGTGGTCCCTCGCTACCGGTGACTATGGCTGACGAATGGGGCTTGACAAGGCTCATTCCAAGTCTTTTCAACGTTTTTTCAATTCGTTTCCCGGCGCTTCCCGCCCACCAAGCCTTATACTTGGTGTCGAAGGCAAAAGCTTTCTTGCCTTTGATGTCCACGCCTTTCAGTTTCTCAAGGAAGGCTTTCATCGGCTGAGATACGCCAAACGCGTGTGTGGGTCCGCCGATTGCCAGGAAATCATATTCAACCAGCTTATCGATATCAACCTCATCAGTGTTGACACAATCAACCTTAGTCCCTTGTTTTTCCATACCCCGTGCCAAGGCTCGGGCTATCTTTTCGGTGTTGCCAAATTTTGTGTCGTAGATAACTATCGCCCTTTTCATGTCTCCATCACTGTGTTATCTTTGTCTGCCGTGCCGTATTTAGCCTTTGACTTCAAAGAGATGGCAGAAGTGAGATTCTTGGACGTAGTGCGTGGGGTTATCCAATGCATGGGCGACGACCTCGACATAAAAAAAGAGATAGTTGCGCCGCCTTTTTCAACAATTTGACGCGGCGGGGGAATAGTGAGAAGAAGCGAGTGTGAAACTAGAGGGAG
>JAOUKN010000073.1 GCA_029882515.1 Candidatus Bathyarchaeota archaeon
GAAAAAGTGAGCGCTTTTTGCCGATACTTCCGCTTAAATTGAGACAATTCCTAACAGACATGATATGGTCCATATTGGACAGACGAAGTCTTATTGCTCCTTTGGTGATTTCAAAACACCATGTCCAAAAGCTATCAACTATTAGATTCTATGGAATGAACGTCAATGTGCCCTTTGACGTAGAAAAATATTTGGAATATAGATACGGTAGCAACTGGAAAATATCCACAAAAGAGTGGAAATATGAGGATGATGGTGCAATTAGGTCAGTGCGTTTGTGCGATTTTCTTGCTGATATCTAGCTCATGATGCGAGAAGGATGGAATTAAGGGTTGGAAAGGATTTTGATCACTGGTGGTGGAGGGTTCATAGGCAGTCACTTGGCCCGATACTTATTGCACCAGCGAAGACTTGTTAGAATTGTTGACATGAATTTCCATGATTATATTAGAGAGAAATACTACACCGAAAAACTGCAACTAGACTTAAGAATCTGGAAAAACTGTCTAATAGCTACTAAGGGAATAGATAAAGTCTACAATTTCGCTGCTAATATGGGGGGCATAGGTTTCATCACAGCTGAAGGCGCTGAAGTAATGCATGACAACGTACTAATCAACACTCATATGCTCGAAGCCTCCAGACAAAACGGAGTCGGGCGATACCTTTTCAGTTCATCTGCGTGCATCTATCCAACGTACAAACAGACAGATCCAAATGTGAAAGGCTTAAAAGAAGAGGACGCGTACCCTTCTGACCCAGACAACTTCTACGGTTGGGAAAAACTATACACTGAAAAAATCTGCGAAGCCTACCAACGTGATTATGGCATGGACATCCGCATCGTAAGATACCACAACATTTACGGACCAGAAGGGACATACAAAGGTGGACGGGAAAAGTCTCCCGCAGCTCTCTGTAGAAAAGTAGCTGAAGCATCAGATCCAGGATCTATAACCATATGGGGAGACGGTAAACAGACCAGATCATACTGCTACATTGATGACTGCATAAAGGGCACCACAACATTAATGGAATCAGATTATGATAAACCCATAAACGTTGGATCTGAAAGATTGGTGACAATAGATCAATTGGCTGACATGATCATAAAGATATCTGGGAAAAACCTCACCAAAGAGTATGATTTGACGGCACCACAGGGTGTTCGAGGTAGAAACGCTGACATAAGTCTTGCCAGAAAAGTGTTAGGTTGGGAGCCTCGAGTAAGCCTAGAAGAAGGACTCGATAAGACCTACCGGTGGATAGAAATGCAATGCATGCGTTAGATAATACTCTACAACGCGCTTGTTTCAATTTGTGAGAGTTCTACGTGTTGAACATGCAATAGAAGCTCGCGCGCGCATTCATAAAGAATCCCACATTGTTTGAAGACCTTTTCTAATATCATATTTGGAGTAGTAACCCATTTCCTCTTTAACTTTGCTGATATTAGCTAATGTGTGTTTGATACGCTGTTTCTTTTGAGGGACATAAGTCGGTTCAATCTTTCTTCCAGAAATGTCGCCAATTATTTGTATAACTTCCTTCAACGTATGGCTTTCTCCACTACCAACGTTGTATATGACAAACCTTTTTTCAGAATGCATTGCAAGTAAATTCGCTTGGACAACGTCCAGAACGAAAACATAATCCCGAGAGTAGTTTGGATATCCGTTGATGACTGGATGTCTGATGGATTTCTTTGTTGCCAACAATGCCTTTGTAATCAAATTAGCGTGTTTATCTTTAGATTCCTCATGGATTCCATAAACGCTGAAATATCTTAGTCCGATAGCATTCAGCCCAAATCTTTCTGAATAGTACCTCGCCGACTCTTCGTTAGCCAATTTTGTAACACCGTACAAATTAACTGGGGACGGTCTCATTTTCTCTGAATGCGGGATAGGTAAATCTCCATAAACGGAAGAGGAAGATGCAAAAACGACTTTCTCAATGCCATTCTGACTTGCAGATTTGAGTACATTAAGAAAACCGATAACATTTGTCATAAAAGCCAACTCCAAATTCTCATTAAACATGACAGAAGTAGAATATCCAGCTTGATGAAAAATAACATCAATACCCTCGAAAATTCTATCTAAACAATGTGCATTCAATATGTTTCCTTGAATGATTTGGCAGTCTTTCAAAGTATCTGGAATGTTATTTCTATTTCTGGTCAAAATAGAAACATCATGATTTTCTTCTAGGAGTCGCAAAGACAAATTGCTGCCTATAAAACCAGAGCCTCCAGTAACAAGAACGTTCAACTAGATCACCGAAAAAAGTCTTATTCCACAAAAATCTCCAACTGCATGACATCTAAGTCGAAATCCAAATCCCTTACACGTTTCCGCAACATTAATTCCAGTTACTTCTACAGGACTCCTTCCTTTTTGAGGATTAATCCATGGCGATCTACATTTCTCGATTTCACACAATTCGCAAGAACCTCGATCGATCGATTCAGTTCCAGATGAGCCCTCAAAAACTCTAACCTTCATTTCATTCCACCAATAATATGCCGACTCTCCAAAATGTTTCGTTGAGAACGACTGGAAATTTTATGTCAATATCGAGCCGCTTGCAAGTCTCAACTACGTTGACTCCAGTTGCTTCTATTGGTATCCGTCCTACTGATGGATTCTTACATGGTAAAGAACAAGTTTTTGTGTCACACATTTTACATGAGCCACCAATAAATGATATGGCAAAGATACAGCCACGGTTGAAGGCCTGTCTTTCAAGCTCTAAAAGCATTTTATGAAGAGTTCTTGATGACTCCTTGCCCACTGCTTCCCATTCTTTTGGCTTTACTTTCCTTTTTATGCTTATGAAGAGAGCCCAATGGTAAGAGGAAAATAGCGCCTTGAAGTAATCTATATCCGGTATATGTGGTGGGCATGTGCATTTTTGTCCATAACGTTTGCAAGAATGGCACTTAAATCTTGCACGAATGTCAAAAATCACGTCAGATGGATTTACTATTTTAACAATAGAGGCTCCTATTTCTCTCGCTATGTCTTCCAATTCTTGCAGAAGTTGAAGCTGCTTTTTAGCGTCATAGTTTGTCATTTTTCGAACTCTCCAAATCTCTCTTGGAATCTATCTCAATCCAATATCTTCCCTTTGTTTTGATCACTTCAGTGGGAAATTCGAATAGTTTAATGACTAGTTCATACCATTTGTCGAATTCTTCTTCATACACCATTTCTTCTATCGCAGATTTGAAAGCATGGTATTTGGACTTTGGAACCTTTACAACGCCGGCATATTCTCCACTGTATTCATCTCTTTCAAGCGTCTTTCCCATTTTTTTCACATAATTCTTTTCCACAAATAGTTTGAAGTCTGCTTTTTCATGCACTACTCCATCATCCATTAACATTGTAACTTGTTTAGTCTTGGAGTGAACGATTTCATTGATGATGGACTGTTCATGAAGAACGTCCCCATTCAGAATTATTAAATCATCTGGCTCAACTTCGTTTAAGACAAACCAAAGAGAAGCGACACTATTTGTGAATCTGTAAAATGGATTGAAAACAAATTGTGCATTTTTTACTTTTTCCTTGATTTGATTCCCTCGATAACCCACTGCAACAAATATCTTATTGATCTTACAATCCCTTAAAACTTTGATCTGGTGATCAATAATTGACTTTCCGCCAATCTTGACTAAGCATTTCGGAATATCCTTAGTAAGTGGATATAGGCGTTTTCCCATACCAGCCGCTAAGATAATCGCTCTCATGTGTGTGCTACAACCTTGGTAGTAGGGTTCAGTCTAGAACTGCGAATATTTCTTGCAGTCTTAATAATTAAACATTCTTCTCCAGTAATATAATAATGCGCACGCGAGAAATTTTCCCATTTTTCTATAAGTCCACGTGCGCGATTCCGTATACTTATTTCTTCTAGAATGAAAACGGCGTGAAAATGTTCTACGATACATTAAGTCAAGTGGGTATCTTACAGTCCTTAAATAACGATTTACATGCTCCCTAAAGGGTAATCTAAGTCCCCACTTTTCCTAAATTTTGTATATGACCTATTGATTCCTATCCAATTGTACCTGAAATCATAATAATCAGAGAAAGATTCTGTGGAGTAGTCATGGATAACTCCGCTTCTCAGACAAATGACTTTTCTCCATTTGCTATCGAACAACTGCAAATCTTCGTCTAAATCATCGAAGCCGATGAAATATCTTTTGTCGAATTGGAAGTCGTTTCTTACTTCTCTTCTGAAACCCATGGCGCCAGAGCTGATATCGTCGACCTCTAGTAAGTCTTTCTCGGAGTCAATTGGGGTTTTTGATGCCAATCATCTGAATGATGCCGTTTTCTATTTTTAAATATCTTCCGCCTATCTGGGCTAATCTCCCATCTAAACATAGAAAGGAAAACTGACCAGCCCGACATCCTTCTTAACATTGAAACTTTCCAAAACTGGCTCAAACCAACCTTGTGTGACGAATATGTCATTATCGAGTCATGATAAATAGGGTAGTCGCCATGAGCAGGATCAGACTTCTCCCAGGCGCGCGCCCAACATTTCTGTCTACTCGTATCACTTCGATATTTCTTCCCTTTTCCAGTGACTCTAAACATGATTCTGTTTCTTCATCCTGATAACCTTGCCTCAATATTTTTACATAGTCGACAAATATGTGTTCTCTAATCGAATTTCTGCAATGAGTTTTTAAGTCTTTTAGCATCAAGTTCTTTTGGAAATCTGAAGTGTTTTTCCTGAACCGCTCAAGTCAACCTTCGAAACAGAGATCGGTGCCATTACTACTGGTCCAGACGTGAGTGAAGTTGCTATGTCATATTTGGCTATGAAAGGATAAGAACTCCTTCAACAGGGTGTCCACCTACTACGCCGCCGTCAAAGCAATGAGAATGCAAAAGAGATAGACTCATGAATCTATCAAGAGAATAGGAAGTTAGATATCTCTTGTGTGTTCTCCTCACTACATCCCGGAAAGCTTTCAAAAATTCTCTAGTATTATTTACATTTCACGTTATGTGCGCATAGGAGGACAGCCCATAATCATTCTTGAATTGATGCCTAGTGAGAAAAGATGAATGTAGGCGCGCACGTACGTACCGCTCATGAATCATGTATCCTGCAGGATCTGAATCTAACAATTTTTGTCTTCAAGCTATGTTCTCGAAGACGAACAAACTCTCTCTGAGATTTGGGCACACCAACGTTACGTTGCTTTCTGGTGAGAGATCGTTAAGAACGTTGACCATGACAGAATTTTGAAGTGCGTCACCTAAGCCCTTCGGTGAAACTAGGCCAAAAACGGCTAAGTCTCTCATGTAACCGCATGATTTTGCCAGCTTATGGCACGCCTTCTAACATACCTTTTACAAGACTTAAAAATTTATTTGAGTACGTGTACGTTGTTACAGACCACTCATGAATGTGCATAAAAGAAAAATGGGTTTGGGATGTGAAATAATGGAAATCGATGTGTTACTTGCAACAAAAAATGCTTGTCTCGAGAAAGGAAAAGAAACCTTCATAAAGTGTCTGGATCGTATTTTTAATGAAATTCGAGTACACAATCTAATTGTCGTGGACGCAGAAAGTATCGATGAAACACTAAGCATTGTTGAAGCATTTAGACAAGAATATGATAATGTGTTAATCCTACGTCAGTCTAATCTTGATGGGGGGATAGGCAAGGCATGGGAACAGGGGTTCTCACAAATGAACACAGACTGGTTTGCGATAATAAGTTCTGACTGCATTCTACTTCATAATTGGCAACAAACAATGGAAAAATATCTCGGAGACAGTGTGGGCATAGTTGATGGATATGAACAAGACCCTACTTCCACAGATATTCAATATTCTGAAGCTATGAGCCTGCTAAGGAAAAGAATTGCAAAGAAAGATAGGACGCGCAGCCCTGGGTTTTCTGGCAGTGTACTGATAAGAACTTCCTGTGTAAAAGATATTAGAATCCCCAAAATATTCCGTAAGGGTTGCGATGTGTTCCTGAAACGAAAGGTACTTGACAAAGGCTATAAATGCGTATTAACTGAGGAACTCGTTGCTGAACATAGGGGAGCATATCTTTATAGTCCATCTGCACGAGCACAAAATGCTGGTGCTTTAGTGAGGGTATTGAATCTCAAGTCGTTTTCAACAATAATTCTAAATCTTGTAAAAGCATTTCCTAAGGCCCTATTCACGAGTCTGCGCTACAGAACGCCAATATTTCTTTATGTAATTGTTCGAGAATGGCAAACATTAGTTGGGTGGCTCCATTGGACTGAACATTATTTCTGAAGCGCGCGCTATGTCTCCAGTATGAGGTCCTATGTGCGCACTATTCATGTTCTTCTCTGATGAAGACGACGGGAAGTGTCCTGTTTTATAAAATGTCAAATGTGTGCACGACGTATTATGTTCTTAAGTTTGTGTGACGTCTTGTATAATGGGGGAAGAATGAACGGATAAATATACTTGAGCATAAGATGTCTTTCTCGAGGCAATCTTAGTCCCCACTTCTTCCTAAATTTTGCATAGGCCCTGCTTGTTTCTGCGTAATTCATCCTTTTTGCGACGTAATTAAGGTTCCTCATACCAACGTGATCATGGATCACTTTGCTTCTTAAGCACACAATCTTTTTCCAGCTGCTGGCCAGTAATTGCAAGCCTTTGTCCAAATCTGAAAACTCCATAAAAAATTGAGGATCAAAAGCAAAATCTGATTTCACTTCTTGTCTAAATAGTATTGCACCGCAGACATCATCGACAAGGATAAACTGCTCATTTCTTTCAAGTTTTGGTTTTTCCGTATAAACAACATTGTTGATAATCTTTATTTTTCTTCCACCTATACCGTCTAATTCCCCGTTAAACCTGTATCTGGGTATCCCAACAACACCGATGTCTTCATTCTTTTCAAGAACTTCTATAATTGGCTTGAACCAGTTTTCTGTCAAATAGATATCATTGTCAAGTGTCATTATCAATGGAGTGTTTGCTTGGTCAATAAGCATCTTCCTTCCAGCTGAGACTCCGATGTTCTCTTTCAGTCTTAAAACTTCAAAATTGTCTCTTTTTTCCATCTCCTTGAAGTACGTTTCAGTTTCTTTGTCAGTGTATCCCTGTCTCAACACCTTTATCAAATGTCCAACGTCTGTGTATTTTGCAATTGAATTTGTACACTGTTTAGTGCAGTTCAACCTGCTTGTGTGCAGTATGCAGAAAGTTATCAAGGCGTCATTTTCATCCATAACCTTCTAAGACTCCACATTGAAAACTATGCTATGCTCCGCATTTATGCATTTACAGTTAAGTCGATGATGATACTAAGTCTAAGCATATTCATTTATTTCTCTTGTATGCGCATGAGATACCTGTAATTTGTAGTGCCTGAAACTATTGTTCTGATTAGCCAATCAAATCCGTATAGGAGGAAATAGGTAGATAGAAGATTTAGAGTTATCCCGTAGAACATGCAACTTAGCTTTATTGGAGAAACTATTTCAAAGATCAATATGCCGATCAAAACTAGATAACCATTCATAAGGAGGAAAAGAAGCCTCACCCTTCTATATAGACTTCCATAGAACCTACCAGCAAGCGACTTCTTTTTCATCAGGGGGAATACATATGCTTCTTTTTTTTCCAGACCTTTCCCAATCCATCGTCTAGTCCGGTTGAAGCCATGTACCATACAGATGGACAGGGCAAAGATGAAACCCAAATAAAGAAAGATCATACATCCCAACATTCTAGACAGCCCAATTCCGAAACAAGCCATAAAGCCCGGTTCGACAATCGGATTGTGGATTTCTTCTAGATATCGCCCTCCAAGACTCAGATCATCGGTCACCCTTGCTACTTCACCGTCCACAAGGTCCAGAAGATTCCACAACTGTAGAAAAACAATACAACTGATAAGCATCAAATAGTGATTGCCAAAAACAAACAAGAGTCCTCCAATAGCGCCGAACAAGAATGAGAGGGCTGATACTTGATTCGCACTCACGTTGTGTTCTATGAAGAATTTTGTAAAATGCGGTGAGACTTTTCTGAGAACATGACCGATATAAGGATAATTTCTGATCTCTTCCAACATTTTCTCGCGGTAGCTTAACTGCGCAACCTGCCTAATCTCGTCTATTGTCACCAATTTTTAGTCATCCGCTGGCAGTGAAGATTCAACAATCTCCTAATATATCTTGTCGTACGTTTTTTCGTATACACAATAGAGTCTAATTCAACGCTTTCTTTAGCTAAGTCTATCTCAAGATTCTTTTTGACTACTTTGTAACACACTTTCCTTTCACCTTTATAATGCTTTCCGACGAGACCAACACCAAGAGCATATCGATCTCGACCACTACTTATCTGTTGCGCGCGCAAAACTACGTTAATAATTTTGTGAATAATGGCTATGAAGAGGCATTCGATGAGTATTATATCCTAAAAACCACAACTCTCGGCACTCCTAACTGATGAATTTGAAGAGTTTTTCAAATTGTTTCTTTCTTCGTTTCTTCAAGTTTTTGTATAATTCTATCGCTAGTTTTTCGTATTCTTTTTGGTTTTCCAAAGCTGTCAAAAAAGCCTTTCTTATAGTATTGACCTTATCATCTGGTATGATGAAAGGACAGTCCTTACCAAGCAATTTTTCCACGGCAGGATTTCTGTCAATAATAATAGGGCGTTTTGATGCTAAAGCTTCAACAAGCATATGAGGTATCCCGTAAGGCTGTTCAGTGATATTTGCGGCAAAGTCACAAGATGCTATCAAAGCGCGATATTGTGGGTCAGGGAGAAAGCCGGTGAACGCAACGTTTTCTGCGCCCAATTTTTTGGCTCTCATCATATGCTTTTGAAGGTATTTCTTCTCTCCTGTTATCACTATTGTGGCGCTAAGATCTTTACAGGCTTCAATAAGTAGATCAGGACGCTCAAGAATGTGCCCACCACAAGGCATTACGACAATCTTATTGTCCTTTGAAAACTTTTTCATAACAGAAAAGTCAGCATTCTTAGACCATTTTTCATCCACAAAATCATATATCGTCAAAGCATTCCTAGCACCCATTTTAGCGAGTTCATACTCCCAATCATCCGCATAGGTTGTATTCAAATCAGCATTCCTAACGCAAAATCTCTCGACAGGATATAAGAAAGCTCGCACTATTGGATCTTTAATGGCTCCCCCAATGCTCCAAATAGAATGGTGATCCACAACAATTTTGACCTGATAAAGTCGACTGTAAATCAGGCATGTCAACGCTGCAAAGATAGGTGGATTCTGGACAATGACAACATGAGGCCTAGTTTTCACGAGCTTAACAAACGTCTTAATCGCTTGAATTGGGTACTTGAACAGAGACGCAGGTCGTATTTTGTAGAAAAAACTACAATTCCAACCTTCAGCATTAACAATCAAACGAATATCAT
>JAOUKN010000189.1 GCA_029882515.1 Candidatus Bathyarchaeota archaeon
AGAAGTGCGTGAACTACCAACTAGTTATTCAATCTTTGACATTGGAACCAAGACTACCAAGAAATATCAAGAGTTCATACATAAAGCGAAGTCAATTGTTATCAGTGGACCCATGGGAGTATTTGAAAACAGAGAATTCATGACTGGAACTAAAAAAGTCCTTGAGGCGGTAGCTGGTTCTGAGGCGTTCTCACTGGTAGGCGGCGGACATACGGTTGCAGCAGTGGAAGAATTGGGATTAGCAAACAAAATGTCCTATGTGAGCACTGCTGGAGGGGCACTCATCGAGTTCTTGATGGGAAAGCAGTTACCCGGGGTTGTTGCCCTTGAGAAATTTGCTACTAGAACCTAGTTTTTCCCATTTTTCGTGAATCATTATCCGGTATTCTGTCAGATCTCATGAGATACCCCTTGGAGAATCGTTCAATCTGAAATTAGAAAAAAGGGAGAGTTTTGTCGTCTATTTTTTCTTCATTGTATCTATGAAATTGTCTATAGGGATTGCTGGTAGACTGTTCATGTGAATTGTTCCGCGTGAGCCGAGTTCCACAGAGATTCGTGCGATGGTTTTGTTGTCTGGGGCTTCCACTACATTGACGAAATCGTAGGGTCCCAGAACGGCATATTGATTAATCACTTTCGCCCCGAAGGCTTCAATTTCCTTGTTGACTTCTTTGATTCTTTCTGGTTTTGCTTTGATAGTTTTCCATCCTTCATCTGTGAGGGTTGAGAGAAGAATGTAGGTGGGCATTTTTTTCTCCTTTTTAGTAGTGTTTTTGTTATTTTGGAATTGTAATTTTTTGTTTTTATGTTTTTGCATAAGTGTTTTCAACAAGTTCGTTGGATGTAGCCTCTGATTCTTTCGGAGAATAATATGGGAACATGCAAGGGTCCAGTTGCTGGAATCTTCCCTCAAACGACTTCTCTTGTTGTATTCATCAACGAACTCCTCTTTAAGCAATTGGCCAACAAAAGATCTAAAGAGATACATTCCCCAAGTACTTTAGAGAAAACCTCTTGTACTCTCCTTCTCCAATGGCAACAATGAAGCTTTCAACGTCCACAAGAATCTCTTTCATGTCAACTCTTAGCATGTTCAACTGTTTATGGTATTCCGTATAATTCTTGTGAAGGGAGATAATTACTCCAGTCATGCCTAGACCTTGTCCGCTAGAGGCAAATAACACGTTAGGAAACTCTGCAGCGTATTTTTTGGTTCTCTCCTTTGTTTTTCCTTTAAGAACGTCAGAACGCATCTTGACGAAGGTCAGCGCTAATATTTCGAAACCCATCTTCTTAAAATTTGGAATGATTGTATAGTCTTCGACCATGCGATTCTTTTCCAGCTTGTGACGAGTTCTGGTGATCGTTGGTTGAGATACCTTGAGAACCTTAGCGAGGTCTCTATCGCTTCTTTTTGAGTTTTTGAGAAGTTCCCGTAACAATTGCCGAGGCAATTCTTTTCGCATGAACTAAAGTCTGAAACGGTTTTTATTAAAATTTTTGTTGAGAATTTGTGTCGAGCTAGGCGACATAACATAATAAGTTTTAACCTGTGAGAAAGGTTTCTCTTTCCGAAATATTTGTAGACTCGTAATCATCGCTATATCTCTCTGCTTGTCAATATTAATCATGTCATCCATAAACGTTCTAACGATCAATAGACAACCTGAAAATGAATTAGATCTAGTCAAGATTGTTGAAGAGGCAAGAAGTTACTTTCCCACAGAAATATGGAATGACATTTTTTATTTGGGAAAACTTAGTCTAAGCCATGACGTTAAGATAACGACACGTCAAGAGTCTTTTGGAGCCCTTCTTTTTGAAGAGGTGCTTAAGAAAATTGAAAAGATAAAAGATTCTGATAAGTTGGTAAGTCTCTTGATAGGAATTACACCGGACCCGATAGTAGCTCTGTACCATTTTTTTGATGGAAAAAATTTCAAGAGAACATTCTATCTTGTTCATGATTATGTCACTGAAAAGGTTGGGGTTGTCTCTTTCTTTCAGCTCAACGAGGAAACTTCAGCGAAGGTGGTGGCACATGGGTTAGGTCATAACAGAGGCCTACGTCATCACGTAGAGCCTATTGACCTCATGTGTTCCGAACTGTTGAGAATTCCCAAACTTCAAGTTGACGGATTCTGTAAAGTTTGCCTGCAAATGCTAACAAAAACTCAGATAGACACAGAGCACGCATCATCAAAGTGATCTAAGCCCAATTTGGTTTTTATACGCTGCCCTAGTGTAGGATTGACTTCTATCCCAATGCATCTTCTATCCATATTTAGGCAGACTCTCATAGCCGTGCCCGATCCCAATACGGGGTCCACCACCAGATCCCCTATA
>JAOUKN010000190.1 GCA_029882515.1 Candidatus Bathyarchaeota archaeon
TGTAGGTTCTTTTATAAGGAATCTTGCTGGAGGACTAGAAACTATAGAGGGTTGGGCACACTACTGCGAACAGATGATGATGGAACGCGGCTTTCAAGGAGGCTTAAAATCCAAGTTCATGCAAGTGAACGATATAATATGGCGTGCAGTGAGAATGATAGTTGATGTCAAACTCTCCTGCGGTGAGATGAGCTTCGAAGAAGCAGTTGATATGTTGGTGAAAGAGACAAGGATGTCGAAGAACGGTGCAGTCGCGGAGGTTCGCAGATATACGCAGAGCCCTGGATATCCACTCTCATATCTTCTCGGGAAGCATTTAATGTTGAAGCTGCAAGACGACGTGAAGGCTAAGATGGGCGGTGAGTACAGTGACAAATTTTTCCATGATATCGTAACAGCCAACGGATATCTTCCAATGTCAAAGCTTAGAGAAATCTTTGAACAGAAACTTGGAAATCTATGATTTTTGAAGTAACTAACAATGTGCAGTGTGTCTCTCTTATTAGACCCCTACCTACCGGGGGTTAGCTGGAAAGCTTGTTTCTCGTTGTTTTTTTGAAATTAAGCTTGGAAACGGTTTATTCCACGTATAAAAATGTATCTAAATGTACGGAAATGTATGGAAATGTACGGAAGTGTACGGAAAAGGTTGGAATTTACGTCGGCTGTATTGGAAAACCGGTTTTCATGTGATGTTGCAATCGCGCATGGCCCATAATCATGAGTTACCCTACCTAGGGTGGAGTCGCTGGCTTAGTCTTCAGGATTTATCTTGTTGGATGCAAGGTTTCTGTGCATGAGTGTGGTTATGTTTCTCGTTAACTTCTTAGCCTGGGCTACACCGGCGTCGAGTGAGGCATTATGAGGAAACTATCACGCTATCCGTTGTTCAAGCATTTATCTCGTGGATGCGTCCCGAAAGTCTGAAAAGCAGTGTGCGCAATAATAGTGGTTAAATCTCTTAGAGGGCGTGTGTCACATGAGTATGAGTGAGATCAAAAGGAAGATTCTTGAGATATTGTGGGTGACTGGAAAACCGGTGAAAGTCCAAGACATAGCAGAAAAGGCGGGGTTAAGCATTTCTTCATCTATGAAGCAGCTGCTCGGGCTTAGAAAAGCTGGGTACGTCTCTACTCCTGAAAAAAGCTGCTATGCCATAACGAAAACCGGTAAAGAAGCGATAGGTTTGCCAAGTCTCACCAAAGAGAAAGCCTTGCACATTTTGCGTGAACTGCCTAAAGAGGAAGCTTTCCATTTTTACACAGGCATCGACCAATACGTGGGGGTCTACGCAACCAGTCTCAACGATTTTTGTGATAAAATTCAATCGGTCAATGTGAAATCTGTTGAATTTCATGCTCCTCGTAGAGACTTTGAACTTTGGCTTGACAGCTTGGGAGATTTGAAGCTAGCCAAAATAATGGGTATGATTCGAAGGGCTGGTTTGTCTGGGGAGAATCTTCGCAAGAGAGTTTACGAGTCTGTTAGATCTCGCTGTGAAGAACTTACGGGTTTATCCAGTGAAATACTCTGACTTCGTAGAAGAATCATTAAGAGCGAGTCTTCGCTGTTTCCTCTTTTGCATGAAAGGAAGAGAGTTAGGCGGGCTTGAACCTGTCCTTTAACTTTTTCAAGAGCATAGGTAAAGTAGTGTACTCCATGGCTTGCGTGCCTAGTCGGGCAGGTTCGAACTCGCCCATTCGACGCAAGGTAACGGCATGCTCACCAGCTTCACGACGGGCTAGGTCAAAGGCTGGGTCGTCAAACAGGTCGCCTATCAAAGGGTTACCTTGATCATCACTAGCGATTTTGCCATGTGCAATTTGCAGGCCTATGGCGACCATTCTTGGGGGGCCATCAAAGGCGGTGCACTTGCTATCTTTCAATCCAACAGGCATTAGTGGGCCCCAGTGGCTACCCCGCATCCAACCCTCCACGAAGTAGCTGTGCATAAAGGGTGCTAAGACTTCTCCAAGTGCAGGCAAGCCGTGTTGAGCTCTTACAATGGATACGGGATCATCCTTTCCTACGTATTTGCCTGCAATCAACGAGAGTTTTGTTGTGCTGGTTGCAGCGCATATGAGGTCATCTCTGGCTCGCCACACGTGTGAAGCCGTGTAGCGTCCAGGTGTTCCGATTAGTGCGATTAGTTCGTACATTTCTTCGGGACATTTTAGAATTATTTTCTTGTTTTCGATTGAGTCGAGTACCTCAAATTTGAATCCGCCTGCCATGTCTGGGTCGATTACAAGCCCTGCGGTGCTCATGGGGTCAGCAAATATGCGGAACATTGGGTAATTGAAGGCTCCTGGCTCCGTCTTGTCAGCGGCGAAGACAACG
>JAOUKN010000074.1 GCA_029882515.1 Candidatus Bathyarchaeota archaeon
TAGTCTTCGTTTGCAGATGACTATAGCAAACGTAAGTATGATAAGTACAAGGAATATTGATGACCATGTAGGAAACTCTGGGATTATTATTACTTCTTGTGTTGAATGGTTGTAGGTGAAGTATAGATAGCTGTGTGTGCTGTTGGAGTATGGCAGCAGAGTATGTGGGACTTCTGTGCCGTTAACAAAGACTTTGTAAGTGACATTCATTAAAACTGTTGGAATACATATTCTACAAAAGCCAGTGGTGCCACTTTCACCAGAAATGATGAAACCTATTGCAGCCCCATTATACTGAAAATCAAAAATTGAGGAATTGCAGATAGTTTGAACATGATGTTCCGAAGTGGCACTAAAATCAAAAAATATTCCCATAAGAGGATAATTGTCTTGGTTGTTTTCATCTATGATGTGTGGTGTATCACCGATTCCGTTTTGGGGGTCTAAGTCAACACCAATATAGTTGCCCCAGTAATTGCCTTCAAAACCATTATCACAAACGCTCGTAGAATCATAATTGTTCACCTGCAGGGTGTTGTTGATTAAGTTGTTGTGATAAAAGGTGCTATTGCCCGAAAATAGTATTTGAATGCCTTGATTATTCATTGAAATAGTGTTTCCACTAAAGATGCAGTCATCAATGTTCCTTGCCCATAGTCCAATGTCGCCTTTGTTAAGTATATTATCTAACAGTAGATTGCTATTCGCATAACTCATAGAGATACCTATAAATGAACTATTCAATATCACGTTTCGACTAATTGTATTGTCAGAGGAACCGGATGACAATGTAACGCCAATTTTGTTGTTTAGTACCGAATTATTGTGGACAATGTTGTTACTGCCCGTTAGATGTATGCCTGTTTCATCACTCGATACTATTGTATTTTCAATAATTTCATTGCAAGTAGAATGAGAAAAAAAGATTATTCCATATTCATTATCTGTCATAAGGTTGTTGAGTATTGTGTTATTCGTAAAACCACAAATTGGCAGATCGAACATAAGATGGATCCCCCAAAAATTGTTTGAGATGACGTTACTCTCGATTCTATTGTTACTCGAATCTAACAGTTCTATGCCTTTTCTCTCATTACCTAATATTCTACTTCCGTTAATTAAACAGTATTGACAATGATATAAGAAAATGCCTGCACTTCCATTTTGGACAGTGAAACCACAAAAACTGACGTTATCTGCTTCGATATAGACTGCAGCTTTTTCAGGTTCTTGTTTACTTCCGTCAATAAGGGTGTTGCTTTTATCTTTGCCAAGGAGTGTCAAAGACTTATTGACGATCAAATGTTCGTAGTATGTTCCAGCATCGACTAGAATTGTGTGTCCATCCAAAGTTTCGGAGGCATTTATTGCTTCTTGGATTGTCAAGTAATCCAGACCCGTGTCGATGTTATGGACTGACACAGCTTCTGAATAGAGCGTATGCAACACATCTGTGAGGTAGTTAACTGCAAGGTTGAGAGATTCTCCGCATCTGTTCTTGAACACAGCCTCACTCCAATTGTAGTTTTGATCCATCCATACGCAGGTTAAGTCTCCGTCTACATCAAATGTAGTGTCATAGGCAAGCTCTTTCGCCACATCATAAGCAGAAACCAAATCCAGTTCCCCGTCGAAGCTGATGTACACGTTGAAATCTGCGTCATAGCTTGAGGTTCTCTGATTCACATAAGTCTCGTAGTCGCTATGATGTTCTTCTGTCCCCCAATCTGTACCAGCACCCATCACGTGACCAAAAACAGCTACATCAACAACATAATGGCTCATAATGCCGGCGGTTTTCGAAGTGTTTGCAAGGTGTCCTAACTTGAGAAAGTTTAATGTGTTGTTGTATTCCTCAGATGCTCGGACCGCTGAATCATCATCCTGAAGGCTTTCATTGGACCAGTAGTAAACGTGATGTTTTGCTGTGTCGCCGATGCCGTCAGGCGCTATCCCATTATCGGGCAGTTCGGTTCCACACAAATAAGCCGCAAGATTAGCCACAATGTATCGTTTCTCCCTTTCCGGCAGCCAATCTAAAGCATGCTCAGCAATCCAGTCATGAGTCCCGTAATCAGGATTAGACGGATCATCACTGTAACCGCCATTGTTCCAAGCCAAAACATCTGGTGGATAGGCAATCGTCATCATTAACAACTGCCACGATACAAAAACAAACAAAACAACTTTCTTCATATTCAATCTGCATAACATTCTGCATATTTCTAACTATTAAAGATTAGCCACTAAATAATCAAAGGACTAGTTGAAGTGTGTATAGAGTTGGTTAGAATTCTAACAAAAATTACAAAGCAGTTCTGTATCTATCTAGAAGTTCTTTCTTTTTCCCTTCGTTCCATCCACTCACTGCTTGGTAATAGCCAGTTACCCTCGACCACCATTCCACGTTTGAAGACCCACAATTCGGACAATTTCCATTAATAGGCGACGTAACTCGTCCACAACTGTTGCAGATCGTCAAGTCCTTTGTATATGCATAGTAACCCACGTGAGTTTTGGTGGCTATCCTCTTAGTTAGCTTATAAAGAGCCTCAGGATCTGGAGAAGCATCCCCAAGCCAAACATGAAACATGTTCCCTCCATTTAGGAGAGGGAAAAACTTCTGCTCTATGTCTATTCTATCTAATAAACCCACCTTAGCCCCAATATCTAGGTGAGTTCCGTTGCTATAATAGATGGGAACGTCTCTTCCGCCTTCGGCGAGTGAAGACCTAGCGTTGCTTAAGTCCCCCTTAACGAGCTTTTCCGCTTTGTCACGGTAGTCGTTTGTCAGAAGGTCCGCCGTGGCAAATCTCTGGGCGGTGGATTCAGCGGGTGTCCTAGCCAGAGCAAGTTTGAGACCAGTCTTTTCTTCAAGCAGTTCCTTGTACCTTTGCATCTTAAGAATTAATTTAACCAGTATCTTGATTGCCTCTGAATTCTCGTGAAGTTGATAGCCAGTGTGCCATTGAGCCATCTCGTTTCCGCCTACAAAACCTATTGTGAAGGTTAGTTGGTCAAAGTCTACTGCTTGAGTCCCCTTCTTGCGAGTTCTCGGGTCCAAGGGACGCTGAGTTGCAAAGGGTATACGATTGTGCTTCGCCACTAGGTCCATCCACTTCTTCTTGATCTTAAATATCTCAACTGCGGAGTCCATTAGCCTATAGCTTTCTTCGAAGAGTCTGTCATCTTCTCCGTTAGCTCTATAGGCCATTCTGGGAAGATTTAGGCTTACAACCTGCCAACTCCCCATAGTGAAGTGCTTTCCACCGTTGAAGTAGAGTTTATCTTCGAAGTCAGGGCTGTCTTCTGGCGTTTCGACAAAGCAGTACGCACAGCATTGATAGCAAGAGACGCCTTTTCCATATCCTCGGTATGGTGGCATCAAGTTGTCGAAGTATGGTATTCCAAACTTGGCTACAACCTTATGAACGTCGAGCCAGAACTCGTCATATTCTGGTTTAAAAAATTCAGGACTTAAAGTATTTTCCAGTTTTGGGAAATTGAAGGGTTTCCCCCAGTAGTCGCCCTCGTACGCCACATTATATAGCGCCTTAAACATTAAGCGAACTTCGTCTTCGTAGTCGCCGTACAGGTCTGGTCCAATTCGCCCTTTGGCTACTATGGGCACTTTTCTCCAAAGTTCAGGAACCCCTGGCTGTACCTGAATGTTGCTGAAGACGAGTTGTCCACCTCTAGCCACGTAAGCCTGCGTATACTCAAAGAACATCATCTGCATCAGTTGCCTAACCTTCTTGTAGTCTACCCCCCTCATGTACGGCGCTAGGAATACCAAAAAATTGTAGAAGCCTTCGCCACCGGCAAAGTTTGTTTGTGCAGAAGCTAGAATTTTAGCCGTATGAAGTATGGCAACTTCTGGATGCTTAGCAGGACCTGCAATGCTCGTTCTAGTTCCGATTCCATCTGGCATCAAACCGTAATAGAAAAAGTAACGAAGATCCCAGTCCTGACAGAAAGGTCTTGTTCCAAAATATTCGAGATCATGTATGTGCAGATCTCCAGACAGGTGGGCATCAGCCAGTTTGTGAGGCATTAAGAGGAGATATTCTTCTCCGGAGACCCAGTCTGCCTTTCGTTTATGAGCAGTTTCAGGGTTGGGTTGAAGATTTGCGTTTTCCTTCGCCTTAAACCCTTGCCCAATATCTATTAAATAAGCATCATAGACTGGGGTTCCCACTCGCGTCAAAATATTTCTGTAAATGCTATATTCTGGACTTTCTTTAGATTTGTCAAGTAAGATATTATTTACAAGTTCCCTTACAAGGGGACCGCTAACAAACCGTAACTTCAAATCGAAGATCCGTTTCTCAACGTCAATGGCGATTTCCTCAGCCTCTTCCAGACTCATCGATCTTATATCATAGAATTCCTTGCCGAGTTTTGTCTCAGTTACAAGTTGCTTTACGATGGCGTTTCGATTCCATGGTACAATAAAACCGTCGCTTCTCCTAACCTTCAACTGAAAGTCGTTAGTTGCAGAATCGCTGGTCTCCATCTACTTTCCTTCTAAAACGCCCAAAAGTCTACCGTTGATTCGTCCATCGTCATCGAAAATCTCGTTTATCCTATAGAGGGTCTCTCCTACTTCTAATACGGGTGCTGAAAGAATAACTTCGTTTCTCATTACTAACTCTGCCATAGTGTCTACGTCATCCAGATCTTTCTCTTTGAACTCGTTCTTTCTGTGTCTCAACCATTCTTTGAGCAGGGTACATTTAGGGCATCCAGTGGTTGTATAGACCACAATTCTACTAACATCTGTTAAATACCTAGATGCAGGCGGATTGATCGGATTTTTTGGATCGCTCATCAGAACACCTCCCCGAAGTAAGAAAGCGGGAAATAACTGTAATGCGGTATAAGCTCTAAAAATCTTTAGACATTTTTATCTAAAAATTTATAGAACATAGTTCTAGAATTATTCACAATAAACACGTGGATAAACAATGACTTCAGAAAACAATGTTTCTGATGGCTGCCCTATATTAACAAATATGTAAATTTAGTATACAAGCATGCAGGCAAACTGCTCAATTGGAGATTATCAATATCCAAACCTGAAGTCAGAAATGTAGTATTCCCATTTCTAGCAATTCGATCGATTCTCCCGGGATCATCAGTTTTACTCTTGGGTAACTAACTACACTAAACTTTGAAAAAGATACGCTTGAACTTCTCCTTGGACCTATCTTCAATAATACCATCAGTGACCCCATTATTATTAACATGAACCGACCGTCTTCACTTCCTCTTATGGAGTACAGATCCCATCCATTTGGGCAATCCCTTTATTCCTGTGAAAAGAGTTTCAAGCGTTGTCTATGCTTCTGTTTATATTCGATGGCAGGCTTGGCAAACCCTCTCTTAGAAACTATTTCGCATACTCCTTTGTGTCAGGTACCTAGGCGGCTGAAGCGAACCAGCATGTTGACTGCCCCGCAAGAGGGACATTTGTCTAATAATCCGTAAAGAGTTTTCTGGCAGCCAGTACAGTGAGTCAAAGCCCGGTTGTAGGTGTAGAATCCAAGACCGTGTACCTTAGAAATCTCTTTTGTCACAGACAAAAGTTTATTTGGGTCTTGTTGGCAGTCCGGAAGCTGGATAATAGTAAGTTGGCTACCCGGCGTCAGTTTGTGAAGCTGGGCTTCAATGCTTAATCTTTTCTCCCATGAGGAACTATTTTCGAAGGGTATTGCAGCAAAGTCCGTGTAGAATGGTTGATTTCTTGTGCCGCTGGCACGAACCTTTGCCCACCCATACTTTTCCACATCTAACTCTACAAGTCTTTTTGAGGCTTCTGTGCTTGGCACCATGGAAAGAGCAGCTCGAGTTTCAGGCTTCCTTGCGGATTTCTGGATGCCTTTGTGAAGGTATTTTAGGGTTTCTTTGGCGAAGTTTAGAGCCTCTTCGTCTTTATAGACGGATTTTCCGAGGAAAGCTTGAGCAGCCTCGTTTAATCCAACGAAACTAATGAGATGTGACGCGTTTTCAAGGCGGAGATAGGAATCACCGTCTGCTTTTTGTGTGAGAAATGGGAGCAGTTTCTCTCTGACGCGTTGTTGCAAGGTTAGGTATTTTGTTTTCAAAGCCCGTAGAGCCATTTCTAATTGTTCATCTAGTATCTTGAGGAACCTTGATTGTTTGCCCTCGGCTTCATAGGTTGCTCTTGGCAGATTTAAGATGACGCTATCAACGCTTCCAGTTTGTAGCGTGTCTAGTTCCCAGTCTTTTTTCCACTCGGCCGCAAGTCTAAATCCGGTTGCCGTATAGGAGGTGTATCTCTGGTTCTTGTTGCAAAGGTTAGCGAAGTAAGGGATGCCTTTCTCCGCCGCTAACCGATGGGATTGAAAGAGAAGAGACTCACATTCTTGATTGCCAAGCGCTTCAGGTCGGATCTTTACTATCAGAGAAGGATTGAAAAGGGGTCTATGTTTTTCGTCTTCAAGCATCAGTTCAAGAAGAAGTGACGCAATTAGGCGGCTTTCTTCAACGAGATCTGCGTATGTCCCTGTGGTTTTTCCGTTAGGTCCCACAGCTGTTTTCTTTTCTAGGAATGTGGGGATCACTAACTCTAAGCTCACTGAAGTTTTCAAGGAGACTCCAGTGTTGGAAATGGATTGGTTCAAGTTAGAGATGAAGAGGCGGAGGCTTTCTTTAATTTCATCGGGCGAAAGATTTTGGGTAAAGGGTGCCAGGAAGATGTTGAAGTAGTCAAGGGCTTGTTCATCTATCACTTCTGCTGAGGCGATTTTGATGATGTTAGAGGCGGTTAGGAGTGCGGACTGGAGATTTTTGGGAGGGGGATATAAAGGCTTGGTAAAGTCTGCGCTCCCTGTTTTTAGTCCGTGTTTGAAGAAGAAGCGTATGTCGTGCATGAACTTGCTTGGTTTTAGAATCCAGCAGCCGAGGTTGTTGAGGTGAAGAGATCCGGAGAGATGGGCATCGGCGATGTCTCGTGCGAGCACGTTTAGGAGAGTGTATTCTTCTATTACCGCGTCGCCTGCTGCTTTGTGGATGGCTTCAACTCCTAGTGACATAGTGCTTGTTGTTTTCAGTAGTTGGGTGACGTCGTGGACTGGGAGTCCGAGGCGTGTGAGTTTGTGACGGTATTCTTCGAGGCCTTTCTGGATTAGGATTGTGTTGACGATTTCTCTGATTAGTGGTGCCGTGAGGTACTTGGTCTTGAAATGAGATACGTGTCTTTCGGTTTCGCGGGCGACTTTTTGGGCTTGGTCAACCGGGACTCCAGCTTCTTTTACGAGGGAGTCTACGATTTTGTTTCTGTCAAATTCTTCCATTGAGAAGCGGGACGTGCGGACCATCATTTTTTTTCTTTTGAAGTATTGCTTTTCGATGTCTTCGCGGAAGGTTATCATTGTTTTGCCGAGGTCTGTGAGGCGGTATTTTTTAGTGTCTGTGTCTGGTTCGATGAGGTCTGTTTTTAGGAGGAATTTGAGGTGGTAGGCGAATCTTCCGGCGTCTCTGGTGGGGCTGAGTTTTAGGACGTTCATCATTTCAGTGTAGGTGAGGGGTCCTTTTTCGTAGAGGAGGTTTAGGACTTGGAGTCTTAGGGTTGATGAGGCTGCTTTGAGGACTTTGAGGCCTGAGTATCGTTTGCGTGGCACCTGAAAAACCTCTAGTATTAGTGTTTAGTAGGCGGTTTTAGTTTAAAAATTTAGAGTAAGAGTTGTTGGGATGGAATGACTCTTTGAGTAATTGCTGGTGTTACTCTTCTAATCCTTTTCGTTTTTGTTCCGTTTCGCTTTTGTAGTTTCCAGCTAACATTCCCAGCACATACCATGGGACTGTGGAGCTCAGGTCGTATGGGATTTCTATTGCTGTGCTTGTATCTAATATAGAATATTGTGGATGCTGGAACTGTTTTATTCCATATCCCAGCAATAGACCAAGAGTGATGGAGATGATCAGTAAAAATACGTAGGCTATTGTTGATCTTCTTGTGAGTTTGTATCTCTTGCCGAGATAATAATTCAGCACCAGTAGTCCGATTGAAGTGCCAAGACCTAGGATTCCAAACCCAATACTCCGGGTTAGTAAAATATTGCTGATTTCCTCAGCGGTGTATCCGGCGGCGCTTAACATGAGACGCCAGAAGGGGCTGTCGGCAATCAGCCAATTTCTCCAAAAATGTGCTAGGAAGACAACGATCATGATAATGAGTAAATTCATCCTAACAGAAATTCTACTTGCGCTCATTATAGTTTCACGCTAGTAGTCTCATGTTTTAGAATAAACAATTTTCTCTCTGTGTAACATGGTTTGCTTTGCTGAGACGTTGCAGTTTCGTCAATGTTTTTATTATGAACGGTAAACACTGTGTAGAGATGTCTAGACTGCGTACAAGGGGCTGTCGGCTAGCATGGTCTAGGCTCTGAGCCTCGGGCGCTCGGGACGGGAGTTCAAATCTTCCCAGCCCCACCACAGCTAACACACACTTTCTTCATTGAGAAAAAGGGAAGGTTTAGACTGGAAACTGAAGAAAAACCAACATGGTTAGATAAATTTAATTGGCAAGGATCAAAATGGGTTGAGAGTAGAGAGATGGTGTCAGTTATGACTGAAGAGGCTGAGGAAAGAATAGATAGATATCGGACTCTCAATAATGCTGCATTTGGGTTGGCGCTTGGTCTCGGCGCTTTTTCTCTAACGGGCTTCCCAATAGAGGGCCTCATGGACATAGTAATGGCCCTTGGATTATTTGCTAACGCGTTTTTAATCATATTAGGAATCTGGCATGACGTTCATAGGATGTTAAAATATCCGTTTGGCATGTCCTTCGCTTTTCTAGACTATCTGCTCATATTTCTCGTCGTAATCATGCCTTTTACATTCCGGCTTATCTTCGAGGTCGGAGAAGTGGTAGAGATAGCAGTTACATTGTATCCATTGAACGTAATGGCTTCTCAAATCGTACTGGCGACCATGTATCAGATGTTTGTCAGACATAACCGGGACATCCTTCCACGAGAACTGGTCTTGTGGGGAAAGGAAAGCAGAAACTGTGTATTTATAATCGCTGTGTTCTACGCAGCCTCGGTATTTCTTCCATCAGAGGTTTTAGAACTCATGCCACTTCCTCCAGGAGCCCCCAGTTTTCTTCAAAGACTCTTTCTCTGGTGGTTAGGATATCCAATTATGATAATATACGGTGTCATATACGAGAAGGTGCACGGCATCAAATGGGCTTCTAGAGAATAGAAGAAGGGAAGGTTAATCTGTCAGATTTTTGGGAGATGTGAAAACAGTGCGCGCGCTCTGAGGATAATAGGCAACAAGATAGGCCACATCATTACACAAAAAGCCTCAGGGTATCTCATAATGGGGTATGGTACTACCTTGGTTT
>JAOUKN010000075.1 GCA_029882515.1 Candidatus Bathyarchaeota archaeon
CCTTTACTATAGTGACTGTTTGGTGCATGAAGGATTTGGGTATTGAGCCAGCGACTGTAAACGTTAAAGGCGGAGCAATTGCTATTGGTCATCCGCTTGGGGCAACTGGGGGACGACTTGTCGGAACACTCGCGCGGATACTACACACAGAAAAAGGCAGATATGGAGTCGCCACCGCATGTATCGGTGGAGGACAAGGCGTAGCAACAGTTATTGAAAGAGAATAATGATAACACACATGCGCCAGTCAGCATTACAGCAATTTCAGTCTCTTTTAGTTCTAATCTGACTACTCATTTCTTTTTATTCCCGCGATACTCTTGGCGAGGTTCTTCTTAAATTCAATGTCTTCCTCTCTTTCAATCATTATCCTTTGTGCTTGGGGTGAACCGGCACCATGCATGGATTCAACTCTATATCCAACAGCTCCTAGTCCCATTATGATATTCTCTATAAGCCTCAGCATGCGGAGTCTATGTTTGGTGGGAACCGTTCTCACCCCCTTCAAGTACCGATCAAGGTGCTTTCTGGTCTCAGGGTTCTTGAAGTCTTTCTCCGACGGCAAAGTTACTAACAGGCCGCCAGCGATGTCCTCTGCCAATCTAGCTATCTCGTAAGGAAATCTGGTTACATTGAGTTTACAAATGTTTGACAATAAAATATCGACCAAATAAGTTCCTGAAGGTGTTTGATGCCCTTCAGCTGAACAGGCTATCCCACAAGAATATATCGTTTCGTTCAAATGATTCATTTCAATGATCTTGTCCCTTATGTGCGATGCTTTTGCCACTCCATTGTATTCGGCGATCGTTGCTGCTGCACCAATCAGCACATCCCCCACGCCTGCCTTACAGCCACCATAGCTTTGTCTATGATACGCTGAGAACGTATTAACAAGCGGCCATGTAAATTCGTGTTCTCCTGCCATGAACACCCGTTCCCAAGGTACAAAGACGTCATCGAGAACAATCATCGCCTCTTGTCCGCTGTATCTTACATTTCCCAGATCGATTTCTGAGTCTTCAAGTTTCCTTAGATCACAAGATTGTCTGCCGTAAATGTAGATTAATCCCTCAGTATCAGCTGGAATTGCAAAGGATACAGCATAATCTTTATCCTCTTCACGCATCGTTCGAGTTGGCATAACAATTACTTCATGAGAGTTCACTGCGCCTGTTTGATGGACTTTTGACCCCCTTACAACAATTCCGTTGTCCCCTTGTTCGACTATTCTCAGATACAAGTCGGGGTCTGCTTGCTGACTCGGTCTTAAGCTTCTATCTCCTTTTGGATCGGTCATTGCACCGCAGCACACTAAGTCATTTCCTTGAACATGCTTCACGTATTCAGTGAATCTTTTGTAATACTCGGTTCCAAACTTTTGATCCAACTCAAAGGTGACACATGAGAGAGCATTGAGTGAATCCATCCCGACGCATCGCTGGAAACAAACCCCTGTCTTTTGGCCTAGTAACCGTAATAGTTTGACTTTTTTAACTAGGTCATAAGTGTTCTGATGTATATGCGTGAATCGATTGACCTTCTCTCCTGTCAAGTTTGACGTTACAGTTGCCAGTTCTTCATATTTAGGATCGTTTGCAACATCATACGTCACAGCGACAGAATTAATTGATGGTCTAATAATCGGATGATCAACAGGGTTTTTCACTTTCTCTCCAAACAAATACACCTTAATTTTCCTTTCACGTAGACTCTCTATGTACTCATCACCCGTCTTTATTACCAGCCCAAAATCACCTCTACAATTGCTTGCATGCATGCGTGTATTTAATTCTCAAAATTCTTTCCTAAAGTGAGGTATAATTTCTCTGCCGTATATTTCCATCACTTGACGTGGGTTTGGTCCCATATTTACCAGCACAAAGTGTCTAGCACCTGCCTTGATGAACTTTTCTATCTTATCTATGCATTGTTCAACAGTGCCAGCAATGGAGAAGTCTACTGCAGCCTCCGTCGGAATCAATTCTCCATATCTTAGGAATTTTTCTATCCACTCACCTGTTGGAAGCAGTTCAGGGTAAGACAGGGAACTAATTTCTTTGGGGAGATCAACATCATATCCTGATTCCTTCAGAAGCGGAGGGTAAGGCACGATCATGGGTTTCATCGTCTCAAGCTGCTTATATGCGTCCTCGGCTCTATCGGCGATAGAGGTGTACAGATATACTCCCATGTCAATTTCATCAATAGATCTGCCAGCCATTTTTGCCCCTTCCTCAACAATCTTCAAGCGGTTTTTATACAGTTCTGGACTCAGGGGAGTTGGTAACCAACCATCAGCCATCTCCCCAGTTAACCTCAGCATGCGAGGACTATTGGCACCAAAATATATGGGCAGCCTTGATTGAACCGGCTTAATCTGTAGAAAAGCTTCCCTCAGATTCCAGAATTTTCCTTCGTAACTAGATATTTCTCCGGTCCACAGTTTCCGCATAATCGTAACAGTTTCTATGAGCTTGGAGACTGGACTGTTCCATCTGATTCCAAAAGGCTCCAGATTCATAGCCTCTCCAGCTCCGAGTCCTAATATTACACGCCCTGCGGAAACATGATCAACGGTAGCAATTCTTTGAGCCAAGACAGCTGGATGATATCTATGTGGATCCGTGACACATGTTCCAATCATCGCTTTCGTTGTAACCATCGCCACTGCAGTCAAAATGGTCCAAGCTTCAGGAACTGTGCCAGGCGGCACAAACAACAAGTGATCTGGCGCCCATATAGAGTTGAACCCAGCTTCTTCATTAACTCTAGCGATTTTAGTAAGCTTATCAACCGGGGTCGTCGGAATCGGCAAAAGATTTCCAAACTTCACATCTTTTTTTAACGTAACCACCGCCTGTTGTGTCTCTTGCGCGTGCGATTTTTATTGCCTTTCTCTCTTTTCAACTCTAATCTCCATTACGATGTGCCCCCACCCTCCGCAGTCTACTCCAACATCGAAACATCCTGCTCTCTTGAATCGAATCTCGTTAGGATCGACCCCGGCGTATATGAGTTCGTTGATGGCAAAAATCGCTTGGGCTAAGGGCACTAACGCGTAGATGCATATTCTTTTCGGATGCTTTTTGGTCAAGAGGTTTCCGGCGCCATCGAAGATGAATCTGTCTCCAACTTTGTGTTGGCTGTTGCAGCCTTTTGATTCGACTATCTCAACTACGATGGTTTTGTCAAGCAACGCTGGTGCTTTGGCTAGGACATCTACGTTCCGAGGATTTTCCCTAAATTTCTTCATTTCTTCATCATTATAGCCAAGATGTTTTTTCGTGAATTGCCATACACTTTCATCAACTTCCACCATGTATCCCTCCTTTACCAACTCAAGTCAAATATACAAGACAGAATATAAAGGGATACTGCGTTAGATTATGGGAAGCGCACATGAGTTGATGTTGTTGGTGATTGTTTTTTCTGAGAAAGCCAAATGCCAGCAAAATGTTAGGTTCAAAACCAACATTTCCCATTGTCTTATGTTCAATAACTAGTTCGCATGCTAATTCGACTTGAAAAACTATTTTGACCCAAATCTAAGGCAAAAACCGATATTTCTTACTCTACTCTATCAACGATTTGCGGGGCGCATGTGCGATTTTGATCCTAATATTTCCATAAAGGTGTCAAGTTTTGCCTTTATCTCTGCGTCTGAGTAATCCCTGTGGTCAGTGTGGTCGGCTTCTATCACAACGCTTGGAATTCCATATTTGTCTCTTAGTACTCGATGAATTACTAAGTTGTTGATCGAAGTAGCCTTACATGATCTGCTTGAGAGCAATACAATTCCATCTATATCAAAATCTTTGACGATGCCAGCAATCCATTCTTCTGCCCATTTTGGTGGCATGTTGGTAGGGTTGTAAAGCATTTTGAACGCCAAACTCTCAAAGGGTCTTGTAGAGTTCAAAGACGTGATGCCCCAAGTTGCAGTATAAAGTTCATAGACAAACACTGCACCGTATCTGTTTTTTAGATAGTTAAACAGGTCTAGATGATGCCAGTAAGGTATCCCACTCAGCAAAAGTCTAAATTTCTCATCTTCAATAACTCCTGTGCCGGCTTCAACTCGCTCCGACACTTCGTCTAAAAGTTTCTCATAATATTCCACAGCTTCCATCGTTCCTGCCGATGCCACTAAAGGAAACATTGCAGCAGAAGAGTCAGTAACCCCCACAGGGCACGGCCTAGCCTTTCTAAGTCCGAGCACTCTTCGCCATAGTTCAGCAGCTTTACTTGAGAGTTCAAGGGCTTCTTTCAATTTATCCTTGTCTAGGGTTCTTCCAGTTATCTTTTCAAGTCTCAGAACCAACCTTTCCAATTGCTCACTAACGTATCTCAAGTGGGATTCTTCTATTTCACTGATGATTCTTGGACAGTCTATGACGTAGAGTGGACGCTGGAGAGTATGCGCCATTAACTGCCACCATTTCAAGTAGGATAGACACACATTTTTCGTTGATATGAGAATGTCCGGTTTTTCCATTCCACCCAGAGGTGCTTCACCACCAAGCACAAAACCCATTACGCCTCTGGCGTATGAGCATAAGTCCCTTGAAAGACCGTGAGACTCTGATATTTCAAACGCCTTTGACATTGTTCTCATAACTGTAGCTACACATGCATAATTCTCTGGAAAAAGTGGTTGAATTCCCATGGAATACAATATTTCTGAGGGAGGTGCCACAGCAGTACACCAAGCTACCCACCTACTTTCTTGATGTGCTTGAACGGCACTCATATAATGAGCTAGCACCATGTCTGTTATTTCTCGGGCGGCGGAAAGTGATCTTCTGATCTTTTTGGACATGGATTTTACCTCAGCATCTCTATGAAAGCTTCTACCCTTGTCCTAAGGGACGCCTTAGCTAGAGGGTATGCATGTTCAAGATGCAAAAACGGGACTCCTAGTTGTTTGAGCACTTGTTCCAGTATTGGGTGATCAAACAAATATGGGTCACAGAATCTCCTCGTAAGAAACACTACACCTTCAACATTAAATTCCTTAATCATATCAGTAAGGTGTTTTATTCTACCTTTTACATTAGGTCCATACGGTGACGGAAGATTAAGGTAACGTTGACTTACATTTTCTATTGGGTTATGAGTGTTTTCAACAAGAGACCAAAAGTATCTGGATCCACTATCAAGATCATCTGCAACGACAAGCCCACCGGCCCCTTCTACTACTCTTAGGATATCTGTGTTGTCTAAAATATGCCCTGAAATGAGTAATCTCACTTCGCCTTCAGGATACTCTTGCCGGGCAGCGAGGTCAGTCAAGAGTTCTTTAAGCAGTTCATTGTGCAGTGTTTTGGGGGTAGTCATGCTTGAGAGTACCACCTCAAGTGCTTCAAAACCGAAGATAGGAGGCGACTCGCTCTTCCGTAACATGTATAATCTTTTCAGAAGTCTTCTATTCTCGTTGTAGACATCTACAGCAATTTCTAGGGCCTTCTTGGAGATTTCTTTACCGGTAAACTTCTCTAAGAAATTCTTGAACTTCTCAACTTCCTTAGTGAAGTATTTGATAGCTTCTCCAGAACGCTTACTGGGATAATGTAAAAGGTATATTTCTGGATTTGATGAAATCTGTTTCCATATGCTGTAAAACCCCCATATCGAGTCGCAGAGAGAAGGCAAGGTTACAAGGTCAAGATATCTGTATTCGTTTTCAAGAAGTTTTTCGAGGAACCCACAAATGAATGAACAACTAAAGCTAGGCAAATAAACATTGGCTTTGGCAAAGCTCTTGGTTCCCCCTAATATACCTACTGGCAAAGACTCGGCTGCATATATAACCTCTTCAGGGGTGTAAATCGAAATACAACCTATAGTCTTTTTCCCACGGTTCTTCCATTCCGCCGCAATGGCATCTCTTGTTTCAAAAAGCTCTCGAAATTTGTCCACTGCACCGTTTGCCGTCATTTTTCCCCACTAGTGGTGACGTTTGTGATTTGGCATGTTCTAAAGAATAAAACAGCTAACCTTTTACTTGAATATAGCGCCCACAAGTCATTGTGAAAAGTCAAGACCACGTTTGAAACGGACAACCGTGAAGAATTTATACGACGAAATCTAACTACAACGACTATATTGGAGGTATAAAATCCATGAAGATAAATAAGGTGGCTGTGATAGGAGCTGGAACCATGGGAACGGGGATAGCATATGTTTGCGCAGTCAAAGGCTACAACGTATCTATTAGAGACATAAAAGAAGACCTGGTTAAACAGGGAATGGGAAAAATACGGGAGATGATTGCCACTGGTGTGAATAGAGGGAAACTGACTCCAAAAGAGGCTGAAGAAACCATGAAAAGAATCAGGAGCACGACGGATGTCACAGAAGCGGTTGGAGATGCAGACCTCGTGGTTGAAGCAATATTTGAGGACATGGCCTTGAAGAAAAAGGTGTTCAAAGAACTTGACGAATCTAGTCCTCCACACACAATACTGGCATCAAACACGTCGGTGCTTAGCGTAACCGAGATGGGATCAGCAACTCAAAGACCTGACAAGGTTGTGGGAGTGCACTTTTTTAACCCCCCCTACACAATGAAACTTGTAGAGATCATATCAGGAAAACAGACTTCGGATGAGACCATGAAAATCGCCAACGATTTCGCAGTTTCTCTGGACAAAGAGACCGTACAGGTAAAGGACACACCAGGATTTATCGTTAATAGGATATTAGGTGCAGCCATGGGCGAAGCCTTCTACCTCTTAGAAGAAGGAATAGCTTCAGCTAGGGATATCGACAAAGCCTGTGTCTTAGGTCTCAATTGGCCCGTGGGCCCGATAACACTCGCTGATTTTGTTGGATTAGATGTTGCATATCACTCCGGTAAGTCCATTTCAGAGACTCTTGGAGAGGACTATCTACGGAAACGCCTAAAACCTTCTAAATTATTAGAGGAGAAGGTTAAAGCAGGCCATCTTGGCATAAAAACCAGAAAAGGGTTTTATGAATATTAGAGAGGTGAGGAGGAAGTAAAGCAATGGAATATAAGGTAATAAGCTACACCAAGGAAGCGAGCTTTTTGACCCCCGAGGAAGAAAACATAGCCGTCATCACACTAAACAGGCCAGACGTACTAAACGCATTGAACACAGAAATCCTTCAAGAGCTTGACAATGTGATGGAAGAGATAAAAAAGGATGACAAAGTCAGGGCTGTCGTGATCACTGGGGCTGGCAGAGCCTTCAGTGCTGGTGCCGATCTTTCAGAAGCCCCTCCGGATGAAGCAGGCATGAGGAAACGTATAGAGTTTGGGCAGAAGGTTTATGATAAAATTGAGGATTTCGAAAAGCCTGTCATCGCAGCTATCAATGGATATGCTATAGCTGGAGGATTGGAGCTTGCTTTGGCGTGTGACATGCGAATTGCCTCTGAAAAAGCCCAGTTTGGGTTTGTAGAAACAAATGTTGGTTTAATTCCCTCTTGGGGCGGGGTCATGAGACTTCCCAAAGTAGTTGGAAGGGGTAGAGCCGCGGAATTGATTCTCACTGCCCAGCGAATTGACGCAAAGGAAGCTGACAGAATAGGACTCGTTAACAAGGTGGTTTCTCCAGATGAGTTAAAGTCCACGGCGATGTGGACAGCAGGGACCTTAGCAACGAAAGCTCCAATAGCCGTGAAATTATCGAAAAAGATAATGGCCAAAGCTTTAGAAGTCAGCAGGGAAGACGGAAACAAGATGATGACTGATGCCGGTGTGACTTGCTTGAAATCTGAAGACATTATAGAAGGTGTATCAGCAATGTTCGAAAAAAGAACTCCAAAATTCCAAGGGAAGTAACCCTATTCCCTTTTTTCTTTTGAAGATTTGACGTGACCTCGCTAAGAAATCTCGAAATCATAGTTGCTGAAGCTGGCAAGATGAAATTCACAATCTGCAGAATGTAGACTGTAGTTTCTTCTTCTCCATCACGCACGTACATTCACTTCTCGGTTCATAGCTGAGTGGAATTGAAGCTCAGTTCATGCAGATAACAGAAGTAAGTGAAATGTTTTTTACTCGAAGACTTTCTCCGCGATTTTGTGGGCCTCTATAGCATCCAACTCTAAGTCTCGATCCTTATCTTCACCCGTTAAGAGCCTTCTATAGGCTTCATGTTGGACCAACATTTTCATAACTTCGTTGGAACCTGTCCAAATCAATCCGAGCCTAGTATCTCGAAGAGCCTTCTCAACTGGATAAACATAGGTGTATCCTATTCCTCCTAGAATTTGCATAGCATCATTGACAATTTCCCAAGCTGCTTGGGTGGCGAAGAGTTTTGCCTCTGAGACAAGCCTTCTTGTCTGGCTTGAGTCTGGATCCAAGTCTGCCTGCTTTGCCGCTATGTAGACTAGGCCACGGGCAGCGTCCAATTTTGTCATGCAGTCAGCTATCTTGAAGCTTACCCCTTCGAATCTCCTGATCTTCGCCCCAAATGCCTTCCTCTTATCACTGTATCGCACAGCTGTTTCGATAGTCGCTCTGATACCGAGAGATCCCGCTGCAGACGTTAATCTTTCTGGAACCATCATACGGTTAAAGATCAATGCGCCTTTATTCTCGCCAAGGAGAAGATTTTCCTCAGGCACGGCAACATCCTTCAAGACTATTCTAGCGGTTCCCATACCGTGAAAGCCCATTAGTCCATACCGTTCAGCGATTTCAACGCCCATATCCTTCTCCACAAGGAAAGCGCTTAGTGCTTGATGGCCAGGGGCCTTTGGATCAGTTCGAGCGTAGAGAAGAAACAGGTCGGCTGCCACGGCTCCAGCAATGAAACGTTTTTCACCGTTAAGCACGTAGAGACCGTTGCGTTTTTCCGCTGTTGTTATGGTTCCGAAGAAGTCTGAGCCGCCACGGGGTTCTGTTAGTCCTTCGGCTGATATTATTTCTCCTGTTAGAATTGGCGAAAGATACTTTTTCTTTTGTTCTTCTGTTCCAAAAGCAATCAGAGACTCGCCTACAATGATTGGCATCGAGTAGACACATCCCATACCTTGACCTAGAACGGAAATTTCCTCCACTGCGACACAATCTGAAACCCAGTTCAGTTCTCGTCCTCCGTACTTCTTTGGAAATCTAAGTCCAAGAATTTTTCTTCGGGCCATTTCTTTTAGTGCTTCTTCGGGGTAGTCGATTTCTTCGGCTTCCATTGCCCGTAGGTAATCAGGGGCGATGCTTTTCACGAATTCTTTAATTTCATCTCTTAACTTGGCTTCTTCGTTGGTTAATAGAACGTTTGTTTCCAAAACCAATTCTGTTACCTCTTACAAATCTCGTGGAATCAGTTTGTAGATCTTTACGATTTAATCTTTGTGCGTTAAGACTTTGTTTCTTCCACGGACTTGCGCACGAAAAGGT
>JAOUKN010000011.1 GCA_029882515.1 Candidatus Bathyarchaeota archaeon
CAGTCCATTGATGAACAAGTCATCGACAGTGTGACTTATCTAAAAAACCGACCCTATGAAGACCTTCAGATAGCATACGTTCAACTATCTGATGACCATAGCACTTTGGAAGATAGCTACATTGACTTACTTACAAATCATAATGCTCTTCTAACAGACCATGGTTCCTTGAACTCTACCTACCATAGCCTTCTCTCGGATTATTCATCGCTACAAGCCAGTTGCAACGAACTAAGATCAAAGTATGAATTCGGAGGTGAAATGGCTAACTCCCTCAACCTGATGTACGTCTTTATTGAAATGACAGTAATCTTTCTCACAACAACAATCTACTTCGCACGGGCTCGTATCTACTCTGCACTGCGAAAACCTGAACAACAAACTTAGCGCCTCCTATTTTCTCTTCATCTTGCGTTCAATAGGTATTTTAGCATCTATCGTGTGCGCATGAAATGTACATGCAAATCTGGTAAGAAGGATAGAAAGGCATAATCTTGCAGCTCCACGAACTAGATTCACAGACACATGCAGTCCTGTTCAAAACATTCTCCGTTTTTTCAAGGTGCTATCGTTGCCTATTTAGAAAAACTCTTATTGAAAAGACAAATACAAGTCTGAACAAGACGTAACATGAAACACAAAATCCCTGCGCTCACGATCCTTCTCATACTCCTCGTTTCCCCACCACACAATACCGACGCTTCAGAAGCAGAAACGATCATACCTGTGGCAGACAGCTATATCGACGCTTTTTCATTTAATGCCACCTATGGAGAGAGAGACTATCTCGAAGTTTCAGAGTATGCAAGTGGACTCTGCATTGCATTCCTAATGTTTGACATCTCAGACGTTTCACACGTTCTCAACGCTTCTTCTGAAATAAAGTTGCGGCTCTACTGCTTCTTCGTTGATGCCCCACACATCGTTGGGGTGCGTTGGTGTGTAAACAACACATGGAACGAAGAAAACCTAAATGCACAGCGTGCAGGCGGATTTTCCAGAACAGACGCTGAAGATGCGGCCATGGTTGACTCTGGAGAAGACTGGTACGAATGGAAAGTGACTAATTTCGTGACCCAAGCAACAGAAGAAAACTATGAAAAAATAACATTGACTTTGGAGGTCGAAGACCCACTCCAAGGAGTTGCCCGCGCACTGTACGCCTCGAAAGACCAAACAACCCAAGAATGGCTCGAGTACAGTCCACAACTAGTTTTCACATATCTTGAGCCTGAGGCAAATTCTCCGGACATAACCATCATGGTAGCATTAGGGTTGGCAGTCGCTATAGTAATTGGTCTTTTAACCTACACCCTCTCGAAAAGGCGCACACGAAAAAGGAGGCACGCGCGCCGTAAAGCCTCTAAGCACTAAGACATCGTGACTTTACTACATTCTGTCTATTGCAGAGAATTCGCCGATTCAATATTTCCAGCATTTAGTTCTTCCAACACTATGCCAACTATCTTACTACCAGCATTTCCGTCTCCATACGGAGAAAACTGGGGAAAATCAAACTTGCCCTCTAAAGTTCGTTCTATCGCATCAAGGATACCGTGCTTATCTACACCAACTACTTTGGCGAATCCATTTTCAACTGCTTCAGGTCGTTCTGTAGAAAGCCGTGTTACCAAGACTGGCTTTCGCAGATTTGGAGCAGTAGCCTCTTCTTGGAGTCCACCTGAATCAGTTATTATCATTCTACATCCTTTCATCAATAACAAAAAGTCGAAGTATCCTAGGGGTGGCAGTATCTGCACATTTTCTGCAGATACAAAATTCCTCCACAATTTATGCTGACGCAGGCGCTTTCGAGTTCTCGGATGAAGGGGATAAACGATTGGAACAGGTGCCTCAACGAAGGATTCTACAAGGTTTCTGAGGACAACTGGGTCGTCAACATTCTCGGTTCTATGGGCTGTTACAAGCGCGAACTCCTTGAATCGTATCTTTTCTAAGATAGTGGACTTCTTTTCTGCAATAGGGAGGTGTTGCATCACAGCATCAATCACAGTATTGCCTGTGACGTAAATCTTGCCCCAAACACTTTCTCTTTCAAGGTTTTTTCTCGCCCTATCAGTAGGTGCAAACAGATAAGTAGATGCATGGTCTACCAGACGTCGGTTGTGCTCCTCAGGCATACGTAAATCAAAACTTCGCAAACCAGCCTCCACATGACCAACTGGAACGTCAAGCTTCACTGCGGCAAGGGCTGAAGCCAACACTCCATTAGTATCACCTTCCACTAGAACCAGTCTCGGCTTAACCTTTTCCATGAGTCTCCCTAAAATCATAATTATCCTGCTAGTCTGAACACACGGCGAATAAACCTTAATCTTAAACCCATAATCTGGTTCGGGCAATCCAAGTTCTTCAATAAATTGTTGAGACATATTGTAGTCGTAATGCTGCCCACAATGAACGAACACAAATGGGATTGAATTATTCTGGAATGCTTTAACTATGGGTGCCATCTTGATTATTTCAGGTCTTGTCCCAGCGATAAGCACAATATCATTCATTGAACTCCACCTGGTTTTGTGTTTTCTATGTATGTTCGACAATTTGTAATTAAATTTGTTACAATCGGATTGTGAACATGAACCGCATCGGCTCTTATTTGGCAGTGGGGTGCACGTGCTTTGCGTGCCAAGCCTAAACTCTTTTATGCGCAGAGAGCGAGTTTTGATGGTGAAAAAAATGGCAGAAACTGTAAAGGGACTTGGTGAAAGCATCGCGCTACTAGTTGAGAAACTTGCAGGAAAAGGATCTAACCTCGAACTTAGCTTCAACGATCTAACACTTGAAGTTGCTGGGCTGAAAACGAAGGTAAATGGGTCAGTAGTATTAAACATTCTCTACGTGTCAAAAGAGAAGTAACCCTTCTACCCATCTCTTCGGTGAGCCCTTGGAAATTCCAGTCTTGCTACTACATTTTCTTAAATCAGGGGAGATCAATCTTCTCACAAAAGGAATAAAACGTCTCAAGTTAAAGGCCAAAAACAAAAATATAGACATTAATCTGCTGGATAGTGAAATACTGAAAGATCTAATAAAATTTGGTTCAAGGAAGATTTCTCTGGGAAAACTGAGAAGCCTTAGGCATATTGCCGACAACCTGAAGAAAGAAGGGGTGACAGTAGCGATATATTATGAAAGCTCCATAATACTAAGATTGGGCTCTGAAGCAAATCCCAGTTTTCTCGGAGATGCCATAGAAATCAGAAACCTAAGCAAATTACTACGCCTATTTTTAATGTAGCATACATGCAAATCACTTAAGACTATTCAGCACACACAACAGGCTTTGTTTGTGTTTGAACATGCCTTTACACGCATTCATATACTCATTGAACAGAAGATCATTACCTTCTGGAAGATACTCAAAGGTATGTCCAACTTTTTCGTATAGCCGCTTCATTATTTGAATCTCAAGAAGTTTAGCCCCATCTCCAAAGATCTTCTCAATAGCGTTGGCAAACTCCTCAATCTTGTTCGGAATATCCATCTGCTTAATCCTAAAATTCTTTTCCAGATGATAATAAATCGCTTGCTTCGAGGAATCTCCTAGCGAAGATAGCCCTTCATCTATTGCTTCTAGCACAAACTCTTTGAACTCAGGATTACCTGGTAGCGGCTCTTTCAAGGCAGATACTTTCGCGCAGCTGTCACCTTGCTGCTTAGGTTTACCAGATATTGAAGGCACACATACTCGGTACATGTACCCATTGATTATGGTTTCACGTTTCATCCATTCAACCTCTTATCGTGTATTTTTGTCGAACTGTTTGGGTGTTGTACTCGCATACATATGGTATCGTGAGACTTAATATATTACTTATTTCATCTCCGATATATTTCAAAATTCGATATATGGTCGCACATGCACCTATTCGCCTTCTAGGGATTACAAAGATCGCACATGTGTACTAATCGCGAGCACGATTTCGAATGCAGGATTGGAGCAAATCACAGGTTATGCAGTGGAAAAACGGTTTTCTTCACCTGCGTAATGGTTTCTCGAACTTCTTCCAAGACTTCTGGATTCTGAAACTGCACGTTTTTGTCGAAGAGTTCGCGATACATCTTTTCATTTTTTGGCGTGACTCCAGCCACAGTGATAAACATTAAAGCCCAACATCTGGAAACGTTGCTAGGTTCATACCCTCCACCGCCAAATATTAGATATCGTCCGTCTGAAACCTTGTGCGCCAGCTGATGGAGAGTAGAACTGACCTCCACGTACGATTTGGTCGTCAAAGATAAACCTACCAACGGATCCTGATAGTGAGTATCCACACCGAACTGGTTCAGCAGAATCTCCGGATCATATTTTTCAATTAGAGGGGGCACTATCTCGTTGAACGCCTCAAGGTATGCTTCATCGAAGGTCCCACGTGGTAAAGGCACGTTCACCGAATACCCTTTTCCTTCACCTTCACCTATCTCGTCTACACTTCCAGTTCCGGGATAGAATCTACCCAAAAAACCGCCCCCATATCGGTGGAGCGAAATTGTCAGAACAGGCTCCTTGTAGAATATCCATTGAGTTCCATCTCCGTGGTGTCCATCTACGTCGACAATTGCAATCCTCTTTACACCATGCCTTTGCTGAAGATGTCTCGCCGCTATGGCAACATCGTTAAACACACAAAACCCGGCGGCACTATTCCTTGTCGCATGGTGTAAACCGCCACCAACATTAAATGCATGGTTAACATCACCACGCATGATGAGATCCGCTCCCAGGATTGAGCCACCAACCTTGGCACACGACGACACGTAAACCCCTTTTCGGGCGGGAGTATCACCGTAATCAAGGTAACCCGTTCCTTCGCCGCATTTTTTCTCCACACTTCTGATATATTCCTCTGAGTGAACCAACTTCAGATCCTCTTCGTTGGCGCGATCCGGCTTGTAGTGCTTCACGTTTTCGTTGAAAATTCCTAGTTTTTGGAGCAACTGAAATGTGTCTTTGTACCTTTGTGGTCTAAGCGGATGGCTGGGTCCAAAATTGTAACCGAGATAATCATCATGATATATGAAGGCGGTCTTCGCAGTCATCTCCATCACTCTCTTGTACTCTTTCAGAGTACTCATACATAAGACTACTTTTCTTCCATCCATGCACACGCGCGCGCAGAGAAAGAGTCCAATTTACAAGTTAAATCTGAGTGAATACACAGAAGACTGTTAGAGACAGTTGCATACGCGAATAAGAATTTTATCGTCTTCTTCACACAATAGTTTCTCTGCAGTCTCTTTATGTCTCCATGGTCTCTGTATTTTCTTCTCACTTGAAATCATGATGCCTCAAACTTTAAATGCCGGAATTGTTGTTGTTAAACATGGAGAGTTAGAATGAATAGGCAAGTTTCTGCATTAATGTTTATAGTATCGATGTTTATAGTAATGTTATTGTTAATTCTCGCTGCTAAGACTTACTCATCTAGTTCTGGGATGCCAGCCACGGAATGGAGTAAGACGTATGGAGGAGCAGGCGACGATAGTGCGCTGTCTGTGGTTTGGACAAGTGACAGAGGATATGTGATAGCAGGACATACTGAGTCTTATGGTGCTGGTGGCTCAGACTTCTGGCTGGTTAAAACAGATTCGTCTGGAAGTTTGGAATGGAACAAAACGTATGGAGGACCAAGCGACGACTTCGCTAGATCCGTTGTTCAAGCTGATGATGGAGGATACGCAATAACAGGCTTCACTAAGTCGTATGGTGCTGGTGATGATTTTGATTTTTGGCTGGTTAAAACCGATTCTTCGGGCAACAGACTGTGGAGCAAAACATACGGAGAAGGCAGTCAAGCCTTTTCTCTGATTCAAACCAATGACGGAGGATACGCAATAACAGGTGACCATTTCGTGTTAGTCAAGACAGACACGTATGGAAACAAGGAATGGAGTCAAACATACGGAGCAGCAGGGTCTGCATATAGTTGGTGTTTGATTGAGACAAGTGATGGAGGATATGCGATAACAGGAGGTTGCCAGCTTGTTGACGAGGAATGGAATGATTTTTGGCTGGTTAAAACAGACTCGTTAGGAAATATGGAGTGGAACAGGACGTACGGAAGATCAGGTGATGATTTTGCGTATTCTCTGGTTCAGACAAATGATGGAGGATACGCAATCGCAGGCAGAACAGGCTATAACTATGATTCTCCTGACTATGATTTCTGGCTGGTTAAGACGGATGCAAATGGACATGTGGAGTGGAACAAAACATATGGAAGAACGGACAATGACCGTGCTTATTCTGTTTTGCAGACCTCTGATGGAGGCTACGCGTTGGTTGGACGCTCACATTTTTGGGGATTTGAGCATGGAAACAGCTCCGACGTCTGGTTTATTAAGGTTGATCGGTCTGGAGATGCCCAGTGGAACAAGACCTTTGGTGGAGCCGACTGGGATTGGGCATGGTCCTTTGTGCAAATCTCTGATGGAAGCTACACAATAGCAGGGCACACTAAGTCTTACGGTGCTGGTGGCGATGACTTCTGGTTGTTTAGGGTTGCTGCACTCACACACGAATTCGATGTTGTCATAGAAGACATTCATTACGGAGCGCGCGTGCGTTGAAGCGCCTTATGGAACCAGAATCGGTATTAATGTCTCACCTGTCGCGAAAGCTTCTAAGCGCTTTAGCTGATTCTCCCCTCTCTTGGTTTGAGGTTAACTAGTGTACCTATTTCCAAGCTTGTCAAAAGCTCCGCGTAAGCCTTCAATGTCGCACTCTTTTCCTCCACATTCGGCATAGCATCTATCTCTTTACGCATACGCACCAAGTCCCTTTTGATATTGCGTACAACTTCAAGGTCCTTCAAATCCACCAACCCCAATTCGCTAAACTAGTTCACGTGGAAGCTATCATCTGCTTTGTTAACATGCAGAAATATTGCACCATGTATGAGGGCACACAAAAGAACATGAAAAGCGACGCCACGTTTTAACCATATGTGTAATAAAAGCAAGACTCTTTGCCACTTTTGAAGCGAAATGATGTAAAACACCCTAGACACGTGTACAAAGAACAGAATACATATAAACTCTGTTAAAGACGCGTGTACGCATGACACCACTTTACACCTTCCTAAAATATTGCGAAAATAGCAAACTGGAAAAGGAGATACTCGATTGCGGCGCTGGCGGGAAAAAGCCACCTCTTTACATTTTCCATCTGTTCGGTTACAAGACGCACGGTGTCGACATCTCTGAAGAACAACTGAGAAAAGCCCATGAGTTCTGTAAAGAAAAACGGATCGACTTAGACATACGAAAGGGGGATATGCGAAATCTGCCGTTTGAAGATTGTTCTATCAGTTTTGTCTATTCCTATGACACTATATTTCATATGCCGAAGAAAGAGATATCTATTGCAATGGAGGAAATGAAGCGAGTGTTGAAGAAGGAAGGCTTGCTGTTTGTGAACTTCGTTTCCACTGAGCACAGTGGATTTGGAAAAGGTGAGATAATTGAAGCAGGAGAATTTCTACAGAATGGGCGTCATGAAAAAGTCCATATCAGTTACTATGAAGATGATGCGCCAGATCAATATTTCAATGGTCTAGCGATGCTATGCAAGGAAAAGAGAATTATGGAATTTACGCGCGAAGGTGCACGCGCGCTGGGGTTCAACGTGGACAGAAAAAAACATGTATATGCATCGCTAGATTATGTTGCCAGAAAGAAATAATCTACTGTCCGATGAAGACAAACCACTAGGTAAAATTCGGCTGTAGAAATAGGCTTGATGCGCGTGCTTTCTGAGTTAAGCCTAAATAAACAATGTTATGACCGAATTAGTGATGCTCATGCATAAAACGAACTCGGAGAAATTGTTATCTATTGAAAATCTCAAAACCCATTTTTACAGTAGAGAAGGAACGATAAAGGCTGTTGACGGGGTAAGTCTCAATATCTTCCGAGGGACAACTGTTGGGCTGGTAGGTGAAACTGGATCTGGCAAGACAACAGTTGCGCTTTCAATCCTAAGGTTGATTCCACACCTTCTTAGAACAAGATCTGCGGTAAGGTCAATTCCTCTTCTCCATAGAACCAGATCTCAAGTTTTCAAGATAGTTCCAGAAGTTGTTTCGACAGGTGAAATTGTCGATGGAAAAATACTCTTCAAGGAACGAGATCTGCTCGAATTGTCAGAAGAAGAGATGAGAGAGATAAGAGGAAGAGAGATATCAATGATCTTCCAAGACCCCATTGCTTCGATGCATCCAATGATGATGATCGGATACCAAGTGGGAGAGCCAAAAGGAGCACACGAAAAAATAAGGCGGGAAAGGATAAGGGAGATTGTTTTGGAATACCTTGGAAAAGTTCAGCTGGCCGACGCTAAAAAAAGATATTACCATGACCCGTATAGATTCAGTGGAGGCGAAGGGCAAAGAATAATGATTGCTATGGCACTCATGTGTAATCCATCCTTACTCATAGCTGATGAACCTACAAAATCGTTGGATGTACTGGTGCAAAGACAAGTGTTGGAGGTAATAAAAAGGATGAAGAGAGAGTTCGATTTTTCAATGCTTTTGATGACCCATGATCTAGGAGTAGTAGCTGAGATGTCTGATTACGTCGGAGTTATGTATGCTGGGAAACTAGTGGAGTATGGCGATGTCCTAACTATTTTCAAAAAGCCCACACATCCTTATACAAAAGCACTGTTGGGTTCTGTGCTAAGAATTGATAGAAAAACAAAAATCGAGGGAATACCCGGATCTTCACCTGATCCTTGTAATTTGCCTAAAGGCTGCAGATTCCATCCAAGATGTAAATACTCACAGAAAATATGTCGTGAAGAAGAACCAGAACCTGTAGAAATAGAGCCATGCCATTTAGTGGCTTGTTCAAGAGCACATAATATCTAGAATTAGTTTAGATCTCAAGTGCATATATGCAATATTATGCGCATATGCTCTAACTCATGCATGTACCATTGAGGAAAAATAGTTTTACGCCCACACGAAATAACTTCAGAAGGTGAGAGAGTTTGAATAAAGAACATTGGAGTCCTCCAAAATGGATATACCGAGACAAGCGACCTACAAACGATAATACATATTTTGAAAACATGACCCGAGTTATCTTCCTTGCAGGGTTAAGCTGGAAAATGATAGATGAAAAGTGGCCAAATTTCAGGCAAGCCTTTAAGAACTTCTCCGTAGACGAAGTTGCAAAATTTGGCGAAAAGGACATAGAACGACTTCTGACCGATGCAAGTATAGTGAGAAATCGCGCAAAAATAACTGCGGCAATTAACAATGCAAAACAGTTCCAAGACATAAGAAAAGAGTACGGGTCGTTCCGGTCATACCTCGATAGCCTCGATAAATCCAACAACGCGTTAGTTATCAAGGATCTTGGCAAGAAATTCAATCGAATAGGACCCTCTTCAGCAAACATCTTTCTATACAGTGTCGGAGAAAACGTAACGCCTCAAGAAGAATAAAAAAAATGCATTTTCATGCATAGAGGCTCTTTTATCTCTTACTAACGCGTGGCATTTGCGTTACAGAACAGCAGACTCTTATATCGTTTGGGCTAATTAATCTAATGTACTTCGGATGGAGAGTCCGATGCAAAAAAGAATATCATTTCCATTTTCCGCCATCGTCTCGTTAGATAAGCTAAAATTGGCTATCTTGATCAACGCAATCAACCCCAAAATTGGAGGAGTATTGATTCAAGGACCCAAGGGCTCCGGAAAAACAACCGCAGTGCGAGGACTAACAGACATCTTGCCGAAATTGGAAGTCATAAAAGGATGTCCCTTCAACTGCAATCCTCATGACGCCTCAAACATGTGTGAGAAATGTGGCGAACGTTACCGAAAGGGAGGAAAACTGCCAATAGAAGAGAGAACAATGGTCGTCGTAAATCTTCCTCTCGGAGCAACCGAAGATAGGGTAATCGGAAGCATAGATGTGGAGAAAGCGATAAAGCTTGGAGTGGAGGCCTTGGAGCCTGGGGTTCTTGCAGAAGCAAATCAAAACATTCTGTATGTTGACGAAATAAATTTGCTCCCTGATCACATAGCAGATGACTTGTTGGATTCGGCCGCAACTGGTTGGAATGTGGTGGAGCGCGAAGGAATATCAGTTAGTCATCCCTCTCGCTTCATATTCATAGGAACCATGAACCCGGAAGAAGGCCAACTCCGACCACAGCTCCTCGACCGCTTCCCCCTATCGGTAAGCGTTGAAAGAATAATGACAGTTAAAGACAGAATGGAGGTCGTTAAGAGAAACCTAGAGTTTGAAACAGACCCAGAAGGCTTCATTAAAAAATATAGGACTAGTCAAGAAGAGATGAGAACCAGAATATTCCGTGCGAGAAAAATTCTTCCAGAAGTTGAGATGCCAGAAAAACTTCTAGAAGCCATATGCAAAACCTGCTTGGACCTGAAAGTTGATGGAATGAGACCCGACATTGTGATAAGCAAAGCTGCATGTACGCTTGTTGCATTTGAAAACAGAATTAAAGTCGCCCCAAACGATATTTTAGTCGCCTCTGAACTCGCCCTACGCCACAGAACAAGAGAAGGCGGCTTCTTGGAACCCGCAACACCAGAAGAAATCTCAAAAGTATTCATGGCAAAGGTCAAAGAGGTAAAATACGTAGAGGAAACCAAACCAACTGAAGCCGAAAAAAGAAAAATGCAAGATAAACCGAAAGGGCGAACCATGATCTGGGCCAGAAAGGAAGCAAGCGAAAAAGAAGAAGCCTCTGTGGAAAAACTTCTCAGTAAGTTTCGTGCGCAAATCTTTGCATTCTTAAGCCGAATCAGTCCAGTCTTCGGTTTTGGAAAAAGATTGAAAAAAGGTCCAAAAGACGCACCCGTTACAGACGGTGTTACTAGAGCGTCAGAAAAATTAAGAGGACCAGTCTTTGAAGAACCAGAAAAAGGTGAGATAAAAGGGATTCCTACAGTTAGTTCAGCACTAAAACCACCAGAAATGACCGAAGGCATCGCTTTACTTACGAAGATCAAAGGAAGCATTCTTGCACCCTTCAAGCTCTTCTTCACAATAAAGCCGCCCATCAGAGGACTCGGTAGTTTCGCAGGGAAAAGAGCGGAGACGATAACCACACTCCATCGCGGTAGACAATGGGGATGGAAATTTCCACAAGGCAAGCCAAGAGACATCCACTTACCGGCAACGATCAGAGCTGCAGCGAGAAAGCAGAAAGACAGAGAACCTTCTCTTGAAACAGCCCTTAAAATATGTTTAGAGGATGTCCGTGAAAAATCAAGGCTATATAAGGCTCCCATGACATTGCTCTTTGTCATTGACCTAAGCGGGTCTATGGTATTTAGCATTGAAGAAGCAAAAGAGGCTATATTAAAACTGCACACGGATGCCTACCGATATAGAGACAAAGTGGGAATCGTGGCCCTTAAAGAAACGAGAGCAGTTGTCGTGCAGCATCCTATAACTAATCTGGGAGTTGTAGCGAACAAGCTACTGGGACTGCGGATTAGTAGCTTTACACCTCTGGCAGCTGGAATGTTGAAGGCTTGGGAGGTTTTGAAAGAAGCGAGGCGCCGAGATAGGACAGCAATCCCCGTAATGGTTATCATAACCGATGGAAGCGCTAACGTTCCGCTTCACAAAAGCCTAGAGACTGGTGAAATCCGCGAATTTGACACCGTGGGCATCGCAGTAAGAAAATATGAAGACTTAGCTGTTAAAGATGTTATATCAGTTTCAAAGATTATCAAAAAAGAAGGAATCTATACCGTTGTCGTGAACACAAACCCCCACTATTATGGACGAGAAACCTACGGATTTGCAGTAACTAAAATCATATCTTCAATAACAAATGGTAGCCATCATCAAGTGGGCAGACTTACTCATGGAAAAGAACTGGTCGAAAGAATCTTTGAAGGAATAACTGAAGACCAAAGAAAAATCACACACGAAGTTTCTTTATCACCAAAGTCATCATAAGTACAATCCACTTGGAACAATAGACATGAGAGTTACGTATCTAAAGCGGCCAGTTATCGAAAATTTACTTAACTACGCAAGTGGCTTACACCCTAAAGAGAGTATTCTCCTCCTCCGGGGAAAAGTTAGTAAAGATGAAGTTTCCGTCAACGATACAGTTATTCCGCCTTTTGCAACTCATGGAAAAAGTTTCTCAGCTTTTCCTTTGCACATGCTTCCCATAGATTTTTCCATAATTGGTGTTGCCCACTCTCACCCCTCAGGCGTTCTCACTCCATCTACCAACGACCTTAACCAGTTTTATGGGAGGATAATGGTTATTGTGGCTTTTCCTTACCACTCTGAACGTAACATAGCTGTATTTAATCACGAAGGAAAAGCGCTCAAGTTCAAAATTATTGATGATTAGTAGTAGATGCTTAGAACATTTTCAGCGTTCTTGAAGAGAAGGACCTTTTTTATCGCATACATGTATTATAGTGGTTTTGAAATGATTTTTAGTAAGTCTGATCGGGTTATTATTCCGACCACATCTCCTTTTCTCATGACTAGTACCCCATAATGATCTTCTAAGAGAGGACGAATCATACTTAAGTTTGTGTTCTCTGGAACACTGGGCAATGGAGTTTCCATGATTTCTTCAACTTTTTCGCCTGCGATGTTTGAACTCAAATTTTTGATGATACTTTCTTCTGTGACTGTGCCGATTACTTTCCCATCTTCAATTATGGGTAACTGAGATATGGCGTGGTTCATCATTACTTGACTAATTTTCAAAATTGTATCTTCCGGTTTCGCGGAAATGACCTTTGTTGTCATGATGTCTCCACATCTTTTCCCTTGGTCTTCTGTTAGAACCTGAAGTATTTTGTTGACGGTTGATAGTCGAGGGTCGACATTTTCTTTTTCGATTTTTGCAATGTGGGCTTGTGAAATTCCGATTAGGTTGGCTAGCTGTCTTTGAGTTAATCCGGCTTCAATCCTTAGCTTTTTTAGCATAGTGCCTGTGATGATTATTCTGATAACCTCCAGTTATTTTTATGTCAGTCTAAATATCGCAAAATATATATTTAATCCTATTCATTAACGAGCGCTAAAGGTAATTCCTATGAGAAACATATTTGTAGACTCTTTAAAGCAAACTCCTCTGGAACAACAGAAGTTGGAGATAGTCGAGAGGAAGGGACTTGGCCACCCTGACTTCATCTGCGATGCCATAATGGACAACGTCTCGGTAAGGTTGAGTCAAGAGTATCTGAGAAAAACCGGTGCCATATTGCATCATAACATTGACAAGTCCTTGTTAGCCGCAGGAGAAGCTGAAACACGTTTTGGCGGAGGAATCGTCAAAAAGCCCATGCTCCTTATTTTCGGTGACAGAGCAACCTTTGAAGCAAGAGGAGTGAAAATACCCGTTGAAGAGATAGCAATTCAGACAGCCAAACAATGGCTAAAGGAAAACCTACGGTTTGTAGATCCAGAAAAGCACGCTAGGTATCAGGTGGAACTGAAGCCAGGACATCCTGAGCTTATGGATATTTTTCAAAGGAAAGGAAGAGTGCTCGGGGCCAACGACACTTCTGCAGCTGTAGGCTATGCACCAATGACACGAACAGAAGAGATTGTGTTGAAAACTGAGAACTTCGTTAACTCTCAGAATTTTAAGAAACAGCTTCCCGAATCTGGTGAAGACGTAAAAATTATGGCTTTCAGAAAGAATAACAGCTTGCGTTTGACGATGTCCATGGCATTAGTGGATCGCTTCGTAGATAGCGAAAGGGACTACTTCCGAAAAAAAGAAGAGTTGTCCGAGGAAATCACCAGATTTGTGAGAGAAAACACGGATTTTGAGGAGACAAACATTGACTTGAACACGTTGGACGTGAAAGGGAGGGGCATAGGAGGCGTTTACCTGACAGTTTTGGGCACTAGTGCGGAGGCCGGAGATTCTGGACAAGTTGGAAGAGGAAATCGAACCAATGGAGTCATACCCTTAAACAGACCTTACTGCTCTGAAGCTGCTGCTGGAAAGAATCCCGTCAGTCACGTTGGGAAGATTTACAATACGTTGACCCATAAATTGGCAAACGATATTTACAACAGAGTCCCGGGACTTGAAGAAGTCTACGTATGGTTGTTAAGCCAAATTGGCAAGCCTGTTGATGACCCCGCCATAGCCGCAGCACAAGTAGTAATGAAGGGCAACAACTCCTTTGAAGGTGTCAGGAAGCAGATACGAGAAGTTATAGACGAAGAGTTAGAAAACATTGACAAATTCTGCCGAGACCTCACAAACGGAAAAATCCCTATCTGCTAGCCCATGGGCAATGCACAAATTAGATAGCTTCCTTAAGAGACTGCTGGACTTGTTTGTTAGCTGTGAGCTGATGGTAGATGCCCTACTACGTTTACATCCTTCGTTGTAAAGATGGTAGCTATTACACTGGACATGCCAAGAATGTGAAACGCCGGGTTAAACAACATATAAAGGGTCAGGGCGCTCGGTATACGAGGATGCACGAAACTGAAAAGATAGTGTACGTGGAGGAGTTCAACAGCCGTAGTGAGGCTATGAAGAGAGAACGAGAAATTAAAGCTCTAAGCCACAACAAGAAACAACGATTGGCAAGCTTATATGATAAAACGAGCGCCCAATAGAATAACAGAACTGCATGCGATGGTAAACTTTATCCTAACAGCGTTCAATAGGACTTTTGAGGAGAACCTAAATGGAAGCGTGGGAAGCAGCCAGAAACGCACTAGAATGCGTATTAGAGGCAGTTCCTGGCGAAAGTATAGTAATCGTTTGCGATGATGAAAAGAAGGAGATAGGAGAAGCATTCGCAGATGGAGCCTTAGCCATCGGACTCTGGACAAGACTAATGACACTCGAAACGTCAGAAGAAACAAGAACTGAAGTTCCACCTCAACTACTAGAAGTCTTAACCCAGCAAAAGCCTGACATCTACATCAACCTTATGAGAGGAGGCAGAGAAGAAACACCGTTCCGAATAAGAATCATTCAAATCGAAACAAGAGACCACAAATCACGGTTGGGACATTGCCCAGGCGTAACCTTAGACATGCTCACCAAGGGCGCTTTGTCTCTAACCGCTCAGGAACACAGAAACATGCAAAGTTTCGCAGCTAGACTCATGCAAGCTCTAGATCGAACAGTTAGGGTGGAGATCACCAATCCATCTGGAACCAACGTATCCCTCAACACCGAAGGAAGAAAATTCTTCACAGACACCCGAATTGACTGGAAGTCCATGAAATGGATGAACCTCCCAACAGGAGAAGTCATTGTAGCACCTGAAGAGAACTCGTTAAATGGAAAACTTGTCTGTGATATGGCCATCGGAGGAATCGGACCTCTAAAAATCCCATTAGAAGTCAGCGCTGAAAACGGAAAAGCAAGAGAAACCACATCTAAAGACCAAGATGTACTTAGAAGAGTGAGAGAAACGCTTACCACTGACGAATGGTCCAACATAATTGGCGAATTCGCCTTTGGAATCAACCCAAAAGCCAGATTTACACAAGAATTTTTAGAAGCTGAAAAGATGCTGGGGACAATTCACATAGCCTTTGGCAACAACACTGACATGCCTGGAGGAAAAAATACCTCCAAAAATCACATGGATCTATTAACGTCCAAGCCCACGGTGAAGGTAACTAAAGATGATGGAACAATCTTTACAGTTCTTGAGAGTGGTCGCTTCAAGATTTGACCCATAACACTTACGGACTGGAAACCCTAATCTTCTGGTTTGAGGGGAGGAGACTCACACACGCACAGGGTCTAGCCGCGCGCGCATATACGCAGTAAAGCTAAGAAAGTACTATGTCAAGAGAGAATTCGACAACAATGTGATATATTTGTCAATAGTATGTTCATGTTTAAGCTATATTTTAATGAGTGACCCATACAAATTTAAAACTATTTTAGAATAAAATGGAAAAGGAGACTTGTTTTGACAGTCTGCGATATATCTAGATGTTAGTAAAGGTTATTTTTGGTTTTTAATGCTAGCAAAGTGCAGGTGCGTAAATTTGATTTCATGGAAGCACTCTTTTGAAAAAATAGGCAAGGATTTGGAGTTAGCGATGAAAAAGAAACAGGCTTTAGACGGCCTGTTCAGCAGTGGCAAGATTTCCCAAAATACCTATGACTCTATCAATGACGAAATTACAAATACCATTGCAGAGATCGAATCTCTTCGGAAAGATTTGGCCGAAAAAATGACATCAAAGATCAGCGAACTCGAAGGCCAAATCAACGCTTTGGAGATGTTTCTTGCAAACTCAGAGCTCCAGTATGTGGCGGGAGAAATTGATGATCAATTACATGAGAGAGAAAGTGGCGCCTTTAATCTTGCATTAGAAGCAACAAAACAGCAGCTGAACGCCATAAAAGAAATCGTTGGAGAAATTCTACCAGAAGCTGTGCCTGAGATTTCGCATGAACCCAGCGAACCCGTGGAAACGCCTCCGAGTGAAGTTGTTGCTGAACCTGAAATAGAGACTCCTGAAGAAATTCCTTTAGAGGAAACACCTACAGAAACGTTGAGCGAAACGTCACTCGAATCAGAACCTACTTTAGGGGAAGTTGAAACTGAACCTCTGGAAGAACTACCAGCAGAGGAACCTATAGAAGAAAGCACTGAAACACTGCCAGAAACACCTACAGAAGAAAACGCCGAGGCATTACCAGAAATCCCAACAGAAGAAACGTTCACAGAAGAAAGTGTTGAAACACTACCAGAAACACCTACAGAAACAGAAGCCCCAATATCAGAGGAGACCGTTCAAGAAACAATTGAAGAGACTACAGTTACTCCGGAAGCCACCACAGAAATGACTTCTGAAGAAACTCCAACAGAAGAAGAAATTGAAATCCCTGTAAAAGACGAAACTTTCTTCCCAGAACAAGAGGACACAGCACAAGAGGAAAATTACGAAGAAACAGAAGAGGAGAGTTACGAGGAAACAGAAGAATACGAAGGATAACCTTCAAAGCGGAATCTTCCTAAATCTTCTTCTTTTTTATAGATCAACATTCGAAGAGTAATTTCTGCCTCTTTTATGCGCACGTTTCATGTTGTTGTCAGAGCGAAGTTGAGCATGGTCTGCTTCTCACCGTAATATGTCTCATCCTTCAGTCTTTCCTCAGTATATCCGAATGGACTCAGAATGTTTACTCCTGCCAAAATCAGCATATCCACATATTTTTCGGTATCAAAGCGAGTATCACTATTAACTAACTCAGCGACCTTCACACGGCTGTTTGGCCTCTTATTCTCTGCGCTAGTTATCAAGTATCGAACCGTTTGTCCTCCAGTCACTTCTATGCCCTCCTTTACCAACTGCTTAGCAGCTACGGCTTGGAAAACATCGTGAACATACCTGTCCGGATGCATAGAAAGCCGCTTCGCAATAATCAGATCCAGCACGTCCACATCCTTTTCCCTCAGTTTCTCCACATAGCCTCTTAAAACGTCTATTGCCTGTGGAATCCTCTTCACAAACGTGTCAGAGTTCTGAGCCCTCGCAAGAACCCTGATCATATCCATTTGAGCCCTCTTAATGAAGGGCGGCATGTCCCGCCTTACCGCCTCGATACCCCTTACCTTGATTTTCCCAGACTCAAACACTCCAAAATACCGGTTCAGAACAGGAACGCCCACATGCATTCTAGATGGCAGAAATACAACCCATCGGTATCTACCTTCAACATTCAACTCCACCCCAATTTTCTTAGAAACTGCCTGACAAAGCTCAATATACTCCCTTGCAGAAGCCCCTTCCTTCTTAAGCCAAAGAGAATCAACAATCCCGTGAACTATTTCAAACCCTCTCTCCTCAGCCATACGCACAGTCCTCAACAAGACCTCTCTCGCAAAAGCACAAACCGCAATGTGGGCGTCAACCTTACCAAAACGAGCATTCTTGTAACCTAGATAACCAAAACACGTCACCAAAATCCACTTCAAAGCATTCTGCCTACGATTGTAGATCCGTCTTAACTTCAGGTCTTCAACCTCGTTTCTCAAACGCTTGTACGTAGCTCTTTTCCTCAGAACCATCCTTAAGGTCCTTGGCACGATACCTTCTCGCTTCTCGCACATATTGTAGCCAAGCTCTGGTACCCTCAACGTTGAATTTGGACAACATTTGCAAAGCACAGTTTCAGCCGAAACGTTCTGCTTCGCCATCAAAGTTGGATACATTGAAGAAAAGTCAACCTCAGTAACCCAATCATGGATGCCCATCTTCGGCTCAAAGATAAACCCTCCCCGGTCAGCCACCAAGAGTTCCCACGCCGACTTGAACACTTCAGGCTCCCTCTTCTTCCACGGAATCAAAATGCCATCCTTAGTAGCCTGATAAAGCTGCAAAGAAGACATAATCGTTCCAATAGAAGCCCTCGCAGCTCTATGTGTAGGAACCCTACAAGTCCTCGAAACCTCAATCAACCCATCTAACCCAGAAGCAGAATAGATGAACGTGTTCTCCTTATCCACATGGATTCGTCCATACAACCTTCGCATAGGCGCCTTAAAGTAAACCCTTCCATACGAGAAAAAAGTCATGCCTCGCTTCTTCTTAGCCCTAAGCGGAACATGTTCCCTTCCCAGAACAAGTCTGCTGAGAACTCCATTCACCAGTGCCCTATGAGCAAGATACGGAAAAAGAAACGAATCTCCACCTCGGGTGAAGATAATATCAGGATCCTTCTCTCTGATCACATCAACCATCATGAGTATCTTTTCCTCTTCATCTTCATTATCAATAACAATGTCTTCGCCATTCTCTTCGAGAATGATGGAGCCAATCGGATCGTTGAAGTTAGGGATAGGCCTATCTGTGGCTATTTCTAGGTGCAACGACAATAGACGAAGAGGAGGGAGATCATAGTCCACGCTTTCTACCGAGTCCAACAACCAGTAAGCAAGCCTGTCACCCTGAACTATGACTCCCATAAAAGCAAGCGGAAAAATGTCCCTATCATAAAAATAAGCCTGTGCATCTGGAACGTCCACGTTATGTAGCCGAAACTTCTGATATCCTCCAAATCTTAGCAACTTTCGGGCGAAGTAAGGAATCCTGCGACAATCCGTTGTAGTAATTTCTAGCACTTTTGATCTCTTGTTTTCCATGAAATCAGCATATTTTTCAACATAACGCCATTTAGCCACCGATTTGCTTGTGCCAAGGCGTTTGGTCAACTTGGAAAGATCAGATATTTTAGCCGAAACATAGATTTTGGGCTGAAACTTGTCCACGAGCTTTATGCGTTCGCCGTTCTCAGATATGATCCAAACTGTCATTTCGCCCGGATTGGAAGGATATACGTCGAGCAGCCAGCCACAAATCGGCTTAAGACTGGCCAAGTCGTTTCTCCAGCCTGTCAAGCCTCTCCTTGATCCCCGTTAACACCTTCTCTTGGTAAAGCAGAATCGACATGAACATTGCTTCAAGTAAAATCGGCCTCGTAGCCATGCTCCCAGCTGATGCGAACATTCTGCAAGCATTCATCATACGATCAAAAGCCTCAGCGTCTTTTCCTCGCAACCCTTTCCTGAATCCCTTCCACCGCTCAACTTCTCTTTCCAACGCGTGACGATATGAAGGAACAGTTCTTCCCATTCATTTAGGTCTCCATAAACATGTCCATCGTGACCGCATTAGAAGGAAAATCAACAGCAAAAGGCTTAATGTTCGGATGATGCTCCAAAATGAACTTCAGAATACCCTTCGACTCCTTAAGGCTCACTACAACGTTTGCTCTTCCAAACAAAACCGCATCAAGAAACAGACTTCTGTTAGAATAAAGCCGAGGGAAATATGAAGCAACAACGATGGCCTGCCTATTCAAAGCAAGTTCTGAAAGATACCGAGTCATTTTCATGAAGATGTCTCTACCTTCTTTCTTAGGGACATCCCTATCCAAGAACAAATCAGTTATGTCCGAAACGATCACAAGTCTGGATCTGTACCCTTTCAAAGTTTCCTCCAACTTCTCAAAGATCAACGCCGTCAACTGATATGCTGTGAACGCTCTAGAAACCAAAATCTTCTCAAGCACAGATTTTGGCTCCAAACCATATTCTCGGGCTATCGACGAAACACCGTATGGATCAAAAGTGTTCCCACCATCAATGTAAACCACCCTTGAGTTCAGTCCTCCCTTTCTGAGAGGCAACTGACACCGGACACTCAAAAGAAACAACAATGTCCTGCAGATAGGATGCCCAAACAAAACCGCAAAGTCACCCCTCTGAAAACCTAGAAAAACGTCATCTACTTTCGGGATTCCAAGCGCTAACACTCTGTCAGATTTTCTGGACAAAGCAGTCACGTCATGCAAGTGGTATGAAAAAAAATTCAACTCATAAGCATTTAGTAGAAGAATGTTCTACAACCCTAGAGACTCGTAAGTGAAAATAAAACCGATATGTGAATCTGTTCCGTGCTACCACTACGAAATTCCAGTTGAAGTTCTTTAGTTACTCTTGAACGTCTTCAATTCCCTTTTCTGTGATTTTGAATCGTGTACTGCTTTCGGGTAAGTATGGGGAGTCAATAACCTTGGCTATCCTTGTTCCCTTGCTTCCTTTTCTAAGATAAACCCGATGCGTGCAGGCATGAGCCATGATGTGTCCACCTGCTGGTTTGTTGGGGTCTCCAAAAAATTGGGCGGGGTTTGCCTGAACCTGATTTGTCACTATCACAGGCAAGTTAAAGGCTTCGGTCAATCTCAGCAGCTTGTGGAGTAGGTTGTTAAGTTTTTGTTGGCGTTCGGACAGATGTTCTCTACCCACATATTCGCTTCTGAAGTGGCCGATCATTGAGTCCACAATGATGAGTTTTACGTTGTTCTCTGGACAGAACTTGAAAAGACTGTCTATCAATAAACATTGATGGCTGCTGTTGTAGGCCCGTGCGAGAAAGATGTTTCCTAAGGTCTTGTGGGGATCACTCCCTAATGCGTTGGCTATTTCAAATATACGTTCCGGTATGAACGTGCCTTCCGTGTCGATATACACCACGTTTCCGTTCAATCCTCTCTTCTCTGCTGGAAGCTGGGCCATAACGCAGAGCATCAGACAGATTTGTGTTTTGCCTACACCGTATTCGCCAATGAACTCAGTCATAGCTTGAGTTTCGATTCCTCCTCCCAAAAGCTCGTCTAAGTTCTTGGAGCCTGTGGAACATTTTAGCATGTTTTGCCTTCTTTTCCAGAGTTCCTCAGCTGTGATAAAGTCAACATCGAGAGATTTTCTAGCCGCTGCAGCAATCTTTATGATCGTGTTGAACCCTATTGCGGTTTTTTCCGCTATCTCTCTAGGTGGAGTTACAGCAATTGCTTCAACGGTGGTTATTCCAGCCGAGCGAAGCTTGCTGGCTATGGCAGGCCCAACGCCTTCAAGGGTTGCAGGATCATCATACTTCATGTAAACTTCACCTTCTACCGATTGGTCTATTCATTCGTTACATAGAGAGCATCCGAGCGTATTGGTATTAAAATCTGCGACCCAACGTATGATGATGGAGAGGAGGGAGATCATTGAAAGTACTAGTTGTTATTTCAAAACACATACCTTATCGTAATTTCCATGGGGATAAGAAGTACGTTGAGAACCCTTTGATCTGATCTGAAACCACGGAGGCTGCACGCGCACCTTGGTAATCAACTATAATGAGGATTTCGTCGTGAGCGTCTCTATAACATAGATGCCACGCTCCGCGAGTTCCCTTAGAAGTCTTCGAAAAAGGTTGCCACGAACGACCCTCACAGGGGGGACGAGGCCCTTCTCAGCTATCTCACCGCGTCCAAGCATCCTGGCGACGATGGCAGCCGTGTAACTAGTCGTCTTCGCCATGGAGGTGACACCTCTATCATCGTCGTAGAAGTCGACCATTTCGAAGGTGTAGAAAGTTTCACAGCCATCCTTGACGCCCTCGACGACCACCCTGAGGACGGTGATGTCTTTTTCGCCCTCCTCAAAAAGCACCTTGGGATGGATAATTTTGCTGAAAATTTCGAAGGGAACGACCTTACGGCCTTTAGACTCGATGGGCTCCATGCTGAGGAGACCACACTCATCTAGGAATCGCACCTTCTCGCAATAGCCAAGATACCTCACCGTCTTACCGGTACACCGCTTCACACCCTTGAACTTTTCAACCTCGTAGAGGGTTTCTGGGAAGTTGTCATAGAAGCACTCCAAAGCCCGATCGATTCCCTCGAAGCAGACAGGATCGCCTAGAGTGTAGCGTTTCACCTCTTGGACCTCACCGTCCTTGATGACTTTCACCATCCCTGGTCGTAGCGGCAGATATGGGCCACCGAATACGATCTTGTAGTCAAGGGGAGGCCTCGGATCCAGAGGTATGCCCCCGCACCAGATGTCGACCGCTGTGATGCTGTCCAGTATGTCCATGCCGTATGCGGCTAACATTTCGGTTAGACCTGGCTCCAAGCCACATCCGGGTATGATGGTGACATCTGCCTTCTCGGCCGCTTTGGTTATGTTCCCCCAGTCTTTTCGGGCGGGGCCGGAGAGGTCGACGACGTCGACGCCTGCCTCGATGGCGCCCCACATCACTTCGACGTTTAGCCATCTGAGGAGCGCGATACAGACTACATCGTACCCCCTCAGAGACTCGACCAGTCCGTGGCGATCTGTAATGTCCTGCGCCACGGTCTTCAGCTTCCATGGATTTCCGAACTTCGTTCTCACCTTGTCGAGCCTCTCGTTATCGATGTCGATGAGGAGAACCTCCTTGACTTCATCACTTTTTATGGAGTCCATCGCTATGGTAGGGCCCATGAGCCCCGCACCGACGACAGCTATCTTCATAAAGTTGTCCTCGGAGGCTATTCGTTCTTAGTGTATAAATAATTGTTGAGAGATTTCATCAAATGTATGGATTTGCCTTCAATAAGATCTACAATCACCGCTCCCTGTCTTGGCAAATAAAAAATGTTCATGTGAAAGACCTTGACGAATTGAGATACTTGAATTCGATGATTTCTGGAAGAAGCAACTATCCAATGACGGTGGCGGCATGCATGCGTCAAAAATCTCTTAGATTAAATCATCCAAGGCTGACTCTATAAAAACATCTTCTTCTTGTATTTTGGGATTGGGTTCATAAACTTTCAGGGTAATTCCGTCACACGACACGTCAAATAAAGCAGTGAACAGTGTACGAACCCTCATGCGTTTATCAATCCTCATAATGCTATATGGTTTGGCTTCTAAACTCGACAGAATATCAAGGGCCGTTTGAGGTGTTTTTTCTTTAACGTCAGATAGTAACCTGGATCCTACCTTGTACCTTGATATGCTGGATCTCAGCAACGATTTACGCTTTTCAAGACTACTCATTTCTTCCGAAACATAATGATTCGTGTGTAAATATTTATCCACGACTTCTGTTATGCAATACCTTTCAGAAGTCGTTTCAATGTTCATTGCTTCCTTTTCCTTTTGAGACACAACGTTAAAGCTCCCTCCAGAAGCTCTTTGTCGAAACAATGTCCTTTTGATTACCTCTTTTACGTTCTTCCCTTCCAGCTGGGATCGATCGATAAAATGACGTGGACACCCCATTCTTATGTCAGGAGTAGGCATGGCGTTATTAGTTATGATCATACCATATGCGTTAAAAGCAAAAGAATTTCCAGGAATCATCCCTGGATAACAAAAACTCATGAACGGTGTTCCAGCTTCGGGATAGACTTTTAGCAACTGGCAATCATTCAAGTTGTCTTTGGTATTATCTTCATTGTGAGCGAGTATCATCCTTCCAGATTCTTTAAAGATTACTGTCGTACACGCCTTTCTTGGGAAATCATACTTGCAATTTATCAGCAAGATATCTGTTAAACTCGAAATAGAACCTTCGGCGATTCCTCTAATCTCCTCCATATACTGAGGAAACCACCTTTCGCCATATTCCATCCATTTTTGAAGTCTCGGAGTTTTCTTTTCGACCGTTCTCAACAACTTAAGCCGTTTGCTCTTTTCCAAAAAATCGGCAATCTGAAGTCTAAACCGTTTCCCAATTTCAAAACCGATCTCGAAGTTATTTCCACTGACTGAGTAAACAGGAAGCACCGAGTTCTTTGTCATGTTAATTCTCTATTTAAATAGGACACTTTAAGCATTGTGATAAACATAATTGTATGTGCATACAAATTTCGAAAGTGCTTTCAAGTGCCAGAGTCCGATATTCTATTTTTAATTCCGACGCCAAAGCTCTTATGAGGACAACTAGATGACACGATACCTCATCGGAGCAGGAGGATGGGCATATTTTCAAGTCCCAAACATACATCCTCTTGTAGCCTATTCAAAAGTATTCAACTTTGTAGAGGTGAACTCAACCTTCTACGAAATGCCAAGCCTCAAACTAGTAGAATCTTGGCGTAGGCTAGTACCACCAGACTTTAAGTTCGCGGTAAGATGCATCAAAGTGCTCACTCACAAACATAAGTTCCAACTAGTCCCAGAAGCCTGTGAAGCTCTGGAAAAGATGATCACGATCTGCAACACCTTAAAAGCAGAGATTCTGCACCTACAAACTCCACCAACATTTCACACTACAAAGCCCAACATTAAACTCATACGCAACTTCTTTTCAACAATGGACTTGGGCATCAGAGTCGCTCTAGAGATAAGAGGCGCCAAACGACGCTTAAACTCAGACCTCGTGGAAACAATGCGAGATTACAACATCATTCATTGTGTCGACCTCTCCAAAGACGAGGAACCTGCGTACAAGTCTGACAGCCTGTATTCAAGACTTTTTGGTAAGGGTCCTCACAACATCTACCAACCGACGGATCAGGAACTGAGGAAAATTGACAGAAAAGCCTCCAAAGCTGGTCACAAAACAGTAGCTGTATCCTTTCACTATGTCAGGATGTATAAAGACGCTGCCCGATTTAAAATATTCAAGCAGACTGGAAAATTCCCCATGGTCACGAAGTCTACGGGCGCAAGTTCACTCACTGAAGTTCTTCGAGAGGATGCCACGTTTCCAAGCAGCAGGAAAGAACTAATTCGGCATCAAGGATGGAAACTCGTCGACTTGACAAAAGATAAGAGAGCCCACGCCTCCTCGATGCTCCAGAAACTTCCCGAAAAAACGTATAATAGCATCAAAGACGTAGTGCAGACGCTGGAGGCGCTAAACCCATGGTGAAAACATTGAACAACATTCTCTTCGGAACGTCGGGCTGGAGTTACAGAGACTGGATAGGACCGTTCTACAAGAAGGGAGAAAAGAGCATGTTGAGGGCGCACTCGAAGGTTTTCAAGACTGTGGAGATAGATTCCACGTTCTACGCTTATCCTTCTAAAGGAACGGTTATGGGATGGGTAAGATACTCTCCAGAAGAATATGTGTTCTCTGCCAAGCTTCCCAAAGTGATAACTCATGAAAAAATGCTTAATTTGGAGGAAGGCGTTGAGCGTGATCTCAATCGTTTCTGCGATTTGATTCGACCTCTTTTGTTGAACGGCAAACTTGGATGTCTGCTTATACAGCTTCCTCCGAAATATGCGTTTGATCTGGACCATTTGGATAGGTTCTTCCGAATCCTTCCCGCGGAGTTTAGGTTTGCTGTAGAGTTTCGGCATGCGTCATGGATGAGAGACGACACTTGGAAATTATTGAAGAAGAATGGGGTCGCATACACGATCGTAGATGAACCTCTGTTACCTCCTGAGGTGCAAGTTACCTCTGACTTTGCGTATATCAGATGGCATGGACATGGAACGAGACCTTGGTTCAACTACCGTTACGGTATCGAAGAGTTGAAGCCTTGGGTACCAAAAGTGCGTAACCTAGCAAACAAAGTTAAGAAAGTATATGGTTATTTCAACAATCACTTTCATGGCTATGCAGTTGAGAATTGCCTGCAAGTACTAGAAATGTTGGGCGCTTTAACCTCAGAGCAGGCCAAGGTCAAAGCAACCGTAGAGAATTACTTCGAAATTCCAAGGAAGTTCAAGAAGCCAACCTTAGAAGCCTTCGCCGAAGCTAAGGAAATGACCTTCGAAAGCTTGCTCAGTACCTTTGTAGACGAGCCGAGGCTAAAGAGAGCGCGACGTATCAAAGATAAGGAGCTAACCATTCAAAAGGAAACACACAAGCAGATAGAAGCGCTGATAAGAGACTACCGCATAGAGATGGATCTCGAAAATCATGTGATCCTACACGACTGTGCAGACTGGAGCAGAGTATTACCGAGCAAACGATTCTGTAAACACATTGGCAAGCTACTACTATCAATGGATAAGGAAAAAGCCTTGAACATCCTAAAACAGATTTACGCAAACAAAGAAAAATGGGAATTCAAGCCCTACATAGAGTAGCCCAGAACATAACAAGCCAGCAAGAAAAGAGGGAGGAGGTTGCGTGGAATATTGGGAGATGCCTCCACGGTGGGAGGGTCCAAATCCCCTGTAAATCTGAAGATTTTTCTTTTCCTCTATTCGATTCTGCTCAGCCTTCTGTTTCCAAAGTAAAGAAATGTGACCCCCAATAGCCAAATTACTGCATTCTGCAGCAACAAGGTGTTAGGAATGCCTAGGTCTAGAACAACCATGGAACCAATAAAAACTCCGATCGAAGCAAACACGGCTATGTTCGCGTTTATCATTAGCCCAGCCATCTGTGCACGAGCATTTTCCGAGAACTGAGGGTTCAGGAGAGCTAAGCCGAGAGCTAAAGCCACATTCGCCGCAACGAGTAGTACAATGAGTACAGTGTAGGCCAACAGAGAACCAAGTGAAGCTTGCGGAACTAGGATCAACGAGACAGCTGTGATCACCACCGCTACTGGAACTACCACTAGCCAACCTTGTACTAACTTCGCCTTCACAAATCTTCTTACGCCATAAGGTGTTTTCTTGTAGATGAAGAGCCCTTCTTTTCCATGAACTGTTACCTGACCAACTATGAATACTGCTAGGAAGGGAAACAGAAGTTGAGCCACTATAAGGGGACCTTCAGGGTCAGTAAAACCTTGAACAAAAAATATGTTCACCATAACGATTATCCCCAAAACGTAGGCGATTCTTGACAGGTTTTCAAGCCTCCGACCATAATCCTTGAAGACAGATACTAGGAGAGTGCCGAAGGACCCGCCACCGCCTAGATACCTAACGGTTCTATAAAAGAAGCCATCCGATTTAGCCCTAGAAGCTGTGAAAGTGGTGGGTTCAACACTATAGGCGCGATTAGCCGCTTTCGTGCCAAGCCACAGCACCGCTACAAAGAAAACGACGAGACCGCCGAATCGGGTCAGTGTCTCGAAACCAACCGCACCAATGTTGCCAGGGTTGGAGGCGAAGCCAACAATAACTTCAGCTCCCCAAGAACTAGGCAACAGGCTGAGAATGGCTCTCACCACTCCACTCGTCCCAGGATTGTCAAGAGCTTTTAGCAAGCCTCCACCAACGATTGCGTACATCACCGCGATCATGGGCAAAGCAAGGACAAGTGACAGGGCTTTTCCAATATCTCTTCCACGGGCGGATTTCGCAAACTTTGTACGTACCAAGGCGGCAATCACGGTGCCGATCCAGAGAGCAGAAAGAAACGTGACCACGAAAATTATGACGATTATTGCGATCTGCAGCACATCTAGCCCTAGCGGATTCAGAGCAGCTGTGAAAAAGCCAGAAATCACCGTGATGGCAATGGCATAGAAAGGTATTACGCCCAGAAATTCGCCTAGCAAAACGTCGCTTGGCTTTATGGGGGCTGCGAGGAAGATCTCCACCTGCCCAGCTTGCATTCCCTGCAATGTGTAGGTGATTGGAAGCATTATGAGGTAGAAAAAGATCATCACCATTAAGATCGGCACCATTGCTACAGCAATCCGGGACAGGAAGAAAGCGAGAAGATCGTCGATGAAGAGGCTAACGGTTGCTGGCGCAATGAACACCACATAAACCACTAACAGCCCAGTGACCAGATAGGGGAAGTAGGGCCTTATCTTACGTATGTTGTTTATGCGGACGCGGTATTCGTTCCTCGCAACCACGAGCCATTTAGGAATTGGCACCCTTCTGCTCCCTCCACGCCAGAAACTCCTTCTCCTCGACGCCACCAGTTATGGCTATGAACGCTGCTTCCAAAGTCTTCGTCTTGGTCTGAGCAATAATCTCATCCACTGTGCCTAGCGCGATCAGTTTGCCTTGGTTAATGATACCTATGCGATCGCATAACTCCTCTACTACTGGGAGAATGTGGCTACAGATGAAGATGGTTTTTCCAGCGGACTCTGCTAACTTCTTGATCAAATCTTTCACCATGAGAGCAGCGCGAGGGTCCAACATAGATGTAGGCTCATCAAGGAACAGAAGAGGAGGATCATGAATGAGAGCTGACGCAATCAAGATTCTCTGTTTCATGCCTCGGCTATAGCCTTCAAGTAAGTAGTCCCGTCTATCATAAAGCCCAAACAGCTTCAGCAGGTCATCGATCCTTTCAACGAGAACATCACGCGGTACATCGTAAAGCGCTCCCATGAACTCCAGAAACTCGTAAGCACTGAGCTTCTCGTACAACCCAGGCGACTCAGCAAGCAAGCCTGTGACCCGCTTAACCTCGGTCTCCTCTTTGAGAATGTCATAGCCATTCACAGTGGCCGTGCCGCCTGTTGGCTTTATGATGCAATTTAACAAACGAACGGTCGTCGTCTTACCTGCCCCATTTGGGCCGAGTAAACCAAAAGTCTCCCCCTCGTAGACTTCTAGATCAAGCTCATCTACAGCCTTAATCTCACCACCCGTGCCATAATGTTTAGACAACCTATGAGTATGGATTACGGGTTTCATTCATCATCGCTCTTTTTCTTGTTCGCACACTGGTTTACACAACTTCACACATTATTTTAAGCGTTTGCCAAGTCTTCTCTTTTCTGACATGTAGCTGCCGCCAAATGGGGATTTGCTGGGGATATCTCCACTGTACCTCGGTTTATTTCAACCAACCTAACACTGTGCCTTTGGAAGGATAAGCATGGAAGGTGGAGTTAATTTCTGCAGTCTCAAAAATCTCAGACTACGCTTTAAGCATATATTATTGCTTGTGAATTGCTTTCTATCAGATTAAGAGCAGAAATCTGTAGCTATATCGTTTAGTTCAAAATCTAATTCACAGAAAACAAGATTTTTCTACTCTGACTCTGATTCTGTAAGGTTGGAGTGAAACATGAATGCAGGAACAGTCTCTCGATGCAGATGAAGAAATCACACGAACCATATACACAGTTACGCTTTCCAAAAATCTGTATGACGCCTTAAAAAGGATAACCATGAAAACTGGAAATCTATACGTGGGAAACACGATAGTGCAGTTACTTGAAGAAAATCCAAAAGTAAAGAAAGAACTAAAGAGACTCTAACCGCATCAACTCAGATCACAGCGGAACTATCTATTTTCTTTTTTATAAAAACTCCAAATATACTATGTGTTGTAGATGCATAGGTATTTATGATAGAAGGATAAATTTGGAGAGACTGAAACTCAGCGGCGAGGAAGAGTAGAGATGGAAAATCAGTCCGTGTGGAGAGCAAAGCTAGCGTTGGCTTGCTATTTCGCCTTGGTTGGTGGGATTTTGCTCGGTACTTTCATAGTGTCGTTTGTATTGATTGGCATGTACGGTCTGAGAACAGATTACACGGATTTGCCTTTTCCAATTGCACTCATATCCCTGCCTGTCAACGAGACCATTATCTTAGGGGTCACGCTTTTGTTTGCTAGGTACAAAGGTGCGAGTTTGAGGGAACTGGGCTTGAAAAAGGCGAGCGTTACAATCTTGACGATTGTTTCGATTGTTGCTGTGCCTCTTTTTCTACTCGGTGTAGGCATTTCCACAGTGGAAGAAATGATTGGGCCTGATCCTACTGCAGACCTCGTTGAGATATCTATAATGCCCAGAGATTCTCTTCAGCTGGTTGCAATGATCGTGCTCTCTCTGGTTCTGGTTGGACCTTGTGAAGAGTTGGCTTTCAGAGGTTTTGTTCAGAGGGGTTTTGAAAACTCGTTTGGGAAGATGCGGGGGCTTTTGGTTACTTCCATCTTGTTTGGGCTTATGCATGGTCTCAACACTCTGTATGCGATTGTTCCAGTGTTTGTTGTTAGTTTGATTTTTGGTTATGTGTGGCAGCGGACTGGGGGAAATACTACTGCTTCGGCTTTGATGCATGGCATATACGACTCGATAGCCCTAGCGACAGCGTATTTTCTTACTGTCTGAATAACTCCCAACCCAAAACATGCGCATGCGCTATGAGATGCCCACACTCTTGAGCATGCCTACACGCTCTTCTGGTTCATGTACGAGAAATAGAATGACGAGAAGTGCGGGAACGACCAATCCGAGTGCTATGTAAAAGGGCAGCTGAGGCAGGTTCATGCCTTTTCCTTGTATAAAGAAATAGTTACCCAACAACATGCCGAAGCCCATCATGATATACCGCACAAAGTTCCTGAATCCAACAACTTTGCCTCTGTTCACGGGGTCCACAAGGTCTGTTGCAAGCGCCATCGCTGAGGACATGATTAGCAACTGAGCAATTCCAAAAAGTACCATCGAAATCATGATAGTTAAGAAGTCACCGTAGGCAAAAATCAATTCGGCAGTACCTAGTACGCAAAGTCCTAGGATTAGCGGGAGTTTTCTACCAAATACGTCAACTGTCTTGCCTATGGGGATCGAGGCTACGACCATTGTTAAGAGAAGTGGGATAAAGACCAGCCACCATTGTTCTAAGGTAATTCCAAGCACGTCTACGGCGTAGAGTTGGTTAATCACTTGAGTTAGCGACATTCCGAACGTGACGAGAATTTGGACGACAAACAACCAGAACATTGATTTGGGGACCTTCTTCCAAACATTGATGCTTTCTCTTGTAGCTTTTGGGTAACTGGAGATAAAATAGCGAAAGCGGATTGGTTCTCCGTTTGTTATGGTCTCTCGCAATCTGAGTCGCCATAATGCGGCGGTTACGTAAAGAGTTGTCATGAGCAGGTAGATGATTCGCATGCTCCACTCTAGCCCGAATTGCCATAACAGAAAACCTGCAAAGATAGGACCTGGCGTGTTGAAAGTTCCGTGGATAAGCTGTATGATCGACGAACCCATGCCTCGACGCTCTGGAGGAAGGGAATCTTGGACCATCGCAAAAAGTGCTGGCTGATAAATTAGGCAGAGGCTGCTTACGATCGATCCCAGCAAAATGAAGTGCCATGTTGGGGCGAAAGCGAAGAAAAGCCAAGACAAAGCCATACCAAAGGTCATCGTCGTGATGAGCCAACGTCTCCCGTATTTATCTGCAAGATAACCACCCGGAAAGGCTACAGCTGCCATAGCTAGGAAGTTAGCAAGACCGATCAGTCCCAGTGCCATATCCGGTCCTTGAAGAGTTTCGACGACGTATTTCTGGAAGTTCGGATTGGGCATTTCCATGGCAAGGTCCATTATCACCCAGCTTATTACGAGAATTCGATAATTGCCTGTGATGAATGAGAACTCTTGCTTGAGAAAGTCAGTTAATCCCATTAGCTTCACTCTGTTTCTTGAAGAGCGGACACAAGTCGTTACAAACATATAAGCCTTGACGCGCGCACCCACAGATTCATTGCAGTCTACAAAAAATAGAAATAAAACAAGACAACAATAACACCAAAACCAAACAAGAGACGATCAGACGTGCCAATAAAAAAAGGTGACTTCATCCTCATTGACTATACAGCCAAGGTAAAGGAAACAGGCGACATCTTCGACACCACAAACGAAGAAACAGCAAAACAAACAAAACTCGACAAAGAAGGAGAAATATACGAACCAAAACTAATAGTCGTAGGCGAAGGTTGGGTGCTAAAACCCCTAGACGAAAACCTAGCCACCCTAAAATCCAAGAAAACTGCGACCATTGAAATACCGCCCGAAAAAGCCTTCGGGCCACGAGACCCCGAAAAAGTGAGAATGATCCCATTACGAAGACTGACCAACAAGGGAATCACCCCCACACTGGGAATGCGCGTAGAATTTGACGGAAAGTTAGCAACCGTAAGAATCATGGGCTCAGGAAGAGTTCAACTAGACTTCAACCCGCCACTAGCTGGCAAAACTCTCATCTATGAAGTTACACTCAAGAAAAAAATTGAAACAAAGAACGAGAAAATCTCTGCTCTCATCCACCGAAGAACACCAAACGTTGACATGGAAAAATTCAACTTACGACTAACCAAAAAAACCCTAGTCCTCACAATACCGGAAGAAGCGTTTTACATAGAGGGGTTACAACTTGCAAAAAGAGGAATTGCTATGGATATACAAAGGTTCTTTCCAGACATTACAACCGTCAAGTTTACTGAAATCTTTAAGAAGAAAGAAGCAATGTAAAACAAGCCTAGCCAACAAGACAGTCTAATCTATCACTCCGGTGATTTTCGCGAGTTTCTCAGCAAAATCATAACTCATGCTTTTTCTTTCTAAGATCGTGTAACGTTCAGGTCGAATCTCACCTGCCCGAACTAAAGCTTGTACGATGAACTCGGGTTCAACTTCAAGTTCTTCAGCTGTCACAGGGGCACCTATTGTTTGCAATGTATCTTTAATGCGTTCCCAATTCATCTTGTGTAGATACGCCATCATTATAGCTCCAATTCCACACTGTTCCCCGTGCAAAGCTGAATTTGGGACAATAATGTCCAAGGCATGACTAAACAAGTGTTCAGAGCCACTACACGGACTACTGCTTCCTGCAATGCTCATAGCAACACCGCAACTTATCAAAGCCTCCAAAAGAACTCGAAGACCCGCCTCAGATTCGGGCTTAATCACGTCTGCATTCTTTAAAACGAGTTTGGCACTCATTAAAGATAGACTTGCAGCATATCCACCATAATATTCATTTTTAATCTTATGTGCCAATTTCCAATCACGAACCGCAGTAAATTTGCCCATAATGTCCCCACAACCACTGGCAGTAAAACGATAAGGAGCCTCTATAATGATACTAGTGTCCACAACAATTGCCATAGGAGACTGCGCCATCATAGAATAAGGTTTATTCAATCCTTTGATTGAAACCAGTGGACTTGCAATTCCATCATGAGAAGCGGTAGTTGGTACACTCATGAAGGGAATACCTTTATGTGCTGAACTAAGTTTTGCAACATCAATTTTTGTGCCGCCACCAATTCCAAGAACCACTTGTGGTTCAAATTCCTCGATTTTCTTTTCAACAAGCTCTACATCGTTCATCGCAGAGGATGACACAATCATGCCCTCAACGCGAATCCCCTCATCTCCAAGCAGATCGATAGCTCCTTTGCCTGCAATGCGACAGGTGTGAGGACCAGTTACAACTAGGGCTGACTCAGAAAAATCAAGTTTTTTACAGATGTCACCAATAAGTTCTAAAGTTTTGTCTCCTACAATCACTTCACGTGGAAGCTGCATACGATGGAGCTTGATAGTCAAGAATGATCACGGGTCAAGATTGTTTCATCGTACTAAAGTTCACGAAACCTTTTTAAATTAGTCGGTTATGAATACATGTCGCTTATTTCTGGTCCAACCAGAACCAAGGCATTAAGTTTTAGGAGAACCAAATATGCGTGAAGCAGTAGATCAATTAACACTGAAAGGAACAACAACAGTTGGAGTAGTTTGCAAAGATGGAGTAATCCTTGCCTCAGACACTCGTGTCACAATGGGTTACTTTGTCGCTCATAAGAAAGGAAAGAAAGTCTACAAAGTTGATAACCACTTGGGCATGACTATCTCGGGAGTAGTCGCTGATGCACAGCAAACCGTCGATATACTCACAGCTAATGCACGATTATACAAGCTGAACGTTGGCCGTCCAATGCCGATACACTCCGCCGCTCGTCTAATTGCGAATCTTCTGTTTTCATCTCGGTTTGCCCCTATGATAGCACAAGTTCTAGTCGGAGGCGTAGACGAAGCAGGACCACACGTATTCTCGTTGGATCCCTTCGGCAGCCTCACAGAAGAAAAATGCGTCGCAACAGGCTCAGGTTCCCCTATAGCCTATGGAGTGCTAGAAGACAAATACAAAGAAAACATGCCAATCAAAATGGTTCTTCCAATAGTGGTACGTGCTATTGACTCGGCCATGAAGAGAGATGCTGCAAGTGGCGACAGCTTCGATGTTACAGTAATTAATGAAAAGGGATATCGCGAATTAGGTGATGACGAAAAAGGAAAGATTATTGGAGGCGCATCAGGAGCGATAAAAAAGCGTGCCAGCGCTTGACAAAACGAAGGCCGAAACCAGTCAACATATATTAGAACATATTCCAAAAGAAGCAGAAATTACTAGAATAGAATTTGAAGGCCCTGCTCTAGCGGTTTATACAAAAAAGCCAGAGATTCTTGCAGAACAGAGCTATATCGTGGGGGACATCGTTAACCTCATCAGGAAGAGGATAGTCATTCGATCTGATCCTTCTGTGAGGTTACCAGAGAAAGAAGCTGAAAGAAAAATACATGAAGTAGTTCCTCGAGATGCCGAAATCACAAATGTCAACTTCGATCCCAGTCTTGGCGAAGTCATTGTTGAAGCCAAGAAGCCTGGCTTAGTCATTGGAAAGAATGGAGCAATTTTGCAGGATATCGTGCGAGAGACTCGGTGGAGACCCCGAATCTTAAGAAGCCCTCCGATACCATCCAAAATCATAGCCCACATGCGTCACTATCTCCATGCCGAGAGCAAAGAACGAGAGAGAGTTCTTCGCACGGTTGGTGAAAGAATCTTCAGGCCCATGGTTCACAGGGTGGGAGATATCCGCCTCACGGCTTTAGGTGGGTTTCGCGAAGTGGGAAGATCAGCCATTCTTCTGCAGACACGAGAAAGTCAGGTGCTTATGGATTGTGGCATCAATCCAGGGTCAATGAATGCGTTTGAAGCGTTTCCTCGACTTGATACGCCTCAATTCGACTTAGATAGTCTGGATGCGGTCATAATAGGTCATTCACATTTAGATCACTGTGGGTTACTTCCATTCCTGTACAAGTATGGCTATGATGGCCCGGTTTACTGCTCTGCGCCAACCTCGAATCTCATGACGTTACTTCAGCTAGACTATCTTGATGTAGCAAGCAAACAGGGAATAATGCCCCCATATGATCAACGGGATGTACGGGAAACCGTGCTACACACACTGCCATTGCGTTATGGCGCCGTCACGGATATAGCGCCGGATATTCGTTTGACTCTGCATAATGCAGGGCATATTTTGGGTTCGTCTATGGTTCATCTGCATATTGGAGAAGGCCTCCATAACATTGTGTACACTGGGGACTACAAGTATGGAAGAACTGTGCTCCTGGAGTCAGCCACTGTAGAGTTTCCACGAGTTGAGACAATAATCACTGAAAGCACATATGGTGCTTTGCAGGATGTGACGCCTTCCAGAATAGAAGCGGAAAATAAACTCACGTCAACCATAAACGAAACCTTGGATCAGAAAGGTAAGGTTATGATTCCAGTTCCTGCGGTTGGAAGAGCTCAAGAAATCATGTTAATCATTGATGGATATATGCGACGGGGGATGTTAAAGGAGGCGCCAGTATTTATTGAAGGCATGATTTCTGAAGCCACGGCAATTCACACTGCCTATCCCGAGTATTTGGCGAGGGATGTGCGAAATAGTATATTGCATGAAGGAATTAACCCGTTTCAATCGGATTACTTCACGATAGTGGAACATCCTAGCGCAAGGGATGAAATTATCGATGGCGAACCCAGCATCATTATAGCTACGTCTGGCATGTTGGAAGGGGGACCAATAATAGACTATTTCAAACGTTTGGCGCCGGACGAACGTAATACGATAATTTTTGTAAGTTATCAGATTGAAGGAACATTAGGGCGAAGAGTGCAAAAGGGGTTGGCAGAAACGCCCATGGTCACCACCGAAGGCAGGATCGAAGTCACAAAAGCGAATCTGAGGGTGGAATCAGTTGAGGGATTTTCTGGTCACTCCGATCGAAAGCAGATCGTTAATTATATTCGTCGCCTTCAGCCGAGACCTGAAAGAATCATTGTATGTCATGGTGAAAAAGCGAAATGCTTGAGTTTAGCTAGATTTTTCCACAGGAAATATAGGATTGAAACGATTGTTCCAGAAAATCTGGAAACGATCAAGCTACGATAGACGGCGTACCTGTGCGCGAAATCCTTAGCCACATACACAACAGAAAGGCGAAATTGTCTAGGTGCAGAAGACTAGGCATACTGTATTCAGCCTTCCCCTTTGTCAATACAGTGTACTTTGGTGTTCGAGTACTTATCACGTTGTTCTTTGGCTAATGGTTTCTGAGCAGTGCTGGAATCGTAGTTTCTTGTGATCTGCTTGGTTTTGTGATTCTGATTAAGATGTGGTGCGCGGTGGTATGAACCCGATTTGAGACATAAGTTATATGAGATGAGGGCGGGGATATAGGATATCGGGGGTTTTGAAGTTGGTGGGGGATTTTGTGAAGGCTTGTTTAGGGATTCTTCTTAAAAGAAGCGCCGTTCATGCGGTTATGAGTATCGTTTATTTTGGTTCGATTTTTGTTGCTGTTCTCTGGGCACAGATTCAGGTTCCGCCGCCCTATGTAGGGGTGCCTGTAGAACTTCCTGGGTTTCTGAGTGGTCTTGATTGGCCACTTGTGGTTATTGGAATCTTTTTCTTTAATTTGGTTTGGAGTAGCTTCATAATCGTTACACTGCCAGGGTTGGTTTTTTTCCCGCTTTCAGCCGGAGTTCTTGTATATAGGGGCTTCTTGTGGGGTCTGCTTCTGAGTCAATTGCCTACATCACTGTTTCTGGTTGTTTTGCCTACGGCTGTTTTGGAGGGAGAAGGCTACGTGTTGGCATCGGTGACTGGAACAATTTTGGGAATGTCGTGGTTGAAACCAGACTGGGTTTTCAAAGGAGAGGAGATGTCTAGATTAAAGTCGTTTAAGAAGGTGACAAATGAATGTTTGCGATTATACGTTTTGGTGATTGTACTCCTTTTTGTGGCAGCGGTGGTTGAAACCTTCACGATTTCATCTTTAACTGTCGCCTAGTGAGGATTCACTCTCTCTTAGGAATTTGATAGTACAATAGTATAGAATTTTGTTCAAGAACAATAATCAATGGGAAAAGTTATAGGTAGTTTTCAACAGAACTTAAGGTCGGTCTTATCGATGGAGAGGAATGCTAGGTCGAAATGGATTGTCATCTCACTGATGGCTGTTGTACTCCCCATAGGCATTCTCTTGGGGTTCAAGTTAGCAAGAATAATACCAGAACCGTTAGAACCGGAAAATATCATCGCAGAAGATGTCAGCTTGAATATGAGCAGACCATCTGATACAATGTCTTTCGTTGGAATGATTGCGACGAATCATTTTTCTGATGATGCGACTTCAGTGAGATCAAAGGTTCACGTTTCGAC
>JAOUKN010000076.1 GCA_029882515.1 Candidatus Bathyarchaeota archaeon
CTTGCATGCAGGAGTAGGACAGCTTGTCTGCTGTGACCAACCCATGGAACTGCTCACAGAGAAAACCACTGACATCGGCTTAGAAAAACACGTCCCAATAATAGAAAAAACCGGACACACAATAAAAGTCAAGGTTGGCAGTGTTCCACATCCCATGGAACAAAAACATTACATTGAATGGATCGAGCTAATCGCAGACGGCAAAACTTGTCGAACTTTCTTAAACCCAGGAGACACACCAGAAGCAGAATTCGAAATCACAGCCAAGAAAATAGAAGCAAGAGAATACTGTAGCATTCATGGACTGTGGAAATCTTCCTAGCACTGCCATCAAACATCTAGCGTTGCAGACTGAATGTGACTTCGCAGCCGCGCCAGAGAGAAATTCATCTCAACCTATGGTAGATTAGCATGATTGTGAACAAGATCTCTGTTCTGATCGGGGGAGAGGCTGGGGCTGGAATAACTCGTTCTGGCTTCCTCTTTGCTAAAGCATGTCTAAGGGGAGGTCTCCATGTCTTCGGCACCAACGACTACCAATCATTGATACGAGGAGGCCACAACTTCTACATTGTAAGGGTCGACACTGAGGAAATCTACTCTCAAGCCGACACCATTGATCTGCTTTTGGCATTGAACAGAGAAACCATTCTTCTCCATAAAGACAAACTTGTCCATGGCGGAGGAATAGTGTACGACGGGGAAGAAATAGCTCTAAACGATGAGGAAATGGACAGAGATGACTTGAAACTTTACTCGGTACCTTTGAAGAGAGTCGTTAAGGAACTGGATGGACCTTTGATCATGAGGAACACCGTGGCTCTGGGGGCTACGGTAGCTATTCTGAGCTATGATCTAGAGATTCTGAACGCAATCGTGAGAGACGCCTTTAAGCCCAAAGTGGCAGAATTGAATCTTAAGGCTGCAAAAATGGGATACGATTATGCTCGAGAGCACCATGCGGAGGAGTCCACATATCGATTGGAGAGAACGAGCTTGGCGGGAAAACGATGGATATTTCTGACCGGCAATGAGGCGGTAGCTCTCGGAGCCATCCGCGCCGGCTGTAAGTTTTTTGCCGCTTATCCCATGACTCCAGCCACTCCACTGCTTCACTTCATGGCGCCCCTTGATAGAGAATACAATATGATTGTGCTTCAAGCCGAAAGCGAGATAGCAGCCATCAACATGACCGCTGGTGCCTCGTTCGCTGGAGTGAGGGCCATGACCGCCACTTCTGGGGGAGGGTTCTGCCTCATGAGCGAAGGTTTGGGGATGACAGCCATGACTGAGACGCCTGTAGTGATCATGTTGGCTCAGAGACCCGGACCTAGCACTGGTCTTCCCACGTATTCGGGACAAGGTGATCTCAGATTTGCAATTCATGCCTCCCAAGGAGAGTTCCCCAGAGTCGTCATAGCTCCAGGTGACGTGGAAGAGTGCTTCTACGAGACCATGAACGCCTTCAACTTGGCGGAGAAGTTCCAGATACCTGTCCTCCTCATCACAGACAAGTATCTCGTAGAGAGCCATGGAACTGCAAAGCTTTTTGACCCGAACAGGATTGGAATCGATCGAGGGCTTCTATTGACCGCCGATGCCTATGCGGGTGAGGAAGAATATCAGAGACACAAGTTCACGAAAAATGGTGTCTCGCCCAGAGCTACGCCTGGAACGAGGGCAGCCATCGTGAGAACCAGCGCTGATGAACACGTCGAAAGCGGATACACAACGGATGATGCTGAGTTAACTACCAAAATGACTGATAAGCGGTTCAAGAAACTAGATGCTCTTACCAAGGATCTGGAAAACTACGAAACAACCAAGCTTTACGGTCCCAGGAAAGCAGATGTGACCATTTTGGGATGGGGATCCACAAAGGGACCAATAAGAGAGGCCATGAAACTTCTTGGTAAGGAAAGTCCGACGATTAACTATCTCCAAATTGTGTATCTGAACCCTTTTCCAGTTGCTAATGTTCAGAAGGTGTTGAAATCAGCTAAGCAGACAGTCGTAGTGGAAAACAACAAAACTTCTCAGTTGTCCAGCCTTATAAGGGAATACCTTCTCATGACCGTCGATCACGAAATTTTGAAGTACAATGGAAGGCCTTTCAACCCAATGGAGCTCTTGCAGAAGATAAAGGAGGTCCTCTGAAACGGTAACTCTCGACGATTTAAAGACTCAGGCAAAGAACACTTGGTGCCCTGGATGTGGAAACTTCGGAATATTGATGGCCTTCAAGAAGGCTCTGATGCAGATGGGCCTGGAAAGAGATCAAGTTATGCTCGTCTCAGGCATCGGTTGCCATGGGAAGATCGTTAACTATGTGAACGTGAATGGATTTCATGGCATCCACGGCAGAGTATTGCCCTTAGCAACCGGCATCGAACTGGCGAATCCTAGCCTGACAGTGGTGGGCTTCGCGGGAGATGCCGACCAGTACGATGAAGGCTGGGGACACTTCAGCCATGCCCTCAGAAGGAACATCGACATAACCTTGATCGTGCACAACAACATGGTCCTCGGCTTGACCACAGGACAAACAACGGCCACTAGCCAAAGAGGGTTCAAAACAAAATCGACTCCCTTCGGCTCCATACCTCCCATGCTAAATCCCATCGCCCACGCATTGGTCAGCAATGGCACCTTCGTCGCTAGGGGATTCGCCGGAGATGTAAAACATTTAACCAGCTTGATCGTGGAAGCGATTAACCATAAAGGCTTTGCACTTGTTGACGTCTTCCAGCCCTGCGTGACCTTCAACTACCTGAATACTTACGACTGGTTCACGAAGAGGGTCTACAAGCTGGAAGAAAAAGGACACGACTACACGGATCGGCAGAAGGCCCTAGAAAAGAGCTTTGAATGGGGAAACCGAATTCCCATTGGAATCTTCTTCAAGGAAGAAAAACGCACATACCGTGACAGTCTTCCACACCTAAAAGGTATGCCGCTAACAAAAATGCCAGTAGACGATGTGAATATTATTCCTCTCCTCAAGAGCATGATGTAACTCTACGAAGCATTTAGGAATCCAAAGTTTTACGTCGGCTCTTCCTAATATCTAATAAGGAACTTGTAGCACTGGAGTGGCAACGTTACCAAGAGGGTGCGAAAATGAAGCTAAAAGAAAGAACTGCTAACCACGTACACACAGCATTTGTTGGAGAAGCAAAAGCCCATCAACGACTTCTAATGTACGCCGAGAAAGCAAAGGAAGAGGATTTGCCGCAGATTGCCCACCTGTTCCGAGCTGTCGCTGCGGCTGAAGGCGTCCATTCGCGATGCCACTTTGCACTCCTTGAATCTGTCGCCGATACGCAGACTAATTTGGAGCAAGCGTTTCAGTCGGAGACAACAGTTAATGGAGTTCATTACCTCAAAATGCTGCGGGAAGCAGAAGAAGATGGCGAAAAGGCTGCTGCTATAGTGTTTTCGCAAGCTCGGGATGCCGAAGACATCCACGCCAAGCTTTACAAGAAAGCACTTAACCATCTAATAGCAGAACGTCTTACTGAATATTATGTCTGCACGGTTTGTGGTTACCTCGCCGAACGAAAGCCGCCAGAAACATGCCCAATTTGCAGTGCTCCGAAAACCAAATTCCAAAAGATAGACTAACCACATGGATGCATGCAACTGGGTTAATCTGAGATTTCTTCTTCGTAATCGTAGTCTTCTTTCTCAAGTGAATTGGTTGACAAAAGCAATTCGACAAGAGTCTTCTGATCTATCTCAGCTCTGGTTCTCCAGTCGAGGTAGAGTTGCTTGTTCCCATCTTCAGCTAAATATCCAGATCGGATGTAACGATTCATGTTTATGTCCACTCTCCACCCAGGAAGTTTGTTTCTCAAAAGGTCTTCTACTTCTTCCCGGGGTGCCTTTCCCTTCTTTGAAGTGACATATGAGATCGCCGTAGCAAGGCCTGCAATGTCGTCGATGCGCCACCCCATCATCTTTGTCTCTTTGGGAGCAAGACTTCCCCGAAGAGTTATGTAAAATCTGGCCTTATCCAGCTGCTCTCGACTAGGCTTTTCAGCAGGTTTTTCTCCCTCAAAAACCGTTTTCACTTCGAGATCCAGCTTCTCCAAATAACTATCCAAAATCTTGAGAACCTTAGGATAGTCGACTCCGAGCCCTCTCTTGAGCTCCCATCCCTTCACTCCCGGTTTCTGGTGTCGTCTGTAAAATAGGAGGTGCGTTGCCCTTTTGAGTTTCCTTGTATAATAGGCTTTCTTCTTCAATTTTGCAAGCCTCTCTTCCATTTCATCCATTCTTCATTGCTTATGGAAACAGGAATGGATACTACTTGTTTCTTGCCAAGCATCGAAACCGGTTTTTCATAGGGCTTTATGAACATCTCTTCTTCCAATCGATCTATTTCTAGAGTTGCGTAGCCGTATGTTATGAGGAAACTTGTTAGGTACGCTCTTTGTATGGTTTCATTGTAACTATTGGCGCCAACAAAATCCCAATATAGAATCTTCTCATTCGCTCCAACTTTTTCCTTTAACTCGTCCCAAAAGGCTTCCAGATCCTCTGAGAACGTATTCTCAGCAAGTATTTTCTGTTTGATCAGCTCTTCACGAGTTACAGTCCCAGCTTCCCTTTTCTGTGGTCCGGTCTGTAGCCACCTCTCGTCTATCGGAAGAAGACCTTGCCAGTATTTTATAGCTTCAGTTAGGCTATGAGGCGATATTTGTTCAAATTCGACTATCGGATGCCAAACTTCCAGAAATAGATTGGCAAGTTCTACTTTCGTTAGTTTTCGTATTTTTTCTTCTATGAGGAAGGGGTCTGTATACAGGGAGGTTGACCTATGTTTTAGCCAGTCGCTTTGGAGCTTAATGACGGAAGCAAGTCTGTGAATTGTTTCGGCGTCCAAAGAGAGTTCTTCTGGTAACTCCCATTCTGGAAAATATTCTCTAACAACTTCTAGTATATCTTCCACGTCTACAAGGAAAGGGTCGAGACCTTTCTCTTCAATAGACGTACATAAGTCAATGATGCGTTGAAGATGTTCACCACCGATTTTTTTCCTCTGCCGCTTTGAGGACAACTAGGTGACCTCTCTGATTGTGGATGCTCCTTCGACGTTTTGAACTGTGATTATGTGAACATCGTCTCCTTCAAAGGTTACTTGGCTTGGTGTAATCGCCAAGTATTGGGCGTCTGAGCCTTTGACTGATGAAACAAGAAGACTGGCTATCATCTCTCTGTTTCTGGGATCCATGTGAGTGTCATATTCATCCACCGCTCTGAAAGGTGAACGTACGTGTTGCTGCAATGCCAGAAGGAATGCCATGGTTGCTGTGCTTCTTTCTCCACCACTTTGAGTATAGGAGTTCAGAGGAACAGGTTTAGCTCCCTTGAACCCCACAAGTATTTCGAGGCCAGCTCCCTCAATGTCGTGTTCGTTTGTTAGTCCAACTTCCCCTACTGCTCGTGCTATTGAGAGAATTTCTTGATAGTTGAAGTTGACGTGATCGAGGAGGTTTTTCATGACAGTTCTCCATGTTTCCATCCTTGTTTTTACTTCTTCTAGTGCCTTTTCTCGGTTTTCTGCTACCATGCGAGCTTTTTCTTTTAGTTCTAGATAGAGTTTAGAGTATGATTCATACATGCGTTCAATATCTTCAGATACATCCGCAAGAGCTGCAAGATGCCCATCAGTGACGCGAATTTCATCCACAATTTCCATAATACTCTTGACTACTGCTATTTGTGGCCCAGTTTCTTCAGCCTTTTTCTTAGTTTCATTTAAATCCAGAAGGAAACTTCGGAGGTCTTTGTCCAGTTTTTCCAGATCTTGTTGAAGGTTTTCTTTCCGATAGTTCAACAAAGCTAAGCTTATCTTCTTGTCTATAATCTCGCTATAGCTTTTCTCAATTTCGGAGTTCAAGTTTTCTATCGTCATTTCAACTTCAGTTACCTGGTTATCTAGTTTTGTCAGTTGCTCACGGAAGTTTTCAAGCGAGCCCTTCAGATGTTCTCTTTTGGAGTTGAATCGGCTGGTCCAAGTGCCGTCCAGATTTTTGTAGGCACGCTTTATTTCTGCTAAGTGAGTGTTGATGTCAGTTGGATTTTGATTATCACGTAACACTGTCTCTAATTGTTCTATTTTGCTCAGGCAGTCATTCATGTTTGCTACGTGTATTTGTATCCACGAGTTGGCTTCTTCTAAGGCTTGGCTAGCTATTAGGTTACTGGTTTCATGCTTGGCTTTTTCACGTTCTAGAGTAAGGCGTTCTTCCAGAATTGTTCGCCACTGGTTCTTCTTCTGTTGCAGGCTTGTCTGTAGTTGATTTATTTGATTATCTGTGATTTCTGTTTCCTTTTCGATTTGTCGAATTCCATTTTGTTTTTTTTGGATTTTCTCTTTTACGTCTACAACTATTTTTTCTCTTTTTGCCACTTCTGCCCATGTGAGTTCTCTTTCGAGAAATCTGCGTTTCAGTTGTAGCTGTTTTTTCTGTTGATAGCGGTCGTATTGTTCTCTCCAGTAATTTAGGGTTTGTTCGGCGGATTCTAAGAGTTTTTCGACTGATTCTCCTTGACTGAGGATGTGGCTCAATTTTCGTTGTGCTTTTGAGACGTTTTTGCGGTAGGATTCTAGCCCGACGGCTGCTTCAACCATTCTCAGTTTTTCTTGAGATGATAGCACCGTAAATTCTTCCACCATGTTTTGATGCATGATTATCAGCATGTTTTCTGGGTCAATTCCAAGCTTGGAGAGAAGTCTGATTACACCGATTTTGGTGGCTGCTTTATTGTCGAGTTCGAACCAATAAGTTCCGTCGCGTCTTAAAATTCTGGTTAAAATGATATAGTCTTTGTTGATTCTTGGAACTGGTCGGCGGTTGCTTTTGCGAGAGTTGTCTAGGACAAGCGTAACTCGGGCTTGATCTTTATCCCATCGGATCAGGTCGCTTAGTTTTTTTGATCGTTCTGTGTAGGATTGGCCTAGTGCGACTGAGATTCCTAGTAGTGTGGATGATTTGCCTGAACCATTGGGTCCACAGATTACGTTCAATCCTGGTTTAAAGGGTATTCTAGCATATTCGTAGGACATGAAGTTTTCGAGGATTATCTCTTTTATGAGCAATGATGTGGGCCCTCTTCTCTAAGGCATCAGTAAATAGAAAGTAGACTTCTATTAAAGGGATTTTATCTTGTAGATATATACTAAAGCTACATTGTGCTATCTAGCGGAATGATATCTTTGGGCAGAATTCTATTGGGGCACGAGTAATACGTACAATTATGCAATTGAGTGGATACTAGTATTCAATTCCTTCTCTTGGTGGCGTACCCTTGGTGTACGGGTGTTTCACTTCTTTCATTTCTGTAACAAGATCCGCCACCTCTAAGACTGTTGGTGGAGCATTACGACCAGTCAATACTAGTTCCACATGCTTTGGTTTCTTCTTTATCAAATAGATTACCTTGTCCAGTTCTATCAGTTTCAGATGTAAAGCAACGTTGATCTCATCTAAAATTACTATATCGTATTTGCCGCCACTAACCATTGTTTCAGCTAATTCAAAGGCTTGAGTAGCCAGTTTAACATCCTCTTCGGTTGGAGGCATCTGGGTAACAAATTTTCCTCTACCGAAGGCCTTTATTTCAAGATTCGGCAAGTGCTGAACAACATGTAATTCACCGTAGTCGAAGCCTCCCTTAATAAACTGGATGACATACACCTTGAGACCACGCCCGATAGCTCGCAACGCTAATCCGAAGGCAGCTGAGGTCTTGCCCTTTCCATTTCCAGTGTAAACCTGGACAAGTCCTTGTTCTAGTTTTGCCATTTTTCTTAACGCTTCTGAACGGGCTTTCCGAATTTCTTGTGTAATAGTTTTTCAGCTATAGAATCAGGGTCCATCTTCTTTTCGAGGATTTTTTGCAGAAACTCTTCGAGCGTTCCTTCCCTTTTTAATTCCACTATTATTGAACTTGCCACTTTCTCTCTTATGGCTTCGACAAGTTCAGCTTCAGCTTTTTCTCGGCTTCGTTTTCGTTCTATCTCCTTTTCCAAGAAAAATTTGTGTTTTTCAATTTCGTCGATTAGTTCTGGGACGCCTTCTCCTGTTAGTGCAATCGTCTTTAATACTGGTGACTTCCATTTTTTCTCCTTATTGTTCAACTGCAGCATTGCTTGAATATCCATCGTGGCCTTATCGGCGTTTTCACGATCAGCTTTGTTTACAACAAAAATGTCGCCAATCTCCATGATCCCGGCCTTTATGGCTTGTATTTCATCTCCCAAGCCTGGTGCGAAAAGAACCACTATCGTTTGGGCCACTTTGATTATATCTACTTCAGATTGCCCAGCACCAACAGTTTCCACAATAACTACGTCTTTACCTGAGGCATCCAATATCTTCACGGCATCTTTTGTTGCCCTTGCTATTCCTCCTGGATAGTTGCGGGTTGCCATACTACGTATGAAAACGCCTTGATCCGTGCTTAGATCTTGCATTCGAATTCTGTCCCCTAGAAATGCTCCGCCTGTGAAGGGACTTGTAGGATCAACGGCTATGACCCCGACAGTTTTGCCTCTCTGTCTATATTCACGTATAATTTTCTCTATGAGCGTGCTTTTTCCTGAACCGCCGGGACCAGTTATTCCTATTATGAAGGCCTTTCCAGTGTGAGGAAAAATTGAGCCAATTAGTCTTTGTGCTTCGGTAAGTTTGTTCTCTATGATTGTTATCGCTCGTGCTGTTTTCCGGCGATCTCCTGCTAGCACGCCTTGGGCTATCTCGTCGATCTTTGTCAATGTTTCTACACGTCTTCAGAGATCAGGTTCTTTCAGGGGCATTATCAAATACAAATCGGACTATTGTTTCTGTGGGGGTTCCAGGTCCAAAGATTTGGCTTATTCCGAGTTTCTTCATTTCGGGGATATCTTCTTTTGGAATTATGCCGCCTGCGAAGACCATTACATCTGTCAAGCCCTTCTTTTTCACAAGTTCCATTATTCTTGGAAAAAGGGCTTTGTGGGCCCCTGATAGTATGCTTAAGCCTATTACGTCCACGTCTTCTTGGAGGGCGGTTTCAGCAATCTGCTCAGGCGTCTGCCTTAAACCCGTGTAGATCACCTCCATCCCGGCATCTCGCAACGATCTAGCCACAATTTTTGCCCCTCTGTCATGGCTGTCAAGGCCAGGCTTGGCGATTAAAACCCTGATTTTTCCTTTGCGTTCCATGGCTTTCCCTCTAGATTACGATCAATTCCTTATATTCTCCATGTATCTTTCGTAATACGCCGCAGATTTCTCCAAGGGTTGCATAATCTTTTACAGCTTCAATTATTACTGGCATAAGATTGGTATCCCTT
>JAOUKN010000191.1 GCA_029882515.1 Candidatus Bathyarchaeota archaeon
GAAACTAGAACGATCGAATGTCGATTATCCTCTTTGGCGTAAGAAAGTGGATTCATCATTATTTCGTTATAATGGAACCACTATACCTAACTGGGCTTGCAAGATATGGAAAATCCCAGAGGACTTCTCGAACTGCAAGTCAAAAGGAGATCCATCATCAAAGGTTCAAGTCGAGTTCCAAAAAGGAAAGTTTGAAGGATGGGTTACTATCGCCACAAAAGGACGGAAAACTCCTGCATACCGTCTATGGTACTCTGACTTGTTGACTTACGAATTGAAAGACGTTTTCTTAATGAGTTTCGTTAGAGACATCGAAGACAGATTAAGGAAGTCAAAAGGAATCAAGAAAACCAACATCGAACAGGAAATACCTTTCTGGGAATTTTTGGACATCGAGTACAACAGAGACGAAAAACTCTTTCGCTTTGTAGCCTACTACACGCAAAAACCTACATTCTCAGAACTGTTCAAACGATTTATTGAATCTCCAATGTTGCACAAGATTGACGATGAACTAGACAAGAAACCACCATTCAGAATATACAAAAACAGATGGAGGCCTAGAGCAGAATTAGACTTTGAAATTGGAGCAAATAATGTTCTCTATACCCTGATTGACACCAAAAACAAACTCATCTATTTTGGTGAGGCTTATGATCTAGTAGAGAGATTGAGACAAGATCACCCATCAATTCCGAACTGGAACTATTTCCGCTACAATGTCTTACCAAATCAAATAGCTAACCACAGAAAAAATCTTGAAAGGATGATTATCAGAGACTTTGCATCTGTGCTCGAAAACAAAGGCAAGATTGATTCCATTAAGATTTCTGATTATAAGTTGGCGAACGACAAGATAGATGCGCGCGCGCAACAAATGCTTTAAAATTAAAAACGTAGATTCCTCTAAAAATCGTGGTGATTGGTTTGAGTTCTGTCTCTCAGCCAAAAGCACGTTTTTACACACGTCTCAGTGAACAAGATTATCTAGGCATCACCGTCTAGCTTGGATAAACCGATCCAGAAGCCGAAGTTGTCGTTGTGCAACTCAGACGCAGAGACGGAGACAACTGGGAGACTGTCGGACGACTAGCAGTCTACAGAACCTCAAACGGAACATACTCAAAACTTCCAGAACGCAGGTAAGCTCATGCAACTTATAAAGTCAGAAAGCATAGGACCAATGTATGCGCGAGCGCATGGAACAGGATTTGAAGGCTAAAGTCAGCAGGTACATGAGCTGCCTTCTTAGGCATGTGACAGCGCGTTCGCAAATGTTTTTATCGACGTTTTACACGCTAGCTTCACATGTCACAAAAGATGAAAGGCGAAACTGAGAGAATCAAGGACCACGCTCTGAAACTAGGCGCTGATCTCGTGGGAGTAGCCGACGCGAGTTCTTTGAAGGGGATCGACACATACGTTCCTAACTTGTTCGTTTCGTTTCCAAGAGCGATTTCCATCGCCGTTCGTGTTGAGAAGTTTGGATCAAAAGTGGAAGAGATCAATTATTCCTTCACTAAACAGATTGAACTGCTGGAAAACATTGCTCTCAGAATTTCAAATTTCATACACGACAAGGGTTTCAAAACACTCATTATCCATCCAGAAGACCGCATCGATCCAGCTGGCGAGAGAGGACTGATATCGAACAAAGCTGTCGCCAAAGCTGCAGGAATCGGCTGGTTAGGAAAATCTCTCCTGCTGGTGACGCCGAAATACGGCCCGCGAGTTAGACTTGTCAGTATATTTACAGACATGCCGCTGATCCCTGACAGACCTCTCGCATGCCAATGCAAAGACTGCCAAGTCTGCATAGATGCTTGCCCCGAAAAAGCCCTCAAAAATGTGGAGTTTGTCGATCATCCAAGGCGCAGAGAAGAAGTCCTAGATCTCACGAAATGCAAGGGCGAGAGCGATTGCAAAGTTTGCATGTTGATCTGCCCCCTAGGAATATTGAAGAAATAGAGTGCGCCCGTTTTAGTCTAGTTTTTTGCCGCACTTGTAGCAGAACCGAGCACCAGCAGAATTCTTTTCTCCACAATGCGAGCAGACAACAGGTTCCCGAGTGGTTGCCTCTCTAATCTCTTCCCTCGCCCTCTTGAAAGCCTTCTCCAACTCTCTACCAGCCACCGCAAAGGCCTTCTCTATCTCCTCTCCCATCTTAGAAAAAGCATATTTCAAATCCTCCACAGGGGCGGAAACGCCTGCTTCCGCACCCTTGCTGGTCTTCACACCACACTTGGGACAGAAATAGGCGTCTTCAGGAACCTCTTTGCCACAACTTGAACAAAACACCATAAGCATCACCGACATCAAG
>JAOUKN010000077.1 GCA_029882515.1 Candidatus Bathyarchaeota archaeon
GGAGGGAATAGGGAGGCGAAAAAGTTTGAAGGTGTTAGGTCCAAATCTGTGGCTGCATTCCCTTTCAAGCTCGTCCGGCAGATTAACTATCGACAGAGCTTTAAACGGACACTTCTTGACGCAGATGCCACACCCAACACAAAGAGCTTCCACAATCAATGGTTTTTCATCTTCGAATCGGACTGCTTCTACTCGGCTTCTTATCTGCGGACAAAAACGATAGCATTCTCTGTCGCAGTGTTTGGTTTTGCATTTATCCTCATCCAAGACAGCAACTCTTACCATTGATCTTCTCACATTTGTTGTGCTTGAATTATCTACCATGCTTGTTTTTGGATTTAAAGACTACGTTCTACAGTTTGCCGCCTCTTTTGTTCTATGAGTGATAGTTTTAATATAAGAAAAACTACCAGTCTGCAACGAGTAATAGGGGAAGAAATGTGCGCGTTTTGAAGGCCACAGCAAAGAACATTCTTACTGCCTCAGAAACTGTGAAGAGAGGCGGATTGGTTGTTTACCCAACTGAAACAGTATATGGATTGGGCTGTGACCCTCTCAATGTTAGTGCAGTTGAACGAATTTTTGAAGTAAAGAGCGCAAGACAAAAGCCACTTCCAGTACTGGCCTCAGATATTGAACATATTGAAAAAATTGCTTATCTTTCAGACAAGGCTAGACGGATTGCAGTTAAGTTTTGGCCTGGGCCAGTCACTCTCATCCTTCCCAAGACAACAACTCTTTCCGGCACTGTTACTTCTAATCTAGATTCCGTAGGGGTGAGAGTCCCAATGCATAACGTAGTGATTCAACTCATCCACTTATCCGATGGACTTTTAGTCGGAACCAGTGCAAACAAAACTGGAGAAAAACCGCCACTCTCTGCTCAAGAAGCAGCAAATCAAATCGGGGATAAAGTCGACATGATCCTTGACGGAGGACCAACAACCTTTGGATTACCATCTACCATAGTAGATTTAACTTCGGAAAGACCGAAAATCGTTCGCAAAGGGCCAATAAGTATAAATGAAATTCTAAGCGTTTATGGCCATTAGATATTTTCAAAGAAAGTTTTAATTTCTCAAAAGAAATAACCTTCTAGCGGTGAGAAAATGGCACTACAAATTTTAGTTGCTCCTTCGGTCATTGGAATCTTGGTTCCAGTAATCGTAATTTCATTATTTGCTGCAACTTATCTCTAGAAAAAAGGCAAAACAGTGGAAACTATATTGGTTATGAATGCCTTGCTCCAAATCATTACAATTGTAATTCTTTTGTTCAGATAAACAATGTACCTTCAAATTTCTTGTTAACAGAGCACCATGGAGAACAAAAACGTGCTAAGAGACTTCAACCTGCTCGTTACAACCACACGTGGAAATGAGGAAGACGCATGTTCAGAGATTTGGTATCTACTGGGAGAAATAGGAGATTCAGCCGCCACTGTAGACAAGACTGGAATCACGGGGCTGATAGCAGCCAGAACAGCTTTCAATCCTTTCGGTGTAATCGAAAAATTCCGAGAGTTACTGAAACAGCGTCCGTGGGAGTTCAGATACACATTTCGAGTAATACCAATTGAGAAAGTTGTGCGAACAAGACTTGAAGACATCGAGAGAGTAGTAGCAGAACTAGCTTCCAAAATAGATAAAGATGAATCCTTCCGTGTGACCGTTGAAAAAAGATTTACTCAAATTTCAACAAAAGACGTAATCGAAGCTGCGGCAGCTTACATTGAAAGAAGAGTTGACTTGGAAAGTCCTGACAAGATAGTTCTTGTGGAGATCGTTGGAAAGTTGACTGGAATATCCATTGTAAAACCCAGCGATCTCTTTTCTGTGATGAAGGAAAAGTTTCGTTAACGTTCTGTCGCCAGCAGAGCCATGTGCTCTATTACCAAGTTTATTAACGCTTCTTTTTCAAAACCTCTTTTCTCCAACTTCGCTTCAAGTTCAAGTTCGGAAATACCAAACAGCTCTTTGATCGCCTCAACTTTCGTATCGGATAGTTCGATAACGTTATCATCACACTTACCCTGAATAAATTCAGAAATAACTTTCAAAGTCTCACAAACTTTGGCTTCCGTATCAGCAATGGCGAGAACTGCGACTTCCGAAGACTGAGCTTTGACTCCAAGCAATTCCACCGCTTTCTTAATCTGTCCTTGGGCAGAAGCATAAAGAAGTATCTCAAGAGCCAGTCTCTTGCAGATGTTCAGGTGACTCTCAAAGGCTTTCAGTGCGTTTAAAGCAGCGAAATAGAGATGTTCAGGTCCCGCTATCAAATTAGCGTTGAAAAACTGGACAGAAACGTCTTCAGTCTTCTTTCGAATACCGTCCAAGAAACTCTTAACATCTTCAATTCTAACATTTCTGACCCCAGTTATGCCAATGTATTTGTCGAAGCCTTCGATTTCTTTAATCAATTTCTCTCTTTCCTTCCAGTATTTCTCTGATAAAACGGTCCACAAGCTTTTGGTCAAGTCCCGACCTTACAAGTTGTTTATTAGCCTCTTCAATTGGTTTTTTCTGTTGCTCATATTTTTTGACAATGTTTCGGATGGTTTCTTTCCTTTCCCAAGGGAAAATGACCCATAGACTGGTTTTCTTCCTATAGTAATCGGGTGTTAAGACACTCCATGGCTTATAATAGATCGTAGCAATCTTGATATCCGTTGCGCCTTCTTTCGATAGATGTGTCTTCACTAGACGGAGACTTTTGCCAGTGTCTGCGACATCATCCATCACAAGAACTTTTTTATCCTTCACTGACGTGGAAACCGGCTGCGTTATAACGGGTTCACCTTTGGTTTCTGCGACCCCCAGATAAAATTCTGCTTTAACATTGGCAAGTTCTGGGTTCTCTAGCAAATCAGACATAATTCGTGCTGGGACCCATCCTCCTCGAGAAACTCCAACAATTACGTCCGGTTCCAAACCATTTCTCTGAATTCTATCTGCAAGTTCAATAAGCATTTCATAAATTTGCTCCCAAGAAGGAATCTCAAACTCCAAACCATTACTCACTTTTGAACCTCAAGATTCTATTTGCACCACATGCAAAGTCGTTTTCTTTCTTAAATCTTTAGTACTGATTGAAATCATATTGATATAAAGGAAAACGTTTGTGGTATTACGCATGCATCATCATAGTATTGGCAAAACGTTTAATAAGAGTTACTTTTTGATTGTAGTCTATGCGAAAAGAATTGCCTCTACAATTGTTACGGGAACTTCTCAAAAATTCCAAAAGAAGCGATAGGGATCTTGCTAAGGTTCTCAAGGTATCTCAACCAACGATCACCAGAACTCGTCACAAACTTGAAAAGAATCGAATGGTCGAAGACTATACGATCATTCCAAATTTTAAGAAGATGGGTTTTGAAATACTAGCTCTCACCTTCGTCAAGATGCGCTCTGAAATTCTTACACCCCAAACAATGGAGGAAGCCAGAAAATATGCTGCCCAGTTTCCCAATGCAATATTTGCCTCTACAGGGGAAGGCCTAGGCATGACTGGGGTGATCATCTCGTTCCACAAAAACTATACGGATTACCATAACAAGTTGAATCTGCTTAGAATTGACTGGAAAGAACTTGCAGATGACATTCAAGGTTTCGTTGTTTCCATTGGAACAGGAGAATTCAAGAGATTTTCTCTAACACACTTGAAGGATGTGCCTCTTTAGCATTACACGTACATCAAGAAGCTTAACTATCACATCTGCATCCAACTGAATTTACTATAGGCTAATGAGCCTTAGAGATACTAGTTGGTTTCTCGGTTTTAGCATTTTAGATTTTAAGAGGCGTTATGTTACCTTATCTATACAATATCGGTTGTACTTATCTTGAAAAATAAGTTTTCAACCACTATGATAGCATTGAAATCCAACAGAACATGAGATGGCGTCTACTCAAAAATCAGAAGGCTAAAGTTACGCTTCCGTTTGGCAGCTGATGAAAAAACCACAAATTTTTCTGTTTTCAAGAAAGAGAAGGAGAGATGGTGGAGTTTGTTTTGTAAGTTTGAAGTATTTGATGTCATTTATGAAACTTTCCCGTTCAACTTTAGGTTTGAAAACTGCTTCAACAGCCAGATTGATTCCAGTTCTTTAGGGTTCATATGCAGCATCTATAGACGAGAAGAGTGTTAGTCCAACTTTCAATACAAATAGAATGTAGTGAAAAAAAGATTAAGAAGGTTCACAATTATTTCAATGCCAGCAAAAGAGGATCCATCATGAGAGAAATCATTGAATGTGTTCCAAATTTTAGCACCTCAGATCCAAGAGCCGTAGAAACCATATTAACAGAGATTAGAAAAGTCAAAGAAACTTATGTTCTTGATCATACTTATGATAGCTACTACAATCGACTTGTAGTCACTTACATCGGGAACAAGAATTCAGTTTATACTGCCACACTAAATTCAGCCATAAAAGCCATCGACCTCATAGATATGACCAAACATAAAGGGCAACATCCACGCATCGGAGCAGTAGATGTCGTACCATTCATTCCCATCCAAAATACCACCATCCAAGACTGCATCGAACTAGCAAAAAGATTCGGAAAAGCACTTGCAGAAAAATGTCATGTTCCAGTCTATCTATACGGAAAAGCGGCTTCGAAACCTGAAAGAAGCGATCTAGACTGGATTAGAAAAGGAGAATACGAACAACTATCAGAAATGATGAAAAAGCCAGAGCGAAAACCAGACTTCGGTCTCACCTCCCCTCATCCTACAGCAGGCGCAACAATAACAGGCGCCAGGAGAATCATGGTCGGTTTTAACGTGAATCTAGACACTGCAGATTTGAAAATAGCGAAGAAAATCGCCAGAGCTTTGCACGCAAAGAAAGGAGGCTTAATATATGTTAAGGCAATGGCTGCCAAGATCCCAGAGAAGAAGATAACTCAGATCGGAATGAGCATCAGTGATTCTGAGAGAACGCCTCTCCACAGGGTTTTCGAATTACTTAAGATCGAAGCAAATCGATATAATATTCAGGTTATCGGATCCGAGTTTTGTGGTATGACTCCACTGCAAGCCATAATTGATGTAGCCAAGTATTACTTGAAGATAAACGAGCTATATGAGGACCGAGTTATTGAGATTGCAGTAGAGAAGGCCCTGAAGAGGAGGAGCTAAAATGGTAAGGAAAGAAGTAGATTTGATCATTGGTAATGCAAATGAATTACTAACTTTGCAAGGGACAACTCAAAAACCGCTCATAGGAGAGAGCATGAAAGACGTAGGGATTATCAAGAGGGGCAGTTTAGCCATAAACGAAGGGAAGATAATTGCAGTTGGTAAAACTAAAGACATCAAAAGCAAATTTGTTGGAAAGGAAAAATTCGATGCCAATGAGCAAGTAGTTATGCCTGGTTTTGTAGATCCTCACACTCACCTAGTTTTTGCAGGTTCAAGAGAAGACGAGTTTGAGAAGAGAATTCAGGGCGTATCATATCTGACAATCTTGAAGGAAGGAGGAGGAATTTTAAAGACTGTAAAGGAGACAAGAAGAGCCACTAAACAGGAATTAGTTGAAAAGTGCCAGAAAACCTTGAAAATTATGTTGGAGCATGGAACAACCACAATAGAAGCAAAGAGTGGTTACGGATTAACAACTGTGGATGAGATAAAATGTTTGGAAGTTATACGACTCCTAAATGATAAGAACCCGATCGACATCATCTCTACGTTTCTAGGAGCCCATGCCACTCCACCTGAATATCAAAGTAATCCACAAAAATACGTAAATCTTGTAATAGACGAGATGATCCCAACAGTGGCAAAACGCAAGTTAGCAGAATTTTGTGATGTTTTTTGCGAAAAAGGAGTCTTCAACATAGCACAATCAAGAAACATTCTGCTAAACGCCAAACAACACAGCTTAAAGCCAAAATTACATGCCGACGAATTAACAAACATTGGCAGTGCAGAACTTGCAGCAGAAATTGATGCAGTCTCAGCAGCACATTTAATCTTTGCATCGGATGAAGGCATAAGGGCGATGGCAAAAAAAGGAGTTATTGCAGTACTACTTCCAGTCGCAGCCTTTTCCTTAATGAACGGATGTTATGCTGACGCCAGAAAGATGATAGATCTGGGAGTACCTATTGCCTTAGGAACCGACTATAACCCAAGTTGCCCAACTGAGACCTTACAACTAATAATTGCATTTGCTTGTCACCAGATGAAAATGATTCCGGCAGAAGCTATATCAGCAACAACCATAAATGCCGCTTATGCCGTTCACCGAGCCCATGAAGTTGGGAGCTTAGAGGTTGGCAAAAAAGCGGATGTCATCTCGTTAAATATTCCCAATCACAAATTTTTAGGATATCGCTCTGGAATAAATCTAGTGGATAAAGTGTTCAAGGAAGGAAAACTTGTTGTTGATGATGGAAGGAAAATCTATGAATAATAAAATCGTTTCCAGCCCATTCTTCCACGATCACGCCCAAAATGCGGGTGCAGCACCCCTATTCATAAAATATCAGCTCTTTATCTTCCAGTCTTAGATGAAGCTTATTAACTGCCTCGTATACGTCCTCCTCTCGTTTAGCACCTGTACATACTAGTTTTCCGCTTGCAAACAAAAGAATCACCACTTTCGGTTCATCCATCCTATAAATAAGACCTGGAAACTGCTCAGGTTCATACATAGTCCTTCCAAGGTCATAGGCTGATTTCTCCAAGTCAATTGTTCCACCTAAGCTTGCGGATGCAACAATATTCTGTATCTTGAGTTCAGGTTTACTAATGATTATTATACCGCTCTTCTTCAATTCTTTAACAACCTTCATCACGGCTTTTCTAGCTTCTTTTTCCGATTTGGCCCCAGTGCAGACCATCTTTCCTGAGTTAAAAATGAGGGTAGCCGTTTTGGGTCTTTTCAACCGAAAAACTAATCCAGGAAACTGTTCGGGACGGTACTCTACTCCTGGATATCCCTTTACTACAGCGTTCAGATCAACTCGTTGATTTAAAGTCGCTGAGGCAACTACGTTCTCTATGTTCACAGAAGCCCTGACTTTCGACAATCATGACACTCCGTCGTGCAACAGTTATTGCGAGTTTTATGAAGGCTTTACTTAAAAACATTTGGACAACACGATTTGTGGTTGGAAGGGAGTAGGAGGGATGAGGACTCCTCTTCCAATCTCTACTACAGATCTCTCTTTTCTCTTCAGCATTTACGTTAATATTTTATTTCCTGTCTTAATATAGAGCTTATTTCAATAACAGCAATATGTCATTCATTGAAAAATCAGAATGCAACAATATTATGTGCGGTACAAGATGAAGCATGTATTTAATCTGGAACAGCCACCCGTATAACTTATTGCTATGAGTCCCTTCTTGAAAACAAGAAATCCTAGAATCTAATTCTTCCAAAAATGCTTGGATGGATTTTCTAGATGCTCGGGTTCCCATGAAACCACTGAATATAAAGGAAGCACCCGCTAAACTGATTGCGGATGTGCACAACGAAATGATGTATAACGGAAATTGGAATTGACCTGAGAACTCTGGAAATGCTTGCGCGTGCAGTGAGCAATTGTTTTAACTGTTAATAAGTATGCTATAGGCTGTGAAAAATTTGATCAAAATTAGAACTCCTCTAATTCTTGTAAACTTCAAAACATATCCCCAAGGTACTGGAAAGAAAGCGATAGAACTTGCAAAAACAGCAGAAAAGGTAAGCCTGGAAACCGATGTTTACATTGGTGTGGTCCCCTCACTTACAGACATCTCTTCAATTGCTTGTCTCACATCTATCCCTGTTTTTGCACAACACGTTGACCCAATCAAGTTTGGCGGTTTCACGGGTCATATACTTGCCGAATCAATCAAGGAAGCTGGCGCTGTAGGAACCCTAATCAACCACTCAGAAAGACAACTAAAACTCGCAGACATCGACGCAACCATCAAGAGAACCGAAGAACTAGACTTAGTTTCAATAGTTTGTGCCAATAATCCCTCTGTAAGCGCTGCCGTCGCTTCGCTAAAACCTAATATGGTTGCTGTAGAGCCACCTGAATTAATCGGAACTGGCATACCAGTATCTAAGGCTAAACCTGAAGTCGTTACAAAAACTGTAGCACTCATAAAACAGATTGACCCTAGCGTGGTAGTTCTTTGCGGAGCCGGTATAACTGCTGGTAAGGATGTGGCTGCTGCTTTAAGACTTGGCACTGAAGGTGTACTGGTTGCTAGTGGCGTTGTGAAAGCGAGAGACCCTTATAAGGTACTATTAGAGTTTGCAGAAGCGACAACAAAAATGTGACAGAGGCTTTCCCATTGAAAGTTGAGGTCGAATGCGCCTCTTGCATCCTCCATCGAGGGTACTTACAAATTATTGGGGCGACAAAGGACCCATCTGTTCAATTTAAAGCCATGTCAGCTCTTACAGATCTTTTGGCCAAAGAGTTCAACCCAAGTGCGACTCCAGCCATCCTAGGCACCAAAAGAGATCGAATAGTAAAGAAAATAGCAAGCGTCTCAGACCCCTATGCAAAACGAAAACGGATGAGTAACCAAAAGGCCTTAGAAATACTTCCACAAGTTGAAGGATTAATTCTGAATGAAAAAACAGCCAAATCACGGTTCAGAACAGCCTGCCTATGCTCTATAGTTGGCAATACCATGGAATTTGACATCCCAGGTCACACTTTTAACTATGATGACATAGGAAGGTTGATCAAAAGAGCAGAAAACGACTTAGTCATCGATGAGATTTCCCAAATCTTCAATCTCTCCAAGAAGACAAAAAAGATTATGTTTCTAGCAGACAATGCCGGGGAAATAGTCTTTGATACACTATTAGTTCGTGAGCTGAAAAAGCTCGGAGCAAACGTGATAATCGGAGTAAAAGGTGGGCCAGTTCTCAATGATGCTACTATGGAAGATGCTAGATATGTAGGAATGAACAAAGTTGCAGACGACATAGTTACAACTGGAACAGACGCTGTTGGATTGATTCCCGAAGAATGTTCTGAAGAATTTTTGACTCTTTATAACTCATCTGACATGATTATAGCAAAAGGTATGGGCCATGTCGAAACCTTAACTGAGTTCAATCTAATCTCTCCACATGCTCTGCTGTTACGAACAAAATGCAACCCGGTTGCCAATTTCTTCAAGGTAAAAAGAGATAAAAATGTCGCCAAATTGATGCCCTAACTCAATTCTCGTGTAACCTGTTCCATAGGACGTGAAATAAAATGAATCTCGAT
>JAOUKN010000012.1 GCA_029882515.1 Candidatus Bathyarchaeota archaeon
CTGTTTCCATAGCTCATGGCCACCGTCAGCAAAACGATAGCAAACAGCGAAACAAGAGCCATAAAATTCGTCTGGAAAGGAAGAGAAGACCCTAAGAAGAAGAGAAGAAGACCACAAAGCGTGACAATGCCGTACCGAGCGTATTTTCCCAAGTTCATGTTGATCACGTGGTTTTTCAGTTAATCCATCATAATAAATGTTATCTACCCTAGGATTCCAGCTTTTTACCCTCAATTTCATATAACGCATTCACATACTAAACAAACCGGCAAACAGAGTAGACGAGGGAATAACATGCATATCCACGAATTTCAAGAAATGATGCGACGAATCTATTTCCACAGGGACTCAAAGCGGGGAGCAAAAGGAACCTACGACTGGCTTAAAGACGAGGTTAACGAGTTAGGAGACGCCATGAAAGAAAACAACGCCAAGGCATTAAAGGACGAATTCGCAGATGTTCTCGCATGGTTAGCCTCCCTAGCCAACGTATTAGAGATCAACCTCGAAAAAGCAACATTGACAAAATATGACGGCACATGCCCCAAATGCCAAAAGACAACATGTGGATGCACATTTTCGAAGCAACCATAACAACGATGGACCCACTCTTATAAGCCCAATGACCAAGACTATCCCAAATGTGGCACGCCAACTGGAAAGAGACCAAGATCGAACGCAAACGCATAGACTAGTAGGAAAAAAATTTTCACCCGTTTTAGCTCACCACAAAACTCTTAAGAAGACTCGAAGAAAAATACAAACTACCACAACATAGGAGAATGATATTTTGGTCTATTGCACTAAATGCGGTGCCAAAAACGAAGAAGGCGCCGTAGTATGCGTCAAATGTGGAGCAAGCCTAGAGACAGTACCACGCGCTCGAAAACACGAACGCAAACGCGTAGAAGAAGAATGTTTTGGAATCCCGTACGGTGGTGCAATTGTAGGCTTAGCCATAGGCGCAGTAATCCTACTCTGGGGACTTATAATGCTCCTGCAACAACCAGGGATCGACGTGATCCCCTCAGGCGTGTCTGCCTGGCCCTTTGCAATCATAATCTTTGGAATCCTAATCATCATAGGCGCCTATTTCGGTCTCCGCCGCAGATATTACTAGCTAAGCCCTTCTCTCATTTTTCGAAATTCACACACGGCCACATCACAAGTGTGACAAATCCTTTCGTGATCCCAATGCGAAATCGAGATTCGAGTAAACAGCCAGAAAACAATCAACGCAACCAAAAAAAGATCAGCAATTACGCTCTGTAGAAGGCCATCAATCCCGACTAGACCCCAAAATGCTCCCAAAACGAAACCGGCATTCAAAGAAAAGCGGACACCCCGCTGCCTCACCCGAAACTGAAACAAACCCAAGGCAACCGCCAAGAGCCCAGCCAAAACCATCAAAACATTGTTTTGTTCAACACGCCAACCAACGAAAAAATAGATAACGGTTCCAAAAAGAGCCAACAGTCCTCCCACGGTCAGTCCAGTGCAAGCGACACACAACCTTCTGTTTTCTATCTGGAATACATGCGGCGAAAAGTTTCCACAATGAGGATGATGCCCACCCAGTTCAGAGTCTCCATGAAAAGCAGGCCCTCTTTCTTTTCTGAAACTCAATACGTTTGTGCATTGCTTTGGAAAAAAAGCTGCAACGACCCCTAACACACAAATTAATCCGAAAACAGAACCAACAATAGGTTTTCTCCAACCGAAATCTTCATGCAGAGAAGGTGGAAAAAACGCGAGCAGCATTGAGAGTAGGACGCCGAAAAGTGACATGTAAAGCAGAAACATGAGGGGACGATTCTGGAGTATACTTTTCGACATGGGAACCGCGACTTAAAACAAGTTTCTGAATTGTTTTATGATGCCTCGGCCAGCCATATACCAGTAAATTCGTCTTTTCAATTCGTTTCTGGAAAATAATCCTTTGACTCGTCTCCCCCAAGAACCATAAAAACTTCGGTAGCACTTATAGAGTTCTTCCTGCACATCTTCCCGTGATAACGTCTCCGTAGGCATTATAGCATGAGCCATGTCATAATGTGACCAATTGAAATCTTCAATCCATCCACTTCGCTTAGCTTCCTCAAAAATTTCTGTCCCAGGAAATGGTGTGAGAGCAGTAAATAATGCAAAATCCGGGTCCAACTCATTCACAAACTCTCTCAAATACGCAATTGACTCAGCTGTGTCTCTCCGCTCACCCATAATGAACATTGTATGGGCAAAAATATCATTCTCCTTCAACAGCCTCACAGCCTTCTTTGCACCTTCTGGAGTTATACCCTTCTTAAACCTCTCAAGAGTCGAATCTCTAGGACTCTCCACGCCAACCATTACCCAGTTAAGCCCAGCCTCCCGCATCTTAGGCAAAAGCTTTCTGTTTCTGACAACATCATCACATCTCCACTGCAAAAACCATGTCAAATCATCTCCTATTTTCCGCTGAAGAAGCTCAGAAGTAAGACTACTTGCCCGCTTGCCCGAGCCGAAATTATCATCTGTCAACCAAATAAATCTGCTTCCATAATTCTGATAGCAAAACTCCATCTCATCTGCAATTCGTCTAGGCGACTTCTGTCTCCACGTCCCGTGCCAGTGCCGCCATTGTGTACAGAAAGTACAGCGGTGTAAACATCCTCTTGAACCCTCGATTAATGCGTAAGGTGCTTTGCGACCAGCCATAGCGGCGAAGTGATATTTGTGCACAATATCCTTGACGAAATGGTATCCCGGATAGGGGAGATCATCCAGATTACCAATTAATGGTCTAGGGGGATTATGAAAGATTCTTCCTTTATATCTGAAGGAGATGCCCTTTATTTCTGGAAGAGATGATCTCTTCTCGGCATTCCTAACAAGTTCTGCAAAAGTTTGTTCTCCCTCGCCCCGCACAATAACATCAATCTCAGGATATGTCTCAAGGCTTTCTTGGGCTGTTGCTGTAAAATGTTGACCTCCAGCGACTGTGAGGAAATTCGGATTTACTCTTTTTGCAGTTTCCAACGTTCTAGCAACCACGTAGGTGTTGCAGGTGGCCAATGCGCTTGAAGCCACAACGTCAGGATTGAAGGATTGTATTCGCTTTTCCAGCTCTTCCCAATACAACTGCTGGGCATTACAATCCAACACCTCAATCTCAACATTCTTCACCTCTCTCTCAAGATAGGCCGCAAGCTGAATAATACCATAGGGCGGTGGCAAATACTCGCCCATGACGAACCATACGTCCTTTGGCGGTTCAACAAACAAAACTTTCATGCTGCACTTTCCTCAACGAATGGTTGTATCACTTTCTTTTAAGAATGGTGATAGCAAACATTAAAAGAAGAAGAAAATATCTAAACATCTCAAGGAAGACACAAAATATGACTCAAGGACGACATTCAAAAGGTACAGATTGGCTTGGCATAGTCTCTCTAGGATTCTTCTTGATCGCCGTAGGCATAGTTTTCGTCGCCGCCCCAAATCTCATCGAGGAAATTGGAACATTCGTTAGGGACTTCCATCTGGAAGCATACGCAAATATTAAATTGCCTGCCCCAAAAACCCCTCACCCAATAATCTATGACACCATCAAGAACTTTTGTTACATCTTTGGTGCATCACAAATCATCATTCTGATTCTCAGATTCGCGCTCAGAGACCTCTCGAGCAAAAAGGCAGAAACAGGCTCCGGAATAATCTTTTGGTTAGGAATGGGAGTCTTTGCAGACTTCGCAAACTCATTACTAGCCGAACCCACTCGCTGGTTTTCTCTCGTCAGTGGACTCATAATAATGGTAGGGCTCTTAATAATTTCAAGAATTCTCTTGAGAGAACTATTGCGCATGCTCTAGTATTCTTTCTGGCTTGTCAGTCTCTGCTGCCCAGCACCAGTCAAACTCCATAAGAAGGGTCTAGTTCCCTTTCGCCCAATGATCTTTTCAGTCCACAGGAGACGGAGATGATGAAGAACCGCCGAGTAACTCAGCCCAATCTTCTCGGCAAGAACTCTTGCCGTAAATTCTTCGTTTTCAAGAAGCAACACTATTTTTGTCCTCGCAACCAAGCCTAAACGAACATTTCTGATCAAGGACAAAAAGGCCTTAGGGTGATAAGATTCCTTCAAGGTGCTTCCCTAAACAAACTTATTGCGGGCATAGAAAAAGGTTCTACTATTTCTGTTAGGCTATAAAATCTGAGAGACTGATCTGCTTGGGTTTCTTACCCTCAAAGAGGGTATCTATTTCATCTTCGATTAGTGACAGACGCTGACTATAGTAGGTTGAAAGACCATATTTTTTCACAAGTTGATACGCCGGTTCTAAGTATTTTTCAATACCACCACGATGGACAGTTAACATTAGTGTACCTCCACACTCTGGACACTTACCCTGAAGAGGTAGTCTTCTAAAACGTTTGTTACATTTCTTACACCGGAAGGTCTGAGTCGTAAAAGCACGAAGATTACCCACAATGTCACGAATAAAATGAGTAGTCAAAACCTTTCGAGCAACAATCTCCGCATCAACAGCCTCAATCTTCTCCGCCAAGAAAAGCTGACTATTCAACTTATCAGTCATACGCCGCAACTTCTTATATGCGCTCTCCTTGTTCCCCGAATTAATATTAGAAACGGGAATTGTATACCTAAAACCTTGAAACTGTGCCTCAGTGTTTAGCCTATCACCAATCAAGTCTATAATCTCGTTAACTTCCTTGGGAGCCATTTCTTTCAGAGTTTTTTCGTAAAACTCCAGAGGGTAGATGCCGGACACATCAACTTCATGAGCTTGCCTCTGCACCTCGCTAGGGCTTATCAAAGAAATAATGAAAAGTGGGGCATCCATCATACCTCCAATCTGGGCTGGCAAATAAGACTTTGAAAAGTTTAGTAAAGGATCCAAAGCTAACATCAGCGCATCTTCATCTCCATCACAGTCTCTGCGTTTTGCGGAGTGCCAAATGGGATGGGCATAACAAACACTTAGGGTAGTGAACCCTACGATTCTTCCAAGAATTCCCACAGAGGTGTGAGGTGCTAAGCCTATAGTGAGGTGCCCAACTAAATCATCAACTCCTTTTACGTTGTAATGTGGCGGAAGATCATAGACCCTCTCAAGTAATTCATCTAAGAAGCTGGCTACACGCACAAAATATTCCGCACAGGCCAGCGGAATCACAACATCCTGCATCTTAAGCTCACAAATCTGATCTGAAGCAGTTAGTGGCTTTCCACCGTAGTCAGAACCATAACCTAATTGCTGAAGCCTCTCTAAAGTCACACCTATTTCTTTCGGTTTAAAGTGTGTCAAAGGAGCATTCGTAGCGTCAAACCGAATTGTTCCATCCTTAAAAACAGACAAGTCATATCTTACACGCAAAATCCCCTTTTCAAGAATCTCGGCCGTTTTCGTTTCATTAATCAGTCCCTTCACACCTTTAACAAGTTCAGGCGGGGAATGTCTCAATTTCCTACAGGCTTCATCTACCACATCTTTAACGTTAACTGCTTGCTTCGCATAATCTCTAGAAGAAACTTTGCAGACTGGACAAAGATTCTCTTTAACAACTCTTCCACAACGGGGGCAAGACTTCTCTACCACCGTGTCAACACCGCATCTAGGACACATTATCCTAAATGTCACTATCCCACACTGGGAGCACCTCCGCTTGATCAAATCAACTTCAATCACAGTCTTTCTTGCGGCGTCAATCACATTTCGGCGGGAACCACCAGCTAGCCCCACTGGGAAGAGCGTGTGAACGAGAGGCCTCATCTCTCTTCTCTTTGCCTTTTCTGGACGTCCCATTCTGGAGCCAAGAAAAGTGCATATTTTTTCTCTAACAAGAACGCTACTAACATCCCTAATGTTTTCCAAAATGGATTTTTTCAGAGATATCCGTTTATTTGGTTTGTGGAACCCAAGGCAGAAAGCGAGGGCATGCGCGTCGTCATTTTCCAGTTTACAAATCTTTTCTTCATCAATTCTATGAGGTACGTAGAGTCTCTCAAGGATATCCTTAACAGCTTCATTTATTTTTCCAGTTATTTCACAAACGGCGCCGTTTTCCACTTGAACTTGGGAAGCTAAAAGCCAACGTCTTAATGACCGAAATTCTTCACACGAGATGTTAGACCACGCATATGTGAACAAAGGATGAAGAGGAACATCTAGGCTTCTAGCTATGGATATGGCCTCCTTCGCAGTCGGCTTGGTTCCATAAAGATCAGTTAAAATATCCTGTAGACGCGCTACAGAGATTTTTGCAGATTCGCCTACCCTTTCAATGTCTCCGCCAAAACTCTTCTTAATAACCAACTGGAGGTCTTGGCACCACCATTCTTCAGTATATCCAGACGGAAGGAGAGGTTTATTATTGTACAGAAAATCGCCGAAGCTAATGAGAATATCACCAAGAAACAGAATTTTGTCAATCCTGTTTCTTATTTGCTCAAAATCTTGAAGCGAAACCCGAACAACAGACCCATCTTTTAACCGAACAATTGGAGGCTCTATAGTATCTACTGGAAGAACAATGCTTGCTTTTCCTGGACCTTGAATACGTAATTGAGTACCAGCAGCAAGAAAGTGCTGAAGTACTGCCATTGTTGCAGGATGCAAGCCTACTGCAGCAAGACCTGTGTTTCTAGACCGTCCATAGCGAAGTCTGAAGCCACCACGTCGTGAAGGAAACGAAAATATCGGACGCCCAGCGATAACATCTTCCATAAACCCAGCTGTCTTTTTCTCTTCAATTTCTCGAATTCCACCAAGCCAGTCCCATCCCATAATCCCTAGTTTTTCTACAACAGTCCAAACTTTTGCAGAACGCCCCACCACCCCATCATTTACAACACGAAGAGCTCCACCTCTCACCCGATTGGTTTCGATGCGAGGTAGATTACGGAAGGATGAAACTTCAACGCGATCAGTTTCTGTACCTGTAACTTCCACAGGAAGTGATTCAAGGGCTTTCCTCAACTCTTCGTCGAAAACGTGATATTGGAATCTAGCTACTGAACGTTCATACAATCTCACTTCTTCAATGAAACGGCCGATTTCCTCTTCCGTTGGCTTATAACGATCTAAGCCGAGAAGACGACGCACAAAATCTCCTACAACGAGGGTCAATGGAGCATCTGTACCACCTGCCGCTCTTATAGGACCGGCAAAATAGATCGCTAGGTATTTTGTACTATCTTCATTAACTTTTATTGCCACTTTTGCCACGCCTTGTAAGGGGGCAACAGTGATGCCCTCAGTCAATATAGCAAGGGAGGTTCTTACGGCCTGTTCCGCTGCTTCACAAGCATCCAAGTGTCCAAACTTTCCATGGACTATTTCCTCGGCTATTTTAAATGCCAAGTCTTCCCGAGGCAATTTCCTACTAAGATCCCGTATACTTTCAGCAACTCCTGAGGGCCCAACAAGCCCTTCAACTAGCTCAGCCAAGTCCGTTGCTATTCTAATTTCAGGACTTACAGTTGGGTCTAATCTTTTTGCTCTTGCTTTTTTTGCTATGTTGTAAATGTTGTGTAAAGTCTTCTCTAAGTTGGACGTGTATTCTTGGTATTCTTTGCTCATTATAAGGTTCAATCTTCTTCCACTGTTAGTCATTCACAAGTTTATTATTGAGTTTTCCAACACAAAACAGTCAAAACATCGAGAGTCGTTTGGATTATTCTACGTACATATACACGCGCATTTTACCTGCTCGTTATTTGCCCTATCAGTTCCCTAAGTTTAGGTTTTGCTGAAGCTCGTTCAGTCACTGTGCCCGTCACAATGATGCCGGCACCTGCTTCAACCAGTTGTTTGACTTGTTTCTTGGTATTAATTCCTCCTCCGACGATTAAAGGAACACTGAGAAAATCTTTTACCATCTTTATCATGTTGTTTGGAACTGGCTGTTTAGCGCCAGAGCCAGCCTCTAAGTATACAAACCGCATACCTAAGTATTGAGCCGCTAACGCGTGTGCAGCTGCCAACTCTGGTTTGTTATACGGGATTGGGCAGACTCGACCTACAACTCCAACTGCGCCACCTTCTCCAACAACTATGTACCCCAATGGAATGGCCTCCAGACCAAACTTTCTGATTAAGGGGGCGCCTAAGACTTGGGCTCCGAATATGAAGTAGGGATCAGAGGAATTGAGAAGGGACATAAACCATATAGCGTCAGCGTATCTACTGATGCCACTTACATTGTTTGGGAAAAGAATGATTGGAATCTTCACAGTTCTTTTTATCGCCTTTATGACACGATCTAGATGGTTAGTTAAGACGAATGTGGATCCACCTATCATGATGGCTGTTGTTCCACAAGACTCAGCATCATGGGCTACGGCAGATGCCGATTGAGGAGTCACCTTCTCTGGATCGATAAGAGTGATATGGATGGATCCCTCTTCCAGAATCTTGTCTTTTAGATACTTTTCTACATTATTGACCATCTATATCTCATCCTAGGTAGCTGGACGAGAATAGAACTTATCAGTGAAATGGCAGTATACATCAATTTCCTTCAGCGCTGGCTTGATAGACAATTCTTGGGTCAGGCCACAACTTCCGCACCGCACAGTTGCATGCTCATGATCTTTAGATATTTCAACTCTAATCGCTTCCTTTCCGCACTGAGGACAAAGGAAAACCTTCGGCAGCTTTTTCTTAGGAATACGAACTGCCTTTCTGCGTCTTCTGCCCATATTCAAACTCCTCTAGTAACTATCTGGAACAATATCACGGAATTCGCCAAATGCTCAGTACTCCCTAATTGCTTAAATATTTGTCTAAGTTTCAACACAGACATGAAACACCCCAGCTATAAAAAAGCGTATAGTAGTTGGATCACGTGATCACAATGGAATTGAAGGACTCTGTCTTAAAATTAGATTCATCATCCGTAGAAGCGAAGATTAAACGTTTCGTAAAAGACTATGTAGAGAAATGTGGAACCAAAGGTGTTGTTTTAACAGTGTCAGGCGGAGTGGATAGTTGCACAACAGCCGCCCTCGCCGCACTATCCTTAGGTGGAAAGAAAGTGTTAGGGCTTATGTTGCCTGAAGAAGAAACCTTCAATGCAACTGACATCAATCACGCAAGATTAGTGGCGAAGAAATTCAGCTTCACCCTTAAAACCATTGATATTTCACAAACTCTCAAAGCATGTCTCAGCTCCATTCCGATTTATGATAAGAATGACAAAATTAGCAAAGGCAATCTAAAAGCAAGAATTAGAATGGTCTACCTCTACTATTATGCCAACAGACTTGGAAGGATAGTATGCGGTAGCTCTGACAAGTCAGAAACCATGATGGGCTATTTCACGAAATGGGGAGACGCTGCAGCTGACATTGCTCCTCTTATGGACCTATATAAAACTCAGGTTAGACAATTGGCTACACACATCGGTCTTCCTCCAGAAATCGCAAAAAAACCTTCAACTCCAGCTCTTTGGCCGGGTCAACTCGCAGAAAAAGAACTAGGCGTCAAATATGAAACATTAGACTTGATCCTATATGGTCTGGAACACTTCATGACAACTGAAGAAATTTGCGGTCAACTAGACGTTCCCACTCAACTAGTCAATGACATAAAGACAAGGTGGCTAATCATGGAACACAAAAGACGCCCCCCATTAACAACAAAACTTGGGTACAGAACGATAGGAGCAGATTTTAGACTCCCATATACAACATATTAAGATTGAAGGAGAAAACAAGATGTTAAGTGAAGTTAACATAGCACTTTCCCAGATTAGCCCTAAGATTGGAGACAAAAAACGCAACCTGAATCACATGAAAAAACAGATTAAACAAGCAAAGGAAAACGGTGCGAACCTAATTGTATTCCCAGAACTGGCACTAACAGGCTACACACTTCGAGACACCGTGTACGAATCAGCAGAACCTATCCCTGGACCGTCCACAAATCTCTTAACAGAAGTCGCAAAAAAAGAAAATATCCACATGATTTTCGGGATGGTAGAGAAGAGCCAAAAAGCCAATGCAGTCCTATACAACACTGCAGTTCTCTTAAGTCCAAAAGGCTTGGTAGGAAAATACCAAAAGATGCATCTGCCAACCCACAGCGTTTTTGAGGAGAAACGCTACTTCCGACTAGGTTATGAGTTACCTGTATTTGAAACAAACGTCGGAAAATTGGGGATAATAATCTGTTACGATGTGTTTTTCCCTGAAACAGTTCGCTTGCTTAGACTAAAAGGCGCCCAACTCATCATCTGTATCTCAGCTTCACCAGCAGTACGGAGCAAGTTCTTCGAGGCACTTATTGTTGCCAGAGCAATTGAAAACACCGTCTTTCTGGCTTATGTGAACTTAGTTGGTATCGAAGACGGCTTGCAATTTTGGGGGGGAAGCAGACTCATAGCTCCAAACGGCAGTGTCATATCACAAGCTAAGTATGATGATGAAGACCTTGTGATAGGAAAAATTAATTATGGTGATCTGAAACGAATAGAAACCTTTGTACCCACTCTTCGTGACCTTCGACCAGAATTGTTTGGCTTCTTAAAGAAACAGGCAGAAAATCTGTGAAGAACGTATCTTCTGGAGTAGAAGATCCCTAGTTGAACGTTTTCACAGCGTTTTCAATTCGATCCAAAGCTTCCCTAACCTTGTCATAGGCGGTAGCGTACGAGAAACGTAGATAACCCTCGCCATGTTCACCAAAGGAAGACCCTGCTACAGTCACCACCTTCTCCTTGTCGAAAAGGTAATCAGCAAATTTCTCAGATGATAACCCAAACTCTTTGACATTTGCAAATGCATAAAACGCTCCCTGAGGAAGAAGACATTGGAACCCCTCTATTTCATCAAGCCTTGAATGGAGCAGGTGGCGGCGTCTGTCAAACTCTTGGACCATGTTTTCAGTGAAGGTTTGTGGACCTTCTAGGGCTGCGACTGCGGCATATTGTGCTGGGGCATTTGTGCATGCGGCAACGTATTGATGACATTTTAACATGGAAGCAATTAATTCTTTGGGACCAAGTGCGTAACCGACACGAAAGCCCGTCATGGCATATGTTTTGGAGAAGGAGTTTACAACTATTGTGCGGTCTCGCATCCCACGAAATGTGGCTAAACAATGGTGCTTAACATTGTCATATAAGATTTTTTCGTAGACTTCATCAGAAATCACAATCAAATCACGTTCCACAGCTAGTTTGGCTAGACCCGCTATGCTGTCATAAGACAAAACTGAACCTGTTGGATTGTTAGGAAAATTCAGAATCATCACACGTGATCTGTCCGTGATCAGTGATGTCACAACATTGGCATTAAGTCTGAAGCTATTTTCCTCACACAGAGGCATAGAGACCGGGACACCGCCCGCCATCAAAATGTTGGGCTCGTAACACACAAAACCTGGATTAGGAACCAAAACTTCATCACCAGGATTTATCAGCGCTGTTAAAGCCAAAAAAATTGCTTCGGTTCCTCCTGCTGTAACTAGAACCTCTGACTGCGGATCATACAACAAACCATAATCCTTTTTCGCTTTTTTCGCCAATCCCTCGCGCAGCTCGAGGATGCCCGCATTAGGCGTATAGTGCGTCTTGCCCTCATCCATAGCCTGCTTTGCAGCTTCCAAAACATGAGATGGAGAGACAAAGTCTGGCTCACCTACTCCCAAGCTGATGACATCGGGGTCTCCTTGTGCCAAGTCAAAAAGACGGCGAATGCCAGAAGGCTTAATTCCACTTAGTCGTGTTGCGATTCTGACGCGTCTGGACACTGATCTTCACCTTTTCATGAGTTTCCCACGATGAAGGGTTTACATTTGCCAATATTTGTGTAATACCTATATAAATTAGTTCAAAGCTGAACCTGTCATAAACCTTTTCTTTTCACCCGTATACAAAGTTGTATTCTCTAGGCGTCACGGATTGGTGTAAGAAATGAAATTAAAGGAAAGCGTTCAAAAATGGGTAAGGGATTCCCTAGGAGACCCGATTGCAGAAATACTTGTAAAAAACAGCCATTTAACCAAAATACAGATTGAAACACTGTTAATCGACATATTAGCAGAAAATATCGTGGGAAAACCACTAAAATACGACGAAAAGGCCAGATTACGCCTATTAAAGGGAGGAATAAGCCGCGGTGCTTTCAATAGGACTCTAAAACAAGCTAAGAAAAATGTCATCAAATCAATTTACACTATAATCCTCCTTGGATACTTGGGGATTTTTGAAAGCACCCAATTGGATCCCTACATAGAAGTTGCAAGCAAACTACAAACATACATAAAAGCTTACAAAGATATCTTAAAGGGAAAAAGGCTAACTAATGAACATGTAAGAATAATGAATATGCTTCGAGAGGAACTAGAAGATAGTCTAACATTGTTATCTAGCGGCTCCATTCCCAAAAATTTGTGATGTCACAGATCACAGATTACCTAATACAAAATATCTACCTAAGTACAGTTCGCGAATTAGCATCATTAAGTGAAGAACTGTTTTGGACCCTCTTTGCAAAAATACGCTTAAAAACAACCAGATCGTAACAATTCTTCAGCGGTATATCTATACTCTTCAACTCAACAAACTATGAGCTACTACTGACACATACTCTTGTCATAAACGTGACTTGTGATGTCACATTATGATCTACGCCTTTTATCACCATAATCTTTAAGTTTCCCTATGGGCAATGTGATGTGTGATGTCTTATGCACATCACAAGTGATCACATTCGAATCACAATCATACCAAACCATTTGGAGAATATTTCTACTTGTTCGATCTAACCTTGTTGGTTGCGATTCTTCTATTATTTGTGACGGTGGTCGCATCTGCGCTATATTACAAGAAAATAAGAAAAGTTCAGACGAAATATGAAGAAGCGAAAGGTATCGTTGGTGACGTAGTCATAAGTTTCAATGCAGACATGGAGAGGGAGAGGCAAGAACTTTCAGTTATCTCCAACAAAATGGGAGTGTTACTTTCAGAGAACAAGCACCTCCAAAAGAAAATAGAAAGCCACAGTGACCAATTGAGAAAGCTTGCAACCAGAATAGAAGTTCCAGAGTTGGACCCAAACCTTTCCACACAGTTAGAAGAACTTCAAAAAAACATTACAAATCTAATGAACAGTCATAAACGCATTGACTGGCGAGTTACAAAGATTGAGCAAGTAAACCCACAGGCCTCTGCACCCCAAGAAACGAAAATAGAAACGGCTATTCCTATAAGGCGAGAAAAAGCTTTAGCCTCGCTGACACAAACGGAGCTGGAAGTATTAGAAGTTCTTGCAAAGGAAGGAAGGAAAACTGCTCCAGAAATAAAGGAGAAAATAAATCTTACAAGAGAACACACCGCCCGCTTAATGAAGAATCTCTACGAAAGAGGTTATTTAGAACGACGCACAGAAAAAATCCCTTATTCTTACAGCATTAAAGATGAGATGCTAAAGATCTTGAAGAAGGCATCAGAGTCACAGTAAAAGTTTTCAGATGACTATTCCAACGATTCTCCGGCTCTGCGAATTTTTCGAAGTTTTTCATCCATCTCAGCAAGGGAACTCGATTGAGGAAGGTTATAATCAACTTTTTCTGAATCTGCCTCCAGATATTCTGGATAGTGAATAATCTTTACTGGAACCGCAAAGCGAATTTTAGGCTCAGAAATAAGCAATGCCTCGCCAACATCCAGCATCTTTATCTCAGTGTCGCTGTACTCAAGATACGGCGTATTTTCCGTAACGTAAGTTCTGTCGCGGCGTAACTCTGTCTTCATGATGACTTTAGTCCAAAGCTCGGCAAAGACATTGAGATTTATTCTTGAAGGCCGTGGTGTCACAGCATTCAGTCCAACACGGTATTTACGATATGTCAGGGCGATGTCAGAGAATATGGTTTTGGGTAGAGATGGATCGAGGAATTCGTGAGCCTCTTCTAAGGTTATTAGCACTGTAGGAAGCTTTTTCCATTTCTCGAAATTACCTTCCCACATACGTTTATAGTGAAGAGAGACACTGGAGGCCGTGAGGCATGTTACATGGTGTTGTTCCTCGAAACTGATTCCCGAAATATCGATCAGACAGGTGATGCCTTTGCTTACATTCTGAACCACATCGTCAACGAAACTATAGTCAGAGGGTGGGAAAAGGTCTAGAGAGAGACTTGAAAGTTTTAGCATAAGGGCATCTATAACAGCCTTGCTCTTGTAGTCCGTGAGCCCGGCCACTCCTTTGTAGCCTTCTCTAACATAGGCTTCGCGCGACTGTTCTATCCAAGTTCTCCCTAACTTTTTGTAAAGTTTTTGAGCAAGCCTTACTTGATGCTGCGTGATGTCGGGAAAAAGTGTTCGAAGTTTATAGGGGTGGACTGTATAAAGACCCACAAGCATCTTCTTCTCTCTAGCAGAGTAGTAACGAACTCTGGTGTGAAAGAGTTGATGATCGCGCAAGCCCCGTTGAGGAGTTATTCCCCTCCCGTCCAGAAGCTGTCCAGCAAAGTCAAAGATTAGACCCACAGTACGTGGACTTGAATCTATGATCCGCGCATTAAGCATTAATTCACAATTCGTTTTTCCAGAACCTGTCATCCCGAACATGCCCATCATCAGAGGTATAGCCTCAACACTTATGCCCACAGTACCAAGCACTTGTTCGCCAGAGCGCAAACGTGCTATCTCTAAATCCCCACCAAGTCTCAAAACCGAATAATCTTCTTGGCTCGTTGTGTGTACTTTGTCCATGTAATCTGGATTAAAAGTTGGAGAACGAATCCTCTTACCACCTTTTTCAAGAAAGAGAATTGCATCAACATGCCTGTAGCTGGAGTATGGTCCAAAGGATTCCTTTCCTTCTGCTTCACGGAGTTGTTCGTCCGTTTTCAGCGTGGAGGAACTCCCAGCGTCCACGATGCGTGCATAGAAGCTTTTGCTGGCTGAATCTATCCTAACTATCTGACCAAATGAGAGGTTGGTTCCTCTATTGAGGAAGAAGGAAACCTTATCTCCTTTTACTTCACGGATAAACCCTACAGGTTCAGACATGTTCAATCCACTCCCACTGAAACGGATGTTTTACGCCATGCAGTTCATCTGGGAAATTACATGACACTTCTTCCATGCGAAGTACATCCAACAAATCAGCGGTAGCCAGCGTTTCCTCAACTTGATCATGATAGTGAAGAAGTTTTGAGTCGGACGGCCCAGAAAAATCGTGAGCAAGCCAAAGGGTGACAGGATATCCGAGGCACCTTGGGTCTTCTGAGATGGAAATGAGCGGGGAAAGTAGTTCGTTTATTTCATACTTAGTTAGGTAGTCCATTATATCACACCGAAAAACGCGTGGACTTTCTTCATATAATTTCACAACAGAAATATCACCATACAAAGTTTGATCTTTGTTTGCCTTCCTAATGGGATGGTAAACCCACACCCCATAGGGTGAAAGCATGGTCGTAGTAGCCACAAAATCCCTACCCTTATCATCGTGAAGCAAAGGAGAGTTCTTGCTTATAGCTAAAAGGTTGATCCCCTCTTTTTTGCATTCTTCGTATAGTGACACGCGGAATTTCCTTTCTCCACCAAAGTAAGCTCCACCGTCTAATAGAAGGTAATTACTACGACCATTGGTATGGTCGTAGTAAGGCGTTGTAATCCTTCCACGAAGAAGCTTTAGACCCATTTGGCTTTCTAACTCAATTCTGAAGTCCTTTAAGAAGTTACTACGACCATACGCGTCTCCAATTACAGTGCACATTCTTTCTTCATAGCCCCAGTCCACGTTGCGTCCTTCCACAGAAGCATACGCCGCTCGCATGAGGTAAACGCCCCAGTTATTTGCTCTTTTTAATGTCCTTGTTGAGCAGTCTACAGCCATGAAATGTACGTCGCAGTTTTTCATTTTTTTCAAAGGCTTTATTTTAGACTTATCAGGGGTAATTGCTATTACAGGTTCTTTCCTAACTTCATGGAAGCCTATTGCGCGCCCTTTGTTAACGTAGTCACCAAGTTTTTTCTTCATCTCTTCTAGGTCTTCGATTATTTTTCTCATTTGACCTCTCTCTCAGAACCCCTGTAAAGATTCTCTTTGATATCATGAGATGGAATGTCATTAATCTGACTGACTGTTATTTATTATCTTTCATAAAACTTAATGTGCTCCGCGATATCTCAGTCACCATTCTGTACCGCAGATGTTGAGACATCTTATTTCGGATCACAAAACCACGATCAGCCATTCTGGATAGATAAGTTGAAACCGTGCTTAGGCTAATTGGTTCCTTCAACTTCTCTTCATACAAAGTTTGAACGTCACGAGATAAAAACCAAACAACTGGAAAATTCTCCTTAACAATATAACAAACTTTGTCAAACTTTGACAGTTCAGAATAGCCTTGACCTAACTCAGAATTGGCTCTTGGCATGCCTCCCAACAACTCAACAATATCGAGTAGGCGGAGGGCCTTGTCTCTTGTTACATGTCCCTGAAACGTCACAGTATAACGGTTTCCATCTCCATCAAAGACTTCCACCCGCACTTTTCTAGCAGGCATCCCTTTGCACCAATCAACCAAATCCTTTACAACTTAACACTTCACACGTTATAGAAGTTGCGGTTAAGAGTTGAGATGAAAAAACGCCAAAAACTGTTTAAACAGCAAAAATAAGCCAAAAATTCACTTTGTCAAGTTCACAGCCTTCACGTGGAACACCAAAGAAGCAAAAGAGAATAGAAATGGACTGCTATCAGTTTTCCACAGGAAGGTGAGGGGTCTCCCCTCTACAAAAAAGAGCTTTATAATAAGCAATAAACAAGAAATGAAGGCGAAATACTTCCGCTAATAAGATTAATTTCACTATCACTTCACTAAAATGTTAAAACACAACAGAGAAAACAATTCGATTCTAACTATCCAACGCTTGTAGGGGTATGCTATGAAAAGTCAATTAATTAATATACCCCACGGATATACAAATACACCAACCCCTTGATTTCCACTGCACCATTTTTATCCAGAAATAAGACGAGGTAACCTTTGAAAAGTGTTTTTTGTTAACTCTAAAGTCTTTTATAAAAATTATTAAAATAAGAAATTTAACGTAAAGACATGGGATGCTATTCTTTTTAATAAAAGAATACTCTTCACCCTCTTTTTCAGAAGCTATCTCCAAGGGAAACAAAGGGGTGGACCCCTTCTTCAGGTTTTTCTGAGTTGTGTTTAGTTTTTTGTATGAGAGTTCTTATTTTTCAATGGAGAGTTCTACGTTTCTTCTGTAATTCTACAGAGGAAACAGACATGACTAGTCATACTAACCACACAGTGTTAGACAATGTTTTCCAAAGATTTTTGAATGGCCCAAGCGTTTTTAAGGATCGGGATGTTCTACGTCACGACTATGTTCCAGAAAAATTACCGCATCGAGAGCAGCAGATCCGTTGTTTTGGAGAAATAGTTGCTCCAGTTCTACGCGGGTCACGGTGCTCAAACGTATTCATCTATGGAAAAACTGGGACTGGGAAAACTGCGGTTGTAAAATTTGTGTTGAACACACTTGTCCAAAGGGCTCGACAGTTTGGTGCTATTGTGAAGATTTGTTACGTTAATTGCCGACTAATCGGCACAGAATATCGGATTCTTTCTAATTTATGCGCGGCACTTGGCGCAAAAGTACCCTTTACTGGTCTGGCGGTTGGAGAAGTGTATGAGAGATTTAAAAAAACCCTGAACCAAAGAAAAATCCTCTTCATTGCTGTTTTAGATGAAATTGATGCCCTTATACACGCTAGAGGTGATGTTCTACTGTATGAGTTAACAAGAATAAATGGGTGTCTTTGCTCTAGTAAAACTTCTATCGTAGGAATCTCTAATGATCTCCGGTTTAAAGAATTCTTAGATCCAAGAGTTCTCAGCTCACTGAGTGAAGAAGAGATAGTTTTTAGGCCTTACGATGCAGCTGAACTACGAGACATTCTTTCAGATCGTGCTTGGCTCGCGTTTCAAAAGGGGGCGTTGCTTGAAGGGTCAATAGATCTATGTGCGGCACTTGCTGCAGCAGAGCACGGTGATGCGAGACGTGCGTTAGATTTACTCCGGGTGGCTGGTGAAGTCGCTGAACGAAAGGGAGAGTCTCTAGTGACTGAGGGTCATATACGGCAAGCCGAGAGAAGGATTGAGCATGATCAGACTGTGGAAGCTTTGAAGAATCTTCCTCTTCACTCAAAACTTGTCTTGTGTAGTGTTTACCTTCTAGGCAAGGTGAAGATCAGTTCTGCTATTACTGGTGATATCTATGAGATCTACCGTGAACTCTGCGATCTTTCAGGGCTCTCACCTTTGACACAAAGGCGTGTGAGTAGTTTGGTTAACGAATTGGACGTAATAGGACTGTTGAATACTCGGGTCGTCAGTATGGGGCGTTATGGACGTACGAGAAAAACTCGTCTAAGCGTTGCTAGGGGGCTTATTAGGGAAGTTTTTACGTCTGATGGTAGACTCAGGGGTCTTGTGGACCATGCACCAAAATGTTTTTCAACAATTTCGAGTAGTCGGGGCCGAAGACGGTTGCCCCTCTAAGAAGATACTAGATTATGACCATTCAGAAACCCTTTTCGTGGATGTTTTGTTGGATCATAATTGAATGATTTTTTAGTTGGAAAAAACAACGGTTGTCAGTTTGGATGTCACTGAAAATGGTTCAAAAAAATGCTTGATACGCGCGCATGAACCTATTCGGGCTACTAAACTCATTGAACGAGGGCTTACAGAAAAGGTGACGTAAAATCCAGTGATGTAACTTGTAGCGTTTGGAGGTTTACGACTGGTACAATTCCTGGAGTAGGTAGAAGACCCATACGCTTTTGATATTCTGTTTGTTGTTGCCACGCACCTGAATTTACAACTAGGACTCCGCGGTATACACCATGGCTTTGCACATGCACATGCCCGGCTTGGAAGACATCTGGTATTCTTTCTATTACTAAGTAATCTTGTAGTTCAGGGGCTATGAGAGTTCTCTCTCCATAAATGGGCGCTAAGTGTCTACCTTGCAAAAGCAAATTCATCGCCTTACCAGGGGTGTGAAAACTCATGTTTGGAGCAACTGCTATAACATCATCTAAACTTCGCCCATGATACAGAAGAAGCTCCACTCCATGAAGACTCACAATGCTCGGATTTCCACACGAAAACACCTTTCTAGTTTTCAGTAAAGGTTCTATATACTCTTTCGGTATGGCAGGTTGGGGCAACGCCTTTCTAGAAGCGTCATGGTTTCCTGGAATAATTAGTAACTCTATGTAGTCAGGGATCTGCTCGATGAAACTCGCCACTTCTTGATATTGCTTATAAATGTCTTTGATCGCCAGTTCTTCTATCTGTTTTGGATAAACACCTATCCCATCTACGAGATCTCCAGCAACAATAACATATTTGACGTGACTTGCAACGTACTTCATTTTTTCGTTTCCTACTTTCCCGTTTAGCCAAAGCAGAAAACGCTTGAATGCCTCTTGCATGAACTTTTTGCTTCCGACATGGAGATCTGAAATGAGGGTTGCGTAAACCGGCATTGAGGCTCTCCGTGGCTTCCTTTTTGGAATATCGGGTAAAATGAAGTCCTCAGCGATGAGTAAATCGTTTTTTCCTTTGAAACCAATTACACATACGACTTGGTCAAGTAACAATATTTGTGCTTTTTCTACTAGACTTGGATTTTTCGTTGGCGATGCCAATACGGTGATGTTTGCGTCAAGATCTTCAACTTGTAGAAAAATCTTCTGTTTAGATTCGCGTTTCTCTGTGATCATTCCGATGATCTTGACTTTTGAGTTGACAGGGGCTTTTCGTGCTTCTGAGATAGACATTGCATCCTTTGCATCCATTCTTTGTCTTAGAATCTTCCGTAACTTTCTGAAGCGATCTTGGAAATATTCTACGTATTCTTCAATAGCACCAGTTGCACAGATCTTGTCTGTTGGGTCATCAATTACTTTCATATCCGCGTCAATGTCTTTCGCATAAGCATGAAAAGCTTTTTTCGTCTCTATCATAGGTGGTGAAGATAGAGCTAATGGAGGTTCTTTCTCCTCAAGGAGAGTTTCTTTTGCCACCTCCTCCAAAAGGTCTTTGCTTACGAACAAGGGTTTTTCAGGGGTATTCTTCATTTTTTTGATGATTTCTTCTGTCAACTTGAGAATGTCTTCTGTTTGAGGTAGTGTATGCAAAAAACTGAAGGCGTCAGTGTCTAGTTGGTATCCTGCCGCTATGATGGAAGAGACCGCCTTTTGTAATAGCTCGTTCATGTCCGAGTATTTCTCCACTGCTCTCTACTGGAACGGCAATTTATCCTCTTTACTGTTTCCTACCAATTTGGTTTTTTGGGGATTCTTTAAATCTATACCTATGATGATATTTTCTTTTTATTTCTGACATTGCCTGCCAATTTTGAATGATAGATTATTATTTTAGATGTGTTGATATTCCCTTTTGGGGTTTTGCTATGGAACTTCGCAAAGTTCAGAAGACAAGTGGGGGAACTTTCTTTGTTTGTTTGCCGAAAGGTTGGGCTGAGCATAGTGGAATTAGTAAGGGATCGGTAGTTTCCGTCTCTGAGAGGGTTGATGGACGATTGGTCATTGATGCCAAGTATGGAGTTGAGCGTGCCCTTGAAGTGGCGGTTGTTAAGCCTGGGCTCCTTCTTTACCGTGAGATTATGGGGAAGTATTTGTTGGGTTACGACGTGATTCGGGTTGAGGGGAAGGAGCGGATCAGTGTGGAGGATCGTGAGAGGGTTAAGGAGACTGTTAGGCGTTTGGTTGGTTTGGAGATTGTTGAGGAGGACTATATGCGGATCGTCATGCAGTGTTTGTTGGAGCCTTCTGCTTTTCTGCCCGAGAAGATTTTGAGGCGTGAGTATTCTATTGCTGCGGGTATGCATAGAGATGCTGTGACTGCTCTTGTTGATGGCGACGTACATTTGGCTAAGAATGTTGTTGCGAGGGATGATGAGGTTAATCGTTTGTATTTTCTTTTGGTTCGGATTTTGCGTACTGTTATTCAGAATCCGGGTTTGAGTGAGAAGTTGGGGATTTTTCCTATTGATTGTTTGGATTATCGTTTGGTTGCGAGTTTGGTTGAGTCAATTGGTGATCAGTCGGTGATGGTTGCTCAGAAGGCCATGGGATTGGAAGGCGTGAAGTTGAAGAAGGATGTTTTGGGGGCTGTTGCGAAGTTGCACGGATTTGTGTTTGACGCTCATGAGCAGGCTGTGAGGGCTTTGTTTAGTAGAGACGTTGCTTTGGCTGAGTCTTTGAGGGTTGATGGGCGTAAGAGGTTTGTTTCCATGTTCCAAGAAGCTGAGAACGTTGTGGGGTCTTTGGGTGGTGGTGAGGCGGCTCCCCATGTGTTGGCTGTTGTTTCTTTTCTTGGGCGGATTTTTGATGCAGGTGTTGATATTGCGGATTTGGTTATGCCAAAAACGAGTTGACCTTCTACATTTGATAGTGTCTGTCTCTAGGTCTCTCTATTGGAGAGGGGTGTGAGTTGTTGCCGCTTTTTTTTCCCTTGTTAGGTAACAAAACGCTTTTAGACGTGAAGGGGCTTTGAAGGTTTGGGTGTGCCGGGGCTTGTAACCTGTCGTTGCCAAGACATGTGATGAACATTTGTCTCAATAAGGGGTGGCAGAGTGGTAATGCGCTGGTCTCGAGATCACTATTGTTGATAGGGGCTTAGACGTGTCAACCAGTGGGTCTTCGGCCCTCATGGGTTCAAATCCCATCCCCGGCGCCAAAAGACTTGTGTTCATATTTCAGTGTACGTGATGAAGAATTGTTATTTGCGAGATCGGTTGTATGATTTGGGGGGACAGAAAAGATGAAAACTTCTTTACTGGAGATATTGGCGTGTCCGGTATGTCAAAACTCCTTACAATTTGAAGGAACCATGTCAACTGATCGCTTTGTCAAGGGAAATCTCCATTGTGTAGCAAGACACTTCTATCAAGTGAAAGACGAAATTCCCGTACTAAAAGATCCGCAGATAAGCACGAACGGGTTCGTTTGGAAAGTGAAGTTTCCCAACATAGAAAAATATGATACGATGCGCAAACAGTACGCATCCTATCTTTCTGAAGAGCAAAGGAAAGCAGACAAAGAGCTTATGCAGGCAGTAGTACAAAACGTTTCAAAGGAGGGCCTAATATTAGATGTTGCCTCCGGCATGGGTCGACTGCTCTCAGTTTTGTCCCAACACTTAGGAAAAAAGGTCAATCTACTGGGAACTGACATTGACGAGACCCCACTTCGAGGCGCCAAACTTAAACTGGCGCAACAGAGAAGCTATACCCAGACTTCTCTGAGTGTAATGGACGGCAAACACCTCGCCTTTAAGCCACAAAAAATTTGTTCCGTCACATCCTTCTTTGGGTTGGATAACATCCCTGAACCCAAGAAAGCCTTCCAAGAGGTATACCGGGTTCTACGGCCAGAAGGGCGATTAGTCTTGGCAACTCTTTGGCTCAAAGAAGGCTCAAAAAGCCTAGCCATGGCACAAAAACTGGATTATGGAGGAATCCCGACAAAAAATAGACTTACACGTATGCTTGAAACAACTGGATTTGAACTGGATTCCACTGAAATCTTCTATTCAGGGGAATGGCCTCATAACCCGATGGATCAGCTTCCGCTCGAAGGCGACTGGTTTGCGCACTCATTTGTACTTGCACATAAAAAATAGGCTCATCTTTCAACTTCTGGTTTAATTCTGATTTATATCTAGATTACGCGTCTTAAGGTTTATATAAATAAAAGTGACCGTTAGTCTTCCGGTGTCTGAAGTGCTTGAGGGTAAGAGAATTCGCTTGCGAAGCTTTGAACTCTCAGATCTCGACGAGATCATGAAGCACTGGAACAACATGGAACTCAGAAATCTCCTTGGAAGTGCAGACCGAGGTCCAGCGTGCCGCAATGAAGAAGAGGAATTCATCAGGCGGACATGGAAAGAGCGTCAAGAGAGGAAGGCATTCACATTTGCGATCGAAACTATCGTAGATAACAAGCTCGTAGGTGGAACCAGCATTTTTGATATTAACTGGACCAGCAGATCTGCTGCAACTGGGATAAGCATATACAATCCAGATTATTGGGGGAAAGGTTACGGACAAGAATCCATGAACCTAATCCTTGGCTTTGCCTTTCAAATCCTAAACCTCAATAGAGTAGAACTTGAAACCTTTGACTTCAACAAACGGGCACAGAAATGTTACCTGAAAGTCGGCTTCAAAGAAGTTGGAAGAAGAAGGAAAGCCTGTTTCATAGACGGTCAATATCACGACGACATCATAATGGACATCCTAAAAGGAGAATGGCTCACAAAACCCAGAAAGTGAAGACCCGGCAGATCCTTCTTTTTTGACAAATACGTCGCAAAATAAATAATTACCCATTTACATTGCGTGCGCACCTATTCCTTTTCAGTTGCGGTATCAGCAGTTGAGTTCCTTTTCCTTGGTTCTGGGTTTAGCTATCACTTCTCTCACTTCGAGGTCAAAAAAGCGGGACGCACTTGCAGACTTTATCACCAAAGCAGTGTCCGCTCCACGTCCAGTCCCACCTATTGCTATAACCTCCCTACCATCAGGAATCAGCCCAGCATCAACTGCCATAATAGCAATTTCAATACAAACTTTGGTGCCTTCCCCAAAAAGCCTCAAGGTATGAGCAACGAGTTCCAAGGGCATAATCGTCTCAAACTTCTTACGTATAGCCCTTTCAACTCCACTTAGAGCATGAGTTGCCGTGAAGATTTTGGCGCCATTTTCGAGGATTTCTTTGCGATTTTCTTCCAGTAACTCATGCATGCTTGGTTGTCGAAAGCCGACGTGGTGCGTAACGACAACAACGTTGAAGTCTTTGAAAATTCTTGCAGCTTTGACTCCAGTTTCACCGGTCGTAGAGGCAACTACAATATCCTTTGTTCCCTTAATTTCCGCATACTTCTTAACCAGTTTCAGCACGGTTTCGGTGTTTTCCTTTCCTGATCTCTCAAAATACATAGTCTTACCTTCCATCAAATCTGTTTCAACTCCTTCTCCTTTTTAATAGATGTCTTTTTTAGTGGTTTGCGTTTGAGTTTGGTTCCACAGATCTTACACTTCTTAAATTTATAGTCTGCAGGATATTTCCGGTAACATGCCGGACAGTAACGAATCCAATGTAAACGGAATCTTATACCAAAGGTCATGAGCGGAGAAAATTCCACACCTATTTGATTCGCAACGTTCTGAATTGAATAATCATCTGTGACAATCAAGGGAGTTTCACCCCTATTCTTGACTTCGAGGGCCAAAGCCAAAACCTGTAAATCCGCTTCCGAAAGGAAGGAAATATCCCCGACCGTCTTGGATGCTTCCCTGACTTTCTGGATGAAGTCGGCGGTTGGCTCAGTGATGCGTAATTTCTTGTTTTCAACAGCTGCATTAAATCGTGTCCAAGAGAGAGAGTCTGAAAATAGCTCTTTCTCCACCATTGGAACTGAATACTGTTCATTTTGAATTGAGAAAGGATCAAATCCCGCAATAAACGCTGATGTGTCTAGAATGACTACTTTTTCTATTTCACTCAATTCTTTCATCCTTTGGGAAGAGGCGTCTTCCTTTTAGACGGTGATAAAAATCTTTTTTAAATCGAATGAATGATGTTTCATGCTCTGATTTTGTGATTGTTATCCGGTTTCTTTTAGGTTCGATTTTTTTCTGAAGATGACCATCCAAGACTAGTATGGCCTTTTTTGGCCTTAGAAGTTCTACCTTGATTCTTGATTTTGTGGGAAAGACAATTGGATAAAACACTGTTAATGGGCAGATTGGTGTTAGAACGAAGGCATCTAATTCTGGATCTAGAACTGGTCCTCCTCCAGATAGGGAATATCCCGTCGAACCCACTTGAGATGCGATTACTATTCCATCCGCGCGACACTCAGCAACCATTACGTCATCTTTCCATATTTTTGCGTACAGGATTTTAGCAGGAGCAGGTGATGTGATGAAAACTTCGTTTAGCGCATCGGGTAGTCTAGTGTCACCAACAACGGATGCAAGTTTCATGTGATGTTCCACACTGAACTTTCCTTCTAAGCATTTATCCACAGCATCTATTCCTTCTTTTGGCGACACTTCTGTAAGGAAGCCTCGCACGCCCATGTTTATGGCGAGGATTGGCGGTTCAGGTTTGGGGAGGGCAAGGCAGGTTCGCAGTATGGTGCCATCGCCACCTATTGTGATGATAAGATCGGGCTTCATTCCTTCCAGCGGCAATGCGGCGGTAGTTCTATTGAGGTGTTTTGCTAATTGCGGTTCAAGGAAGAACGTGATTTCTTTCGTTTCTAAATGATCTATTAGTCTCTTAGCCAATTCCAGTGCTTGTTTGTGGTCTGTTCGTGAAACAACTCCAATAACATTGAACAGCCTTGGCATCCTCCTACTTCTCCGAATGTATCATAAGCGATAAGTTATTAAAGATAAACTCTTTGTAGAAAATGCCATAAACGAGGCACATGAAAATGAGTAAGCCCGCAGAAATCGGAGCCCTTAAAGTTGGCAGTTACGTAATTGTTGACAATGAACCTTGCCGAATTGTCAGCTATACAAAATCGAAGCCGGGGAAACACGGCTCTGCAAAAGCCAGAATTGTCGCCATAGGAGTCTTCGATGAGATCAAAAGGAGTTTTGTCAAACCAGTTAGTGCTCAGGTAGAGGTGCCGATGATTGAGAAACGAGCCGGCCAAGTTATATCATTGTTACCTGCGTCTGTCCAAGTTATGGACTTGGAAACGTATGAAGTATTTGAAGCACCTTTACCCGAGGATGAAGGGTTGAAATCGAAGCTTATTTCTGGCATTGAAGTTGAATATTGGCGAATTTTGGGCATAACAAAAATAATGCGGACGAAAGGTTGAGAACCTTCTCACTGTTCTATGGAACTACTCAGGTTTTAAGTGTCCAAAAATAATGGTTGAAAGGTGCAAAGTATGACGCATGTTAAACAAATGCAGTTACGACCGAGAATGAGCGTAAGTGAACTAACAGCTGAAATGAAGGCGGCAGGGGTCCTTGGTGCAGGAAAAATCGGAGAAGCCGCCAAATTGACGGCGGAAATGTTCAGCGACCCAGACTACACAGTCTTTTTAACCATTGCCGGCGCCTTAGTTCCAGCTGGTTTAAGAAAAATCATACGCGACCTAATCGACCAAGCATATGTGAATGTACTTGTTACCACCGGAGCCAACATGGTTCATGATATGGTAGAAGCATTAGGTTACAAACATGTTAGAGGGTCTTTTTTTGCTGAAGATAAAAAACTCAAAGACGAAAACATTGGCAGAATCGGTGATATCTACATCCAACAAGAAGCCTTCACACATCTGGAAAAATGGCTATTCCCAATCTTAGAAGCTATACCAGAAGAAAAAAGGGAACACATGTCCGTAGCAGAACTTCTACGTCAAGTCGGGACACAAATCAAAGATGAGAACTCAATCCTCGCCACTGCAGCAAAAAAGAGGGTTCCTATTATATGTCCAGCCTTTATCGACTCTATAGCGGGTTTCCATCTGTGGATTTTTGGGCAAGACAAAAAACTTGTTATTGATCCGCTTCTTGATGTGAATCGGTTGATGGATGTAGTGTATGACGCAAAGAAGGTGGGCATGATCATTCTTGGTGGTGGCTTACCCAAACATTTCGCACTTTTCGCAAATACATTCCGAGAAGGAGTAGATTCTGCTGTTCAAATCACGATGGATCGACCTGAACCAGGAGGTTTAAGCGGTGCACCTTTGGAAGAGGCGATTAGTTGGGGGAAGATCAAACCCGAAGGGAAAGGAATAACGGTGATCTGTGACGCAACTATAGCTTTTCCTTTAATAGTCGTATCAGCTCTCGAAAATTTGGACAAATAGATTAGAATAAGGAGAGTTTCTAAGGAAGACTTTCGTGAACGCTAGGCGCCTGACTCTCTAATTACTCGACCCTGATTCTATAATCCTTCCTCCTCGGTAGATGAACTTCTAGGATACCTCGTTTAAACTGAGTCTTCATTTGTTTAATGTTCACTGGCATTGGGATACGGGTTTGGCAACGGAAAGCAGAAAACTCACCTTGACGATGTGTGATGCCGAAATCCTCGAAGTGTACCTTTCTTTTCATTTTAGCTGTGATTTCGATTAAGTCTTCCCCTACTGCTTCCACTTTGATATTTTGAGGGTCAATATTTGGAAGGTCGGCAGTGACAATAACTTCATCCGTTGAGACAAAGACGCTGCAGAGCGGTTCAAGGCAACACGACTGGAGGTCCCAACTTGGGCGTTCTACCAAAGCGGACTCGATTAGTTCATCAGCAAATGCTTCGAGTTCTTCCACATGTTCACGTATTATTTCGAAGATTGAACGCCTTTTTCTTCTTGTAGACATGTACCTCTGCCTCCTACATAACGTAAGGAAGGTCATATTCCTGTGACTTCTTCATTTGGGTTAGTTCTCGTTGGGTGCGCTTCATGATGTCTCTTGCCCTTAACCGAATTTCCTCACCTTTATCAAGCAGATCGGAGACATCTACTTTTATGTCCGCAATTTTGGTAACCTCTCTGATCACCGCAGCTGCTGCCTCAGGATCAGGGTAATTGTAGAACGATTGAGCCAGAAGGGCTATGGCGGGGATATTTTTTTCCGCACAAAAACGCATGGTTAACGCTTGTGGACCAACCATGTAACCTTGTTCTAGGATGTTTAATTTCTTCTTGTGGAGAAAGTCCACGAGGTCTTTGTTGGATGCTGCCCCAAAAACTTTCGGTTCTTTGATGTCCTGTCGATTCTGAACAGGCATTCCCCCCATGGAGATCACCATTCTAACCTTTTTTGATCGCCCCCAGTCGACAAGTGTCCGCATAACTGGATAGAGAGCAGCTTCAGAAACGGGCATCTCGGAGATTGTTGCGATCAAGTTTTTGCCTCCGTATATACGGAGAGGGGCATGAGGGAGCCCGTTGTGCAACACAACGACAGGTGGAAGAAGGTCTGAGTCTACGTATGCTATTTCAGGAAAATCGAGTTCTGATATAATGTAGGAAGTTGCGATGAGACCAACAAGTCCTACATCTGGAAGTCCATAAAGCATAATCGCATCAGAAGGTATCGCCTTCTTTTCAACTACTTTAACAACTGCAGACAAGAATACTCCTCAATTGATACGCTTCTGTGAATGATAAAAAAGTTGTGGAAAACTTCATCGCACTCATTTGGCATAACATTTATACGCAACTTATTTTCATTGCCTAGTTTTGTAAACCAGAAGGGAATCTGCTACGCAAATAGGTCTTGCATTACAAGTTCCACTACCGGAACCATCGGTTTTTAGTAACAGCAATGCATGCTTGAGAACTCTTCAGAAAAGAAGTTGGTGAGACAATTATGGAAGACATAATGCTCCTAATCGTAATCACTTATAGTGTTTCATTAGGCTTTGGCTACTTGTTACAGAAATATCTCAGAATACCTTGGATGTTCGCTTCTTTATTCTTTGGTCTCATTCTATCCACACTCGGTCTATTCAAGCCCGCCATTGAAAGCGACCTTTTTAAGATGTTAGAAACCCTTGGAATGTATCTTCTCCTCTTCATAATAGGTTTTGAACTAGACTTCAAAAGAATAGGTAGATTAAAAAATTATGTTTTTTTAGGCACCCTTGTCATTATTGCTTTTGAAGGCTTTTTTGGAAGCTTGCTTCTTTATTTTGTCTTCCCAGCTGAAGTGAGTCACTCGTACTTAATTGCTGTAATTACAGCTCTGTCCTTTGCAACTGTTGGAGAAGCTGTTCTGCTGCCTATTCTTAATGAATTTGGAGTCATACAAACAACTTTTGGTCAACTCACGCTAGGAATAGGAACTCTTGACGACGTCATAGAAGTTTTGATGCTTGCAGTTGTTGCTATTTTACCTGGATTTCTACCAGCAACACAAACCCAAAGTTTTCCAGATCCCTTGATGATTCTTTTAGATTTAGGCTGTCTGCTCCTTCTAACCTTTACATTGATAAAACTTGGGGGTAAAATTAAGAGAATTTTGGAGAAGAATCATCCAGCACCTTATGTGACCTCCCTACTAACTTTACTTGTGTTCTTTTCATTTGTCGCTCTAGGAGGGTTTGTCTTCGAAAGTCTCGCAACGGTTGGTGCAATATTTGGCGGGATAGTCATTAGAGGATTATTACCTAAGGAAAGGCTATATCAAAACGAGAGGGCAGTAGAATTTTTGGGTTACATCTTTCTTTCCCCCCTCTTCTTTCTAAGCATAGGCGCCTCGGTTTCCGTAACCTCTCTTCTTATATACCCATCAATGATTGTACTCATCTGGGCTGTTTCGAAAGGTTCGAAACTTTCATCTTCTTTTTTGCTTTTCCGAAAATTGCTTGGAAATAAATACTCTTTGTTGCTGGGTCTAGGGCTTAGTGTAAGATTCAGCACAAGCCTGATTGTTCAGTTTATCTTGTTAAATTCAGGATTTATTTCGCTATCCCTATATTCCACACTCATTGCAACAGCTATCTTAATGAAGCCAGTAATAATAGGAGTTTACTCATTGGGATTATCTAAAGGGAAGCCCCCGTGAATGTTGGCACTTCTTTCTGCTTAATGCTCGACACGCTAATTGAGTACCTTTCCATGTATGCATGCACCGAAATGACAAGAGTTATCTCAGAAAGGTCCTTGATAAGGTCTGAAGAGTTCTTTCAGTATAGATAGCATGGTAGGCACTTGAGTTACGATATCTGTGAGTGTCACTATTCCGGCAAGTTTCTGGTTGCTTATGACTAGAAGCTTTTTAACTTTCTTCTTTGTCATAAGTTCAGCCGCTTCTTCTATGCTGGCTGTTTCGCTGATGGTTAACACTGGGCTGGTCATGACCTGCCTTGCGGTTATGGTTTCTGGCGCTAAACATGGCTCCACCACCCTTCTGAGTATGTCGCGTTCGGTTATAATTCCTACTGGCCTGTCGTCTTGCACAACTACTATGGAACCTATGTTGAACTTGTTCATAGTAGCTACCACCTCTTTGACAGTAGAATCTGATTGTACTACTTTGACGTCTTTTGACATTACGTCTCTCACAAGGGCTATACTCGCCATCTTATTGTTGCCTCCAAGCCGTGACTAACCATTTTTTGGCTTAGTCCTTTATGTGTTTTGGCTCGTTTGTGCGCGCCACTCAAAACATCGTTGGGTTTATTTAAAAGTAAGTCCAGTTTAAGTTGGAGAAAAGTTATGGCTTTAGACCGTCTCGGTTCATCGCTTTACGATGCCTTAAAGAAGGTCTTTCGAGCGCCAGTTATTGACGAGGAAACCGTCAAAGAGTTAGCCCGTGACATCCAAAGAACATTGCTGCAAGCAGACATGAACGTAAAACTGGTCCTTGAAATATCAAAGCGAATAGAAGACAGAGCCCTTAAAGAGAAGGTTCCACCAGGAGTTTCAAGGCGAGAACATGTAATAAAAGTGGTCTATGAGGAACTGACTCGTTTCTTAGGTGAAAAACCAGTTCCATTAAAAGTGGAACCTGGAAAAAGGAAAATCATTATGCTTGTTGGAATCCAAGGTTCAGGCAAAACCACAGGTGCCGCAAAACTGGCAAGGTACTTCCAGAAAAGGGGACTAAAGACAGCACTAGTTTGTACGGACACCTACCGCCCCGGAGCATACGCACAGCTGCAACAACTAGCAAATCGGATAAAAATTCCCATATATGGAGACCCTAAAGCCAAAAAATCCGCAGTCATCGCTTCAGACGGATTAAGAAAATTCGATGATTATGAAGTTGTTATCATTGACACTGCTGGGCGCCACAAAGAGGAGAAAAGTCTCATCCAAGAGATGAAGATGCTTGAAAAAGCAATTAGACCAGACGAGGTAATCTTAGTCATTGATGGAACCATAGGTCAACAAGCAGCAATACAAGCACAAGCATTTCACGACGCCACACCTATAGGATCAATCTTCGTTGCAAAACTCGATGGCTCCGCAAGAGGAGGCGGCGCCCTCTCTGCAGTCGCCGCCATCGGAGCACCCATAAAATTCATTGGTACAGGGGAAAAGATCAATGACATAGAACCCTTCGTTCCATCACGCTTCGTCGGCAGACTCCTAGGTATGGGCGATCTCGAAAGCCTCATCGAAAAAGTTCGTGAAGCAGAAGTGCACCTGCCCGAAAAGAAGATGAGGGCATTTCTAAGCGGCAGGTTCACGTTAACTGACATGTATGACCAATTTGAATCCATGAAAAGCTTAGGTCCACTTAGACATATTCTGAAATTGGTTCCAGGGCTGTCATATAACATTCCAGATGGAATGATGGAAATGGCGGAAGATCGTCTAAAAAAATGGAAGGTAATGATTGAATCCATGACTCCAGAAGAGAGAGATAACCCGAAAATCTTTACATCTTCTCGAGTAAAACGAGTGGCTAGAGGCTCAGGAACGAACGAAAAAGAAGTTAAAGAACTCCTAAAGCAGTATTCAATGATGAAGAAGATGATGAAAACTCTAAGAAGGAAAAGACTTCCCTTTTTTGGAAAGAAATTTCCGATTCCGCAAGGATGAAATTAGAACGCCCTTCAGTTTCATCGATATAGAAAAAGGCAAATCCCATGGAAATACTTGAGAAAACACGGAAAATGCTCGGGAAACATCCACTCTGCGACTGCTGTTTAGGAAGACAATTTGCCCTCTTAGGCTACGGTCTAGATGACCAAAAAAGAGGTGAAACCTTAAAGCTTCTCTTGACCATGAAAGCCCACCGAGAAGCACTGCTTGGAAAAAAAACGGGAGTGACGCTTCTCAAAACTTTGGCTGCAAACGGCGCCTGTAGCATGGCAGCTGAAATATTAAGAAAAATAAAAAAGAGAGTTGGAGACAAGAGAGAATGTTACCTTTGTGAAGGGCGATTTGACCTGCTGGAAGACTTGGTAAAAAGGTCTGTTAAGAAACTGAAACATTATGAATACAACACATTTCTAGTAGGTATGAAACTGCCAACAGAAATAGAGGAAAGAGAAGACGAGTTTAAGGCAGAATTCGATGTAAACCATGGAGAAAGCATGAAAAACGAATTCAGCCGTGACATCGGCAAAAGGCTTTCAGAGATAACGAAAAAACAAACCGAATACAAAAGACCTGAAATCGTGATTCATATTAACCCCTTCACTAGGGAGACCAAGATTCAACCAAACCCGCTCTACATTGCTGGAAGATACAGAAAACTTGCACGCGGAATACCACAATCAAAATGGTTTTGCTCTAACTGTAGAGGCGAGGGGTGTCCCAAATGTGACTGGACCGGAAAAAAGTATCAAGAATCTATCGAAGAAATCATTGCAAATCCAGCTCTAAAAGCAACTGAAGGAGATGATGTTTCCCTTCATGCAGCTGGCAGAGAAGATATAGATGTTCGCATGCTAGGAGAAGGTAGACCCTTCATCCTCGAAGTTAAAAGACCTGTAAAAAGATTTGGTGACTTGGAAACCCTTGCAGAAACCATTAATGAGAAGGCAAAGGAAAAACTTGAGGTTGTGAATCTCCATTTCGCAGATAAAGATGCTGTAAGAAGCCTGAAGAAAAAGGAGACGGCTGAAAAAGTTTACAAGGTTACCATTAGGTTTGACCGAAATGTATCAAACGAGGAACTGTCGCGGGTAAAAGAAACCTTAACGAATGCAACCATTCACCAACAAACACCTTTACGTGTGTTGCACCGGAGAGCTAACAGAGTACGAGAAAAGCACATATATAAGGCAGAAATAAAGAGATTGGCACCTGATAGCGCAGAAATGAGAATACAATGTCAAGGAGGGCTATACATTAAAGAATTAATCACAGGAGACGAAGGTCGAACTAAACCATGCGTTGCAGAGGTCGTCAATGCTAAAGCTGAGCCCTTCGACTTAGATGTCCTCGACATTATTAATAGGTGATGAAATGAAAAAATCCAAAGGATACCGTGCAAAAACTCGCTCTCTCTTAAGGAAAAAGCCACGAGATCGAGGAAAATCAGGACTCAGCAAAATCCTTTATGATTATAAGATAGGAGACAAAGTTGCAATCAAAACAGATCCAAGTGTCCATAAAGGTATACCCCATCGAAGGTATCATGGAAAAATCGGCATCATAACGGATAAGAGAGGCAAAAGTTACGTCATAAGCGTTAAGCAAGGGAATGCCGCTAAAGAAATAACTGTGCGTCCTGAACATATTAATCCTCACCAAGAGGGATGAAAATACCTAAAAAAGAAGTAAAAGAACGTGTACTTACTGTGCCACAAGTAAAAGAGGTGCTAGATAAGATAGGTGAAGAAAAACTAGACCAGTTTCAAAGAAGAACGTTAGATTTTGCTGCAAAGTTTTCCAAATTAAATTCTAAAACCGCGAAAGAATTGATGGCTAAACTTGTTGACCAATTCGAGTTGGATGATGAAGAAGCATCTCAAATAGTAAATTGCATGCCCGAATCCATTGAAGAAATTCGGGTTTTCCTAGCTGGAGGACGTAAGATCATAGAGACCTCTAAGTTAGAAGATATCCTATCTTTTCTAAACAAATACCGGAAAAACGGATAAGTTCTTTCAAATATATTTGTTCTTTCAAAACGTGTTATGCCAAAATAATTATATTGATTAGATATTATTATGAATTAAAGCAGTTTAGTGCATTCCAATGAAGACAAGAAATAACGGCTACGTTTATTTCGTGAAGACGTTTAACCAGTGGGGATCCTAAGTATTCCAGTGGCTGGAGGTGTCACATGCAAATTTTAGGTGGAAGTAAACCAAGGTAAGGGAGGACTATGAGTCAGATGTCTGAGAAGCGTTACGAAGAATATGCATACGTCCTTGATTTTCTTCCTCACGGAAGACCTGGAGGTAGACAAAGCTACCGAGCAGGTGCTCTAGTTCAAGTTATCGGCAAAGAATATTTCACACTTCTAGAGGCAATTGCAAGAGAAGGCGTTGTTCTTGAGCCATCTCAGAGAGTTTATGTGGGGAAAGATGCTCGAAATCAGATAACCTATATCATTGGTAGGATAGGCTATAACGAACTGACTACCACTGCAAAAACGGAACTGCCCACGGTGGTGGAGAAAATAGTGCTCAATCGTGAAAGTTGGTTTGTTAATTTCTTTGATACGGCACAGGCAATAACGCCTAGAATGCATGCTTTGGAGCTTATTCCTGGAATCGGCAAAAAATACATGTGGCAAATTATCAATGAACGCGAAAGGAATTCTTTCAAAAGTTTCAAGGACTTACAGCAGCGAACCAATATTCCAGATCCAGTGAAGCTTGTTGCAAAAAGAGTTTTAGAAGAGTTGTCTGAAGAGAGTAAATATCGCTTCTTCACAAGGGCGACCTAGTGGCTCAAATAATGAGTCTTCTTGAAAAGACGAAACATCTACTTCGCCTTTACAAAGTTTCACCCAAAAAGCGTTTGGGACAAAACTTCATTGTAGATGGTTCTCTTTTGCAAAGACTATTGTCCTATGCCTCTATAACGAGTGAAGACGTGATTCTGGAGATAGGAGCTGGTCTTGGTTTCCTTACAAGGTTGCTTTCTGAGAAATGCAAGAAAGTTATTGCCGTTGAAGTGGACAGGAATTTGGTAGAGGTGTTAGAGATGGAGCTTAACGATCTAAAGAATGTGGAATTGATAGAAGGAGACATTCTTAACGTTTCAGTTCCATGCTTCAACAAAGTTGTTTCAGTTCCCCCTTATTCAATTTCTTCCCCTATGTTATTTTGGCTCTTACAAAGGAAATTTGACTGCGCAGTATTACTGTTCCAGAAAGAATTTGCAGAAAGACTTGCAGCCTCCTCTGCTGAAGGCAAAGATTATGGAAGATTAACAGTCACAGCCTATTATTTCACGGGCACCGAACTTTTGGAACAAGTGCCTAGAAAGATGTTTTGTCCACCACCAAAAGTTGACTCTATGGTTGTTCGTTTAAAACCTAGAAAACCGCCCTTCATAGTGGAGGACGAAGAAGCTTTTTTTGAACTCGTACGGGTGATGTTCACTCAACGAAATAAGAAAGTGAGGAACGCTATTATTCCTTTTTTGCATAAACGAAAAATGGCTGGAAGGAATGCAGTGAAGTTAGCTGATTCTTTATCTTTCCACAACAGAAGGGTTTGGGAATTGACCCCAGAAGACTTTGGAGCCCTTACTAATGAAGTTATCCAGAAAACCAATGAAGAAGCTCTTCTTTGATGACTGCGTTTTTCACGTTTTAGAGGATGTTTACGAGCCAGCTGAGGACACCTTTCTTCTTGCAGAAAATCTTCGTCTGAACAAAGACGAGTTTGTGCTAGATATGGGTACAGGTTGCGGAATATTGGCAATTCTAGCTGCGAGAAGAGCTCGGGAAGTTATTGCTACAGACATAAATCCTTACGCAGTTTACTGTGCGAAAATAAATGCAAAACTCAACGGGGTCGAGAGAAAAATGAACATACTACGGGGAGATGTCTTCCAACCTATTAGGGAAGGTAAACAGTTTGATCTCGTCCTTTTTAACACTCCATACTTACCTTCAGAGGAGGAAGACCAGAAACCATGGATAGAAAAGGCGTGGGCAGGTGGATTTGATGGACGAGGACTCATTGATAGGTTCTTGTTGGATGCTCCAGAATATTTGGAAATGGATGGCAGAATTCTCTTAGTACAATCGACCCTGTCCGATGTTGACAAAACGCTGAAAACTTTCAGGAAAGTTGGGTTGAAGGCAAAGATTACTGCTAGAGAGAAAGTTGCTTTTGAAACGATAGTAGTGATTGAGGCTGAGGTGTTTTAAAACAACATAAATGAAGGCTTTGGTAGATGGTATGGGCGCCGTAAAAAGAAGTAAATAACACCTCTGCTGTATTGTGTTAAGTCTGGTGAGTGATAATTTGTGCATCCTAGGTAAAAGCAAGTTGTT
>JAOUKN010000078.1 GCA_029882515.1 Candidatus Bathyarchaeota archaeon
GCTATGGGTCTAAGCTAGTTGGACGGTTAGAAGATGGCACCGTTTTTCTTTCCTGCCTATACATTACCCAAAAGGCTTTACGTGGAAGAGGCATAGGCATGAAACTACTTGAAAGCATCATCTTAGCCCTGAAGAAACGAGGCTTCAAAGCTGTTGAAACATTTGCAAGAAAAGGGGCGTCTAACAACCCTTCTGGACCAGTCAAGCTCTATTTGAAAAAAGGATTCCGCATAAAAGACGAAACAAACCCAGAATTCCCTCTTGTAAGGTTGGAGCTATAATCTCAAATCCTGTCTTGGTTGATGCCTTTCGTAGTGAAACAGATACTCCTGCGCATACCCCGCGTATCGCCCAAAATATCTCTGTCCAAACAAGCTAATCTTTCTATATTCATGAGGTGTAAGCGATCTTTTGTTCCGAATTTTTTCGATGAACAAAGGTTCAAAATAGCTAGAATAATTTTTTAGGATTATGCGCTTCATCCAAACGTCCACGGGAAACGCCTTGAGTTTGTCTAAAGAGAAGAGGAAGACGCAGTCTGCAACTTTCTGTCCAACGCCGGGCAGTGACAAGAGTTCATTTCTAGCGTGTTCATAGTCTGTTTTTCTCAAAGCTTCCAAATCAAGTTTTTCCTTGTGTATAATTCTGGCGGTTTTCAAAACTCGCTTGTCCCTGAACCCTAGCTTACACTTTCTTATTTCTTCACAATCTGAGTTAGCCAAGTCGCTGGGTTTGGGAAATGTGTAGAAATCGTGGCCGTTAAATGTTATTTTTGTTCCAAACCGTTTGGATAAGTTGAGAATCATTTCTTTAATTGCTGGAATGTTCTTGTATGTTGCGCAGATATAAGAGATTAGGCATTCCCATGGTTGTTGTCGGATGATTCTTAACCCAGAGAAGCATTGAATAGCCTTTCTTATGTGCTCATCTATACTGATTTGGGACAGTATGTGCGGTAAGTTGTCATCCAGCCTAAAGTAGTTCTTCACAAAGTTGGCATTCATTTTTTCTGGAAAGCTTTGAAATCGCAACTCATCTTCGATCTGTCTAATCTTTACAACTTTTTCGTTGACAACACCATACCACCAGTCGCTCAGTTTTCTCCATCGAAACGACTGACCGCATCTTAAGGTTTGCTCTAAATCGAAAGGCGTGATTAACTGATTTAGTTGAATCTTCAAGCTAGCATCAAGGCTTTTGACGAAGCGCATTAAAATAAGCATTCTCCTTATTGGCAGTTCCGCCTTTAGAGATTTTCTCCATGTCTCATCACGACAAAATCAAATTTCAACTTTGCCAGTTTTTTGATGCAAGCATTTACAAGTCTGTTATTGAAAGTATATCACTAAGTTTCTTGTATAGAGAAAGGGAACTGTGCGAATTCGGTTTGAAGGGTATGATATGCAGGCGAAAATTGTCAGTATCGTAGGTCTTGAAGGTTTTCCCTTAGTGAAAGCTGGAGACAGTCTTGCGAAAATAATCGTTGAAACTGCAAAGAAGAACAGCGTATCTATAGACGATGGGGACATTGTGGCTGTTGCACAAAAAGTGGTGTCAAAGGCGGAGGGAAGAATAGTCCATTTGAGGGATGTGAAACCGTCTGAAAGAGCGGAAGAAATAGCGAAGATTACGTTGAAAGACCCTAGGTTCGTTGAGTTGGTGCTGAGGGAGGCGAAAAGAATCGTGAAAGTTACTCCAGAGATATTCATTATAGAAAACGAAAGAGGTTTGATATGTATAAATGCGGGAATAGATAAGTCCAACGTATCTGGCAAAGCCTCCTATGCGCTCTTACCTAAGAACTCAGATGAATCCGCGAAAAGAATACGGTCTCGAATTATGAAATTAACTGGTAGAAATGTGGCAGTCATTGTGTGTGACACGTACAGTCGTCCGTTTAGAAGAGGGCAAGTTGAGTTTGCTATAGGAATAGCAGGGATTAATCCCTTCAAAGATTATCGAGGTCAGAAAGATTTGTTTGATTATGTGTTGAAAGTGAAAAATGTTGCCATAGTAGATGAAATTGCTTCTGCTGCAGAGCTTGTTATGGGGCAAGGAAAAGAAACTGTGCCTGTGGTTATTATCAAGAACTTGAGGCGAGCAGAATTAGACGAGGCTTTCTCGGTAGAGGATCTAAACATTTCGAGAGAAGAAGATTTGTTCAAGGGAACTTTGTAAACGATCATATGCTCATTTGTAAGAAGGGATTGCTGTTTTTCTCTTTGCCTATTGTGGTTGTCGGGCCGTGCCCTGGATACGCTTTCACGTGTTCCGGTAGTGTTGCTAGCCTTTTGATGGAGTGTATGATTTCTTTGTAGGATGCGCCGGGGAGATCGTATCTGCCTATGGATCCTGCGAACAGTGTGTCTCCGGTGAAAATGATGTTATTGCCTAGGAGGGATATGCTGCCTTTGCTGTGTCCCGGTGTGTGAAGAACCCTAAGCGTAGTTTTTCCAGCTTGGATAAGGTCTCCTTCGTGAATCGTTTTGTCTGCTGGTGGAGACATCATTTGAAGCCCAAACGACATTGGCAGTTCTCTCGCAACATCGGTCAACATTGGTGCGTCGTATTCGTGGATTAAGATGAGTGCGTTGGTTGCTTCTTTGATTATTCTGTTGCCTCCTATGTGGTCGGGGTGACCGTGTGTGTTCACGATGTACTTGACGTGTAAACCTTGTTGTTTTACCTCTTTTAGAACTTTCTCGGCGTCTTTTTTTTCTTCGAATCCGGGGTCTATGATCAGTGCTTCTTTGGTTTCACTGCAGGTTACGATGTAACAGTTTGTGTATAATGGTCCGAGGGTGAGCATCTTTACTATTATCATTGGCATCTTCTCGTAGAGAGGTTTGGCGTTAAAATGTGTTTCTTTTGTGGGTGTTTGTGTGTATGGTGAGGTGTATGCATTAGTCTCTCTCTTTATAGACCCCCCTACCTAGGGGGGGTAGTCCGTTTTGAATAGGCTTGCATGGTTGAGGGATTGAGTGATCAACTGTGTGTGCACATCTATTTTTCTTGTCTTCGTCTGAGATGTGATTTAGACCGTATTTTGCGGTGTCGAGTTTTTGTTTTGTGTCTTTCTGAGAACTTCCAAGCTAGAAAAATGATTGCTACAGTGGCTGTTAGCCCTATTGCGACTATGATGGTTATGTCTGGAGAGTTTGTCTCAGTTTCACCATACGTGAAGGCTAGTTGTGGACTGTACTCGCGGTCCTGGGGTGTTTGGTCTTTTGAGGCGAAAAGTGAACGTGCTGGTCCTTCGAGTGGGTCTTTGACCTCTAGAGTCAACGTTATATTCTCATGGTCTTCTTCCACTGCATTCCGCACGAAATTGGTTACTTTCCATTCGTACCAAACGTCTATGGAATCCACTCTGACAACATCTTCTGGGTTGGTTCTGTAAAATCCCTTGAATGAAGCAAAGGTTAGGTTTTCTTCGTTCCAAGTGTTGTTTGGGCACCAGTGGATACCGACGATGTGTGGAGAGGCAACATAGAAGCAGTAGAGCCGCAACTTTACTTCAGACGACGCGTTGAAAACATGTGTAACTTTTGAGATGTCAAACATCAATGCAATGATAGAAAGTCCGCTTGCATAATTTGAAACTTCTAAATAGTCTTCATCACCAAAAGGAGTATCAATTGAAAAAGCGTCGACGTATGTGTCTTCCAAGGGCATAATGGTTTCGGGTTCTGAAGCGTTTGCGATGAGAGCTGAGGAAACGAAGAGTATTAGAAGAATTGTGGGGGCCAGAATTTTGTGTTTCACGTTACATCGTCTTGAAACTTGTAATACCCTTTCAATAAGAGTTTTTCTAAATAAACGAAGATGACAACCTGAGACACGTAGAATGCTTTGGGCAAAAATTGTATATTAAGTGCACGCCGTTTCGGAACTGTACAAGGTCAGGTTTGTTTTTTGAGTTTTTGTTTTCTTAGCAAAAAGTAAATTGTTGTTGCGCTGAAGATTACTGTTGTTTCAATAAAGACGTACATCAAGTTAAGGGCGTTGGCCATTTCGCCTCCAAATTCATACTTTGACTTTAATTCATTGAAACTGGCTTGTAGAGATGAATAGTCTGAGAGAAGGCTGTGATAAGTAGAGTTGAGAGTTTGTAAGTTGTTGTATTTGACTTGAAGAGAATCGTAGTCTGTCTGAAGAGTGTTGTAACTACTTACTAATGAATTATAATCTGCAAGTAATTGATTGTATGTTACCTGAAGGTCTTCGTAGGGTTTGTTTCTTAGGTAAGTGACTCTAAATACGCCATCGATAAGCTGGTCCTGCCAAGATGACTCACGCTGAACTTTCCAGGAGCAAGATGTCTGACTGTAAACCAAACCCGGGTCTACATCATCTGGGATGTCCACGTCAAAGTATTGGTCTTCAACCAGACCATGAGACAGGTCTACATTTCGGAGAGCATAGAAAGAATTGTACCACGATTGATTGCCTTCAGACTTGGTACCATGAACCTTGAAATACACAGTAACATTGTGGAGTTCCTCTCTTGCCTCAACGACTATTCTTATTGTCATTGTGTTGCCTGGATAGGCTTGATGTGGGGCATAGATTCTGACATCCATACCTTCCCAATAGAACGTCCAGATAAGTTCGGGTTCAATCGCGCTGGTAGAGGACACAATAAAGGATAAAACGAACATCAACGTCATGACTGCAACTATTTTTTTCAAGAGGTCATCCCCATTTCATTATTGGAATACGGTATTCGGCTCAACAGAATTAAGATTTGTGGAATGCACAGGTTCTCATCCGTAACATCGATGTGTATGAATGTCTCACATTTTTGTGCCAGTAACATTGGAAAATGAAATGAAATGGAGACGAGATATGCGGGTAGTTCTTTAGCAATTTATGAAAGAACGTGTTTTTGACAAAGAGTGAAAAGGCAACTATTTGAGGTTTCAGGAGTGCGTTTCTAGTAGAAAGGACTATCCCAAGTCTATCTCAGTTATCTAATTTGCTCTTTGAGACTTGGTAATATCTTTTTCCGCGACTATACCATATCTTACCGCGCAATCTGAACATCTTAGTTTGCATCGATTGCTATAAGTGACAGAGACTACTAGACTGCCTACGTCGAACTCTTTTTCGCAATCATAGCATTGTAAGAGCTTTGGGTTGTTCGCGATTTTGGTGAATATGCGTTGTGTTATTCTGTAAACTCTTAGCATATGCTCACCTTGCAGGGTTTTTTCCTATTCCTTGTCAGTCGGTTTGGAAATTGCTTGTGCAGATCGCCTAGTTTTCTCGTTGTCATGATGAAAAAAGAATGGGCTTAGATGGAATAATATGTTGAGTGTAACGAAATGGTAACAAAACGTGGAACTTCTGTGCCGAGGTTAAATACTCTGGGTGTAACTGGTTGGTAGCAAAATTTGAAACCTCGATTTTTTGCGTTGAAAAATCTTTTATTCATGAAGTTCTAACTAAGATTGAGGTTCTCTGATTGCGGCGAAGGAATGTTATTGTCATTCTTTACGTTGTACTAACGTTTGTGATGGCAGCGTCTATCCCCTTTCTTCAAGGAAGTTCATTGTTGAGAGCCTCTATGTTGGTGATAATTGGCGCTGCATTCATGTTTCTTACCATCGGAGTAGTAACGTACTCAGTAGTATTCCCTGAAATTGTGCTCGAGAAAGACCAAGCATTCAACGTTGAAGAAGGGTTTCCGGCTTCTTTTGAGGGCGCTATGAAAGTCTTACGTGAAGATGAGAAGGAGGTTTGTATGGCAATTTGGAAAGAAGGCGGAACCGCGCTCCAAAAGGACGTAAGGTGGGCAACAAAGCTTTCAAAAGTGCAAACTCATAGGGTAATAACAAGGTTGGCGGATCGCGGGGTCATCAATGTGAGAAAGGAGGGTGGCAGAAACAGGCTGTCTTTAGCTTCTTGGCTGTACAAGAACACTTCAGACAAGAATTCGCGTGAATCGGAAGATATGAATAAAACCTAGGCATTCATCCAAATATGCAAGGTCATTAGTGACGTTAATGCTTGCTTGCCACGAAGTAAGCTTTTTCCAGCATTTTGGCTACATCAGGCCACGTAGCTACGTTTTTGTGGCCATTGGCTCCCAAGGTTTTCGCCTTTTGCGGGTCTCTTAATATCTCAATTATGGCTTTGGCAAGCACCTTCGGATTTGAAGGTGGGACTAATACGCCGTTTACTCCATGCTTGATTCTATGTGGTAATGCTCCTATAGCACTCGCGATCACTGGCTTCCTTTGAGCCCAAGCTTCAGATATGACTATGGAGTAAGCTTCAACCAGGTCGTAGAGGCTTGGCAAAACGAGGATGTCGCAAGCTGAGTATGCTTGGAATTTCTCTTTCTCTGAAATATACCCTGTAAATATCACATGATTTTGAATTCCCAATGACTTGGTTGCGGAAACCAGATGGGATTTCATGTCTACATCTTGCCCCACTAGAACAGTTGTGACATCTGATCTGTGCTTAATGACCTCGGCCATGGCTTCAATAAGGATATGAATTCCCTTGGCATGATGTAGTCTACCCACGTACAACACGATTTTTTTGTTCATCAAACCGTATTTGTTTCGGAAGGCGCTTCCGTCAAAATCATCAAAGGCATGTTTTGGAACTCCGTCGGGAATCAGAAGTATTCGATTGGCATTGAAACCAAGTTTAATCAGCATCGCTTTGTCCCCTTCATTTTTTACGTGAAAAATATCAGCTTTTCTTACGAGTCTCAGGGCAATTCTTTCGTAGGGGCCAGCCGTTAAGCGTATGGGCAAACGTGGATGGTGCATCCAGCCCTCAATTGAAAACAAGGTAGCAACTATGGGCTTACCGTTCAAATACTTTGAGATTAACATCTCTTGAAGACATAATGGTTCTATGCTGTGAATGTGAACGACGTCAAACTCTTCACACCTGCACATGCGTGCGATGTCGAACTCTTTCTGAGGCATTAAGGGTAGGTGAATTAAGCGTTTTAATCTATGCACATGGATTCCGTCTATGATCTCACCGGTGACTTTTCCATTGAGGGTGATTACGTATACGTCGTGGCCGCGTTCAACTAATTCTCTGGCGAGAAAATGTACTGCGTTCTCTATTCCGCCGATATTGGGATAAAAAGACGACACAACTTCAGCTATTTTCATTTACATAACACTTCTGTACATCTCCTCGTATCTGCCGATTATGAGGTTCCAGTCATATTTTGCTGCTTCTTTTCTTGCTCTTCTTCCGATTTCCTTGATTAGTTTGGGGTTTTCTATTAGTTTCTTTAGGTACAGGTACACTTCTTTTTCTTCGGTGAAAAGAAAGCCAGTGCGTTCGTGTTCTATATACTCTTTGATCGGGTTAATGTTGGAAGCAATTACGGCTTTACCCGAAGCCATCGCTTCTAGGACGGTTATAGCGCCAGTTTCCAATATCGAGGGTGCAAGTATTATGTTACACATCTTGTAAAATGGTAGAACGTCGCTCAGACAACCAAGATACTCAAAGTTTCTGTACGTTCTCAGCGAAGCCAATACCTCTTCGGCATAGTCTGCATCTTCTATTCCGCCTGCAAAGGTCACCGAGGCGTTTTTCTCTTCGCTTAGTATTCTTTGTAGAGACGCTGTTATTCTGCGTACTCCTTTTTGTGGACAGAGTCTGCCTACGTACCCGATTGAGACGTGTTTGTCTTCATCTGTTATTGTGGCTTTTGAAAATTTCTTGTAGTCTATTCCAACGGGTATTACTCGAATTTTGTTTTTATTAACACCCAAATTGGTAAGATACTGTTTTTCTAAGAATGTAAAGGTGTAAACTGCGTCCGCAATTTTGAAGGGATAGGTTGCTATCGTTCTTTGGAATGGGGCGTTCTTGGTTTTATTGTATGTAGCTGATGATAAGTCTGATCTCATGACAACTTTGGATTTTCTTATTATTTTTGAGGCGGCACCCAAAAGAGATGAATATGTGTTGAAAGTGTATGCGTGGATGATGTCAAAATTACGTAGGATTTGTCTGGAAGGCAGATAGATGGGTGAGAGCTCGTTTGAAAAAGGAGTGGGAATTTTGAAACTTGGCGCGTGTATTATTTCTGTTTGTGAAAATCTTTTCTCCCAACTCTTGAATTCTGTTTTTTTTGTGAATCTCCAATCTGAAGAGTATTTGGATGTAATTACCGTATTTTGGTATCCTCTTTTTTCTAGTAACTCTACTAATTTTATTTGATCTCTCCCAAATCTGGCGTCAAAGGCGTCAATTAGATGGAGAATTTTCATGAAGTCGCCTCAACTAGCTTTAACAAGCTTTATTATCCTTGTCTCCTTTGAGTCAACTTCAAATAAATCTTTACTTGTATGCAAGAAATATCTGTTTCGTTAACCGAGCACGAATGCAAATTGATAACCAACTATTAGTCATTTGCGCGTGCGATTCTGTTAGTGGATTTGATATCGAAATACTCGATGCATGCATGCTGTCATGACGATTGTACATACAGAACGGTCCATGCAAATTAGTCGTAGTTATGGTACGTATTGTTGCACACCAGTTGGATGTAATCGAAGAAAACTATATTTTCAATTCCATCAGCGTCAAAGTTTTTTAGGTATATAGAAAAGTCGGTCGGTAATGTGGAGTTATATTTTTGGTACCATATCTCGCTTAGGTTAAATTCGAAGAAGCCTTGGGACTTAGGTAACTCGATATACTCTGAACTGATATGGGCGTATAACGTTGATAGGGTTATTGCACGTTGCCCTGAAGTATCGGTAACTATTACTGCCGAATGGTCGAGATCATTGTTGAAGCCGCTCGTCGCATTTAAGTAGAATGATAAAGTCACGTTACTAGTATCCCAAAGATGCACATTTTTGTAAACCGAGCAGACATAGTACCATTCTTTGTCTCTTTTTGCAGTTATCAGAAGACTTTTGTTTCCATGATAAGTATGATTTGAGCTTATTGTCGCCTCACCGAAGCCGGTTCCCTCGCACTCTGGGTATATATAGAATTCCCATCCGGTTTCATCTGGACTGTCGTACTCGAAGTCGTCTTGGAAGGCTACTTCTGGATGCTTGCATGAGACCGCAAAGAGGTGGGCGTCACCCACTTTCTTAACAAGGTCAAAGTTTGGATTTTGTAGAAACGGTTGAGGATCCCACTTATGT
>JAOUKN010000192.1 GCA_029882515.1 Candidatus Bathyarchaeota archaeon
CGGCCAAAGCAGAGCTCAAGATATTTTGAGCGAAATCGAAAATCCAGATTTGCCTATGGAACAGCGAATCGCAAAACTTCAGCAAACAGAAGTTCTTTTAGATTCTGGTGGTAATGGCGAAAGTGGTTCGGGCACGATTCCGTTTTCGAGAGTAAATCCAGAAGAGAAGAGAGGTTTCGATAGTCCTCAAGCCATGATGAACTTTTTAATGGACATGGAAGCTCGAAGAGGTCAGCAAGGAAAAGAAGCCAAAGCGGTGCTTAACGAGCTATTTTTGCGAAAAGAAAAAGCCATGAAGGAAACAGGGAAGAGTTTCACGGTCAAGATTCCAACTGACGAAGAACTTGCGGAAGGCAAGGGTCTGAAAGACATTCTGCATGAAAAATGGAAGCGTCGCCAACAAAGAAAGGAAGAGGTTGAAGAGTAATGACTCAAATGACAGTTAAAGGGGACAACTTCACTAAAGAAAAAATGGCTAGAATCATAGAGCGAGAAGGCTTAGTTAAGGTCCTTAAAGGCAAGTTCATTCTAAGGAAAAGTGCTGTTAACACATATACCTTAGAACCCATGCAAGCATTCTTTGAAATATCCTATAGCGTTAAAATCCCAAGCAACAAACCAAACGCTTACTTGAAATTCGTGGTGCATTCATTTGATCACAAAGGACAGATAATGAAGGGCAAAAAGCCGTTTCTGGTTGACTTTGGAGTTTGCCAGCAAGGGTTATCGCTTAATCATGAATTTGTGAAAGTTTCTAAGACAGAGAAGCGAATCAGCAAAGCAAAAGCGTCTAAAGCCATAATGAGTGGAGAATATTACCCGTATCTCCAATCGAAGCGTGGAACTGCCTTAGCAGACACAATCTTGGTTTAAGGTGATTCTATGAGCGAAAAAATCTCTTTTGACCTTCCAGAAGAAGCAGAAGCAGAGGAATTAAGTCATTTCAGAAGTAGTGAGCAGTTCGAGAGTTACATGAATCGCAAGTTCGGATTAGGTTGGAAGGAAGCTTATCCTAGTCTTTACGGTAAGTTTTTGGACCTACAAAAATCCGAGCAAACAGAAAGAATCAAGACAGATGCTTCAATAGAAGAAACTTCAGATAAAATGAAATTAACGAAAGAATTGACTTTGCAGACAATCTTTGATTGTGTTGAAAAAGAATCAAAAATCACGGATTTGAAGTTGGAAGCGATGCAACTTTTCAGAGACAACTTTGAGGCAAACATGAACAAAATTATTGAGAATCTCAAAACAAAAGAAGAAAAGCTGGAAGAAGTGCGGAAACTCTTTGATAAAGAATTGGAACAACTGCGTGATGCTGAGGCTAGATATATTGAGAAACATAGAGAGTATGAGAAAATAATTGCCGATTACAACGAAAAAATTAACGAATTAGTTGATGAACACAACAAAAAGCAAGAAAGATTAAACCGTTCAATAAGTGCTCAAAACGAATATTCTAGAAAAGAAAATGCGAAATTAGAGAAATTGATTAACACCTATAACAAGAAAGTTGAAGAGATAAATCGAAGAATGGGGCTAATCACATGAAGCGAAAGAAAAAAGTTGTTGAAGTCAAAATTCCCGTTTCTGAATTGCGAATCGCTTCTAAGAAAGAAGAGATCAAGGTTCAAGTCGAACCGTTAAAAATCGCTAAGAAAAAGTCACGCTGACCGTTTAATCTAGGCTTGGTGAAGAGTTATCCTTCGGCTCTCTGCAAGCATGAGAAGTCTTCGGGTTCTTCTCATGTTTCACCAAGCCTCAAATTCACATCCAGAGTGGTTCAAAAGTTGATAACTTGGCGAATGAAAAAATGGCTTGAAAACCTAGACGAAAAGAAAAAACTAGGTAGAGTCAGAAGGGACATTGTATATTGCATTTACATGCGAAGAATCCAAAAACGAATTGATCGAGAGTTAGACATGCTTCTATTGCTATGTCGAGATTATCCAAATGTCTTTAACGGTCAATTTTACAATGAATATGGACATCTGCTTAAAAAAAATCCTAAACGCAAAAATGAACGATTTCGAAAGTTACTCCAAGTTCTAAAGGCTCTAAATTTTGATGTTCGATTAATCCTAAAAGATTTGGAGAGGGAAGAAGAGGTTGATTGATGTAGCAGAACAAGAATCCGAGAAGATTTGGGAAGCCTTTAGAAGTGGTGAACTTTCATATGAACAAGTAGAAATCGCTTTAAATGACTTATGGAGTTTTGCAGACCGCAAAGGCTTCTTTGAGCAATTAGAAAACTTTGTTGGAACTATGTTAAAC